>CAKSIW010000150.1 GCA_934463175.1 uncultured Clostridia bacterium | reverse complement strand
CAGTTATTCTTTTTACGATACCAGCAGTGTATGAAGCAATTTATGCCGTGTTCTGACGCCCACTTTATCTCCCAATCGCAGACCTCAGGGCTTTCCTCGTCGTAGTAACCCATGAGAGGCGTACGTTCGGGATAATTATGAAGATCGTTAAAGCCGTTGTGAAGCTCTGCCGAACCTTTTTTCCACGCCGCATAATAATGTGCACAGACGATAATGTTGCTTGTCACGGGCTTCGGTTCCGGAACATAATCGTAAAGCTTGATGTTGTACATTTTTCCTTCACTCCTGTTTGTTATAGTTTTATGCAGCATTGTTCTGCATCGTAAACCGTCAATATACGCATATATGTGTTCGAAAAAATATTGATTCTTATCTGTACGCTGTCATCTGTCATAGACAGTCGAAGGAATCTGAAACGGCGAACACCTTGTGTATGTTGACAAAATCATTGATTTGTGCTATAATTCAGTTGTGCGGTTGCGTGCTTGATTTGTGAATGAGGTTTCCTTGCTGTTCTTTTGTCATTCTATCACAAAAGAGATGGTTGGAAAAGAGCAAAAATAAACGTGTATTTGTAAAAAATAAACATGTAACGGTGATATTATGAGGTTTAATGAAATAAAACCATTTGTAAGGTTTATAAGAGTTCAGAAACAATTCCCCTACACAGAATCGATGTGTGCCCTTGATAACAGGATATTCTATTGCACAAATGGTGAAGGAAAACTTGAAATTGACGGCGATGAGGTCGAGATATCTTCCGGTTCACTTCTTTATTGGCGTTCGGCACTACCTTATCGATATACTTTCTGCACCGAAACCCTATCGTTTATTGCATGTAATTTTGATTTTTCCTGTGTGAACGAAGAAAAAAACTATCCGATTCCACCTCTGAAAGAAAAAGAATTTGACACGACAATGCTCCTTGATGATGCCAATGTAGTTGACGAGGAAGCTTTCGGGAGGTATTTTGTTATAGATAACGCACAGCGATTTGAAGAGAAATTCATAAAACTCAGGGAAGAGTATAATAACAAGCAACAGTACTACTCTATGAATTGTACAGCAACATTGACAGGTATTCTTGTTGCTGCCGTCAGAGAGTACAATATGCCGAAGTGCATAAGGGAGAATGACATTTCCGAGAGGGTGATTTCATATATCAGGGAGAATTATCAAAAAAAAATCACATATGCCGACATTGCGGCAAAGTTTCACTACCATCCGAATCATATAAGCAGAATTATGCTCTCGTGTACGGGAATGAGCCTGCATAAGTTTCTGACAAGCTACAGAATTGGCGAAGCTGTAACGTTCCTCCAATCGGGAAAGTATTCGGTGCGTGAGGTTGCGGAGCTTGTCGGCATCCCGGATATAAGCCAATTCTCCAAATGCTTTAAGAAGTACACATCGAATCCGCCGTCAAAGTATAGGTACAGCTGAAAAAGAAGGCTCGGTATTTTCACCGAGCCTTCAAGTCTCATTGCTTTTCCAAAATTCACCTATTACCTCCGTGAGTACACAGG
>CAKSIW010000149.1 GCA_934463175.1 uncultured Clostridia bacterium | reverse complement strand
GATTATGTATGCAAATGAGTTTTATTCTGCGTGGCGATATGTTCCGGCTTTGTTGATAAGCTGTGTGATTAATAGCGCTTCGGGCTTTTTAGGACCGATATTGTCGGGACGAAAGGATTCAAGGGCGATGGCGCTTTCCGCGGTGTATGGGGCAATTGCGAATGTTGTTATGAATATAGTGTTTGTGCATTTTGTTGGTGCACAGGGGGCAACTGTTGCGACAGTCATTGCAAGCTTAATAATATACATTGTCAGGAAAAGAGCGGTTGGCGATGATTTGAAGATTGAAAATTATGGACGAGTACTTTTGACGTGGATGTTGCTGTGTGTGCAAGCATGCATAGAGATATTTACGCAGTTATGGTACCTGGAAGTAATAATTATATTGATGATGGCGGTGATAAACAAAAGTGAGATAGAATTGGTTTTAAAACGAATATTTAAATATGGAAAACAAAAACTATTATGGGGAGGATAAAAAATGAGTACTGCGTGTTTCATACCTATAAAATCAAATTCGGAACGTGTTAAGGGGAAAAAACTTCAGGGCTTTGAACGGAAAGAAATTATATGAGTATATAATTGAACATACGATCGAAGCAGATGTTTTTTGTTTATCAGAAAATAAATAATGAGCAGTAGAAAGGAAAAAGGAGGAAATAATTTGATGAAAGTAGCGGCGTTATTAACCGGAAGAGGAAATAATTCTTTGAAGGACAAAAATATACTTGATATTTTGGGGAAACCGGTTTTATACTATCCTGCAAATGCCGGAATTAAGGCAAAATCCATTAATACATACTATTGTAGCAGTGATGATAATAAAATTCTTGATGCTGCGGAAAATATAGGGTATACACGCATAAAAAGACCGCGTGAATTGGCATTGCCGACTGCACAGCATGTTGATTGCATTATGCACGGTTTGGAGGTTATACGCGGGTTGGAAGGTATGCCGGATATATTAGTGGTTATACTTGCAAACAATGTTACAATAAAGTCAGAATGGATTGACGATTGTGTTGACATGATGAAAAAAGACATGAGTATTTCTTCAGTAATTCCTGTATACGAGGATAATGATCATCATCCGTTGCGCGCAAAGTCCTTGAATGGGAACGGAATGCTTGAGATGTATGAGAAAGGGGTGTCGGGGAACATTTCTACTAACCGACAGGACTTGCCGACATGTTATTTCCCTGCGCATAATATATGGGTTTTAAATGTAAAGGAATTACTAAGCGATGCAGAAGGGCAAAAACCGTGGTGTTTTATGGGGAATAAAATAAAACCGTATGTTATTGACGAATCTATAGATATTCATCATGAAATAGATTTATATATAGCAAAAGAGTGGATAAAAGAAAACTATACAGATTAATATGCATTAACAACAAAGCAAAATTAAAAAGATTCTCGAATGAGAATCTTTTTTTGGAGGCGCCACCCGGATTTGAACCGGGGGATAGAGCTTTTGCAGAGCTTTGCCTTACCACTTGGCTATGGCGCCGTATTAAATTTTTTAAGACAAAAGACGCAAACTGCGTCCTTTGTCTTTTGGAGCGGAAGACGAGATTCGAACTCGCGACGTTCACCTTGGCAAGGTGACGCTCTACCACTGAGCCACTCCCGCG
>CAKSIW010000148.1 GCA_934463175.1 uncultured Clostridia bacterium | reverse complement strand
GAGTGATGATTGTACTCGGCTTTATCGGTGCGGATTGGTATGGCGACAGAAACACTATGACATTATTCGGCGCAACAAGCGACCCGAATTACTTTGTAGGTTTTTTTCTCCTGCCTATGGCGGTTGCGTTAAAGAAAATGAGGGAAAACAAAATCTATACCGTTGTGTGTGCGGTGTTGCTTGCACTGGGAGTGTATATGGTTTTCAGTTCAGGCTCGCGCGGCGGACTGCTGGCACTTGTAATTATGATAATGACATTTGTATTTATTAATGCAAAAGGAACAAAACAGCGCCTTGCCGGTATTGGTGTGGTGATAGCTGCGGCAATTATTTTTTGGACGATTGTGATACCGATTTTGCCGGAAGACGTTTCTGTGCGCTTCAGTATAAAAAACGTTATAGAAACACGCGGAACGGCACGCGGCGATATATGGCTCTCAATGTTCGATACAATAAAAAACTCGTCTTGGGAACTGCTTCGAGGCAGAGGTATATTTGTTTTTCACGAAATGATGATAAACGGAAGACGAGCGAGCGTGGTTGCGCATAATCAATTTATACAGTCACTTTACAATCAGGGCATACCGGGATTTATAACATTTATTCTGATGTCCTTTTCGGCGGTATTCAGAAACATAAAAAAACGAGGATACATCTCGGCGGCAATGCTCGGCATACTTGCACTCTCAATGACGCTTACAATCAATCCGAGTATCAAGGCGTTTTGGAATTTGCTGATGTATGCGGCGCTTTCATTTGAGGAACAAGAAAAAACAAAAGGAGACGTTTCTGTATGAAATTTAAGAATAAAATGCCCTATCCGGAGCTTGAAACATTCGTTGATGAAACGAAGCTCTCGGAGGATATACCGATTGATGAAGAAGATAAAATCAAACTGCCGAAAGCAAGGTTCGGTTATTCAATTTTATGTGTAATCGTTGTTGCGGCGATTGTTACGTTCTGCGTTGCCGCCGGAAACCTGAATACGGCATACACAACCGTTTCTATTTCTTTTTCGGAAATATCAAAGGGATGCAATCCTGACGGTTCACCGTTTGATATTTACGAGGTTTTAAGCGACGAAGTTCTAAAAAATGCCTGCGATAAACTGGACAATAAGATAATCCCGGAAACGCTGAGAGGGCATATCTCCGTTACAGGCATCACGACGGATGGCAGCTTTAACGCAATACGGCAAAATGTTCTTGACGGAAATGACACATACTCAGACTTTCCGTCGAAATATACGATTTCGTATTCGGTAGTTTCGGATTCGATTAAATCAAATGGCATAGCTGCGTGTGCGAGGGGGGTTTTAAAACAGTTTGTCTTGCCTTCAAAAGGCAAAATACTGACCGCTGTCACCGATAGCTACGAGGAATACTATGAAAACAAATATATTTTCACAAGCTCTGCGTTTGAGGTAGACTGGACAAAAACAAAATCGCTTGACTATTTCAATCGCGTAGGCGAAATAACAAACATAATTAACCGCATAAACAGAAATTTGGGCAGCCGTTACGACGAAGATGTTAAGTTTGTTTCAAAAGACGGAGTGAGTTTCGGCGATCTCAATGCGGAGCTTTCAAGAATATTGGAAAATGATGTTGAAGCATATAAAGCATTTGTTATCCAAAACGGCATTACCGTCGATAAGGACAGACTTTTAAGGCAGTTTCGATATGTTTCAAAAGAAAATTACGAGCAGACGCAGAGAAACCGAGGTGAATATAACATTATGCTGGACGGCATATCGGTGTATGATCC
>CAKSIW010000147.1 GCA_934463175.1 uncultured Clostridia bacterium | reverse complement strand
AAGGCAACTGCAACAAAATCTACCGATACAAACGGTAAAATTACTGTTCCTGTCAAGTCAACAGGCGGCGGCTCATCTTCCGGCGGTGGCGGTGGTCGTGGCGGCATCAGCGGTGGCAGCTATATTAGTTCCAACATTACAAATATTACAGTAACAGATAAAAACGGAAAAAATGTATCTGTTTCAAAATCAACCGACAAGGACGGTAAAATCACGCTGACACTTCCGAATGGTGCAGACTTGAATGATAACTACTACACCATTAAGGCAACCGACAGCAAGGGCAATGCAAAGGCTGATGTTTCTATCGTTTTGAAAGATAAGAAAAAGAACATAGCTAACGGCACAACGGATAAAAACGGTATGCTTATACTCCCGGCAAGCAAGCATAAAGCATATATTTTCGGTTATGCGGACGGCACTTTCAGACCGGACAATAATATGAGCCGTGCTGAAGCTGCTGCTATCTTTGCAAGGCTTATTTCCGAACAGAAAGGCGAAAAAATCAGTAGTAAGTCAAGCTTTAATGATGTATCCAAAAACGAATGGTATTCCGATTATATCGGCTATCTTTCAAAATACGGCATCATTAAAGGTTACGCAGATAACACATTCAGACCGAATGACAATGTTACCCGTGCGGAATTTGTGGCAATGACGGTCAGATTTAATTCTCTGTTTAATGAGGTTAAAAAAGGCAGCTACACCGTAAAATACACCGATGTTGCAACAAATTATTGGGCATATTCCGATGTTGCCTACGCAAAACACGCAGGCTGGCTCAACGGCTACGCTGACGGAACATTCAAGGGCGATAACGCTATTACCCGTGCGGAAGTGGTGACGGTAGTCAACCGGGCAACAGGCAGAAAAGCTGATGAGGGCTATATTACAAAGAATGTATCCATACTCAACAAATTTACGGATATTCGCAACAATTCTATGTGGTATTACACAGATGTGATGGAAGCAGCCAATACACATCTTGCAAACTCAGCAAACAACACTGAAACTTGGGTGAAATAATCCTTTGTGCAAATGGGAGAAAGCAGTCGGAAACGATTGCTTTCTCGTTGTTTCTGTGGTATAATATTTGCAAGATAAATCGGAATTTAACGGAGGTAATTATGGCTTTTGATTTTAAGAAAGAATATAAAGAATTTTATATGCCAAAGAATAAACCAGAGATTGTAAATGTGCCTAAAGCAAATTATATTGCAGTTAGAGGAATAGGCAATCCAAATGAAGAAGGTGGGGCATATCAGCAAGCAATTAGTGTGTTATACGCTGTTGCATACACCCTGAAAATGAGTTATAAAACGGCCTATAAGATTGAGGGATTTTTTGAATATGTAGTTCCTCCACTTGAAGGATTTTGGTGGCAAGAAAATATTGATGGCGTGGACTATACAGACAAATCTTCATTTAACTGGATTTCTGTTATCCGTTTACCGGATTTTATAACACAAAAAGACTTTGAATGGGCAGTTGAAACAGCGACTAAAAAGAAAAAGTTGGATTGTTCATCGGCAGAGTTTATGACCGTTGATGAGGGGCTATGTGTTCAAATAATGCACTTAGGTTCTTTCGATGATGAACCCGCCACAGTTGCTTTAATGGATGAATATTTGGCTGAAAACGGATATATTAATGATATAACGAGTACAAGATTTCACCACGAAATTTATATGTCAGATGCAAGAAAGGTTGCCCCAGAAAAATGGAAAACAGTTATTAGACATCCAATTAAAAAGATATAAGTAAATTCCGGTTTATATAACCGCTTTTAAGGCAACCTACGGGTTGT
>CAKSIW010000146.1 GCA_934463175.1 uncultured Clostridia bacterium | reverse complement strand
GATGTACACATAACTGTCTTGGTTGTCACAATCCACAGACACATGATCCAAACAGCGGAATCCTTTTTGATGAAGCTGCAAAAGCTGAACTTTTTGCAGAGCTCTCAAAGGACTACATCTCAGGAATTACATTCTCTGGTGGAGACCCGCTACATGAATCAAACTGTAATACCATCTTAAATCTGATTTTAGAAATCAGGAAAAACTATCCTGAAAAGACAATTTGGCTATATACCGGCTATACGTTTTCTCAAATTGAAAATGGCAATAATCCGGTAAGAAAGAAAATTATTGAAAATATCGACGTTCTTGTAGACGGCCAATTTGTAAAAGCTCTAGCAGACATCAATTATGCTTGGGCTGGAAGTACAAATCAAAAAGTAATTAGATTAACAAAAAGCTCCTCTCGATAAGCAGGAGCAGTTTTTAAAAATGAGACCAGCAGAATTTGTTTGCTCGCATATTAAACAACTAGAATGGAGAATAAGCACATGGAGGATAAGTTAAGACAACTTATATATTGGGGACTACTCATTGCATTTATCATCTTAGGTATATTTGTTAGCAAAATAATATTTGAAAACGTAATGGCATCCAATATGCCTGATTGGTTAAAATGGATGATTTTAAGATGATAATCACTCCTTAAAAGTCCATTGATATGACTACAAAAAATACAGAAATATCATTCCAACATTATCTTTAATCAAAGTTGTAAAAAGTAACTTACAAAGAGAGGCTGTCGCTTTACGATTATCAAATCGTGAAGTCGCAGTCTTTCTTTATACTGTAGTCAAAATCAACTCTTTATTGAACCAATCATATTATTTCTTTTATCCTTGCCTATTGCATATCTATATTTTTATCTTTTCCCTTTACTATCACGCCTTAATACTATATATCTTTTTGTTAATTTGTGTTATAATACACATAATAAAATATATTTGGAGGAACTATCATGATACAGTTTTGCAGATATTGCACTTTTCTCTGCGTGGGAGATACCCCATACTGCAGCGAAAAGAAACAGACAATGAGTGAAGCCGCAGCAAAATCGCCCAATAGATGTCATAGTTTTGCCATGAATCCAATGGATGCTTTCGGTGAAAATGCGCGAGGATATAAGCCGCAAAATAAAAAGGCACCCAAAAAGCATCAATGTGATGGGCAAATAAGCTTGGATGTATAAAAGTATCCAGATTGTTCATTGTAGAATGTCTTAAATAACTTAGAGAAGGAAGTGAGATGCAGCATGAATAGGGCAGAAACAACGAAGTTTCTCGGCGAGCTGCTGAAAAGCGATAGATTTAGTGGCGGGGGGAAATATTGGGCGAGCGAGGTCAGCATTGATTGCGGGACGATCTGGGTTAAAAGAGTAGATTTTATGCAGTTTGAACCCGCCGGAGCCATCTACCAGAGCGACATTGAAAAGGGTATATTTACTTGCTACGAGATTAAGAGCTGCAAAGAGGATGTGTATTCTGGAAACGGGCTGAATTTTCTGGGTGAGAAAAACTACATAGTAACTACGATGCAGTGTTATAAAGACATTCAACCGGATATGCATAGCGGAAAACTCTGGAAACATATTCAGGAATGTAACCAAGAATCACTGGGGCAGTATGGCATTATGGTTCCGGTTCCATACGGGAAAGAACTCACAGATGAATACGAGAACCCCACGGAATTGACGGTCGATGGGAAATGGAAATTAAAAGTAATCATGCCATGCCGCCAAAAAGGGCGAAAGCGCAGTACCACAGAATTATTGTTTTGTATGCTTAGAAGCGGAAAGTGAGGAAAAAAGAATGAAGAATAGATATTTAT
>CAKSIW010000145.1 GCA_934463175.1 uncultured Clostridia bacterium | reverse complement strand
ATCCTGTTTGTCATCCCGTTGATCGTGTGTTGGGCAGAGCCGCTAATTACAAGCTCAATTTCAAAACAGTCATGGCGGTGAAGAACATAGTTTTTTAGACTATGTTTCCTTATAAATACGTCTTTCATTGCCCCGGCCTTATCGTCTAATAGGATTTTTGTATATTCTTTATCCATATTTTGCACCTCATGTAATATAGCATTTTTTTACTATTATACACGAAATGACAAAAAATGCAATATAAAAAGCAAAATTTGATATGAAAGCATTATTTCGTTGTGTTATACTGGACTTAAATAAAAGGATATGAGGCAATCTATATGGAATTCTGTAGCAATAGAGTAATAGGACATAAAATAAGAGCTGTGCTATTTGATTTTGATGGCACCTTTTCAACATTGCGCTGTGGCTGGGAAGATGTTATGCGAAAGCTCATGTTAAATGTTTTGACAACTGGTAAAGACGATACGGAGCTTGAAAAGACAGTGAATGCATATATCGATTATTCAACTGGGATACAGACCGTCAAACAGATGAAGTGGCTTATGCAGCAATCGCTCGAAAGAACTGGTAAGGCCAAAGATATGTGGGATTACAAAGCTGATTATAATGCTATGCTCATGGATATGCTTGCGGATAAAAAAAGGGGGCTTGAAGATGGCATTAGAAAACCGGAGGAATTTCTTGTGGCAGGTTCTGAAAAGCTGCTACAAAATCTAAAAAATGCGGGTATAAAAATATTCGTTGCTAGCGGTACTGATCATGCCGATGTTGTAAAAGAGGCCAAACTTCTGGGAATTGAGCAATATTTCGACGAATTGTGTGGTGCTCCAGAAAGATGCGAAGATTGCTCTAAAGAAAAGGTAATGACCGAGCTTTTGGAAAACTGCGGTTATTCGGGTGAAGAGCTTTGTGTTGCAGGGGACGGAAAAGTGGAAATCGCGCTTGGCAACAAAGTGGGTGCATTGACAATTGGGGTTGCTAGCGACGAAAACAATTTACACGGAGTAAACGCCAAGAAACGAGAACGTCTTATACATGCAGGTGCGGACGTGATCATCGGTGATTACCTTGAACTCGATAAAATTATGTCGCTCATGGAGGGGAAAATATATGAGGTACAATGAACTGAAATTTGATGACATCAAAACGTATTCTGCTACTGAACGTCACAATCTTGTAAGAATTGATACGCTGTTGACTCCTGGTGTTTCCGAAACAACGCCGTGGGAAAACAAAGACGCAGATTTTGACACACTCGTTGACAGAATCCTTGAAGCACGTAAAAACGGTAGAACCGTTATCTGGTCGCAAGGCGCACACGTCATCAAGAATTGCCTTTCACGCTACCTGATTGCATTTATAAAATCCGGTCTTATTACACATATTTCCGGAAATGGGGCTTGTTCCATCCACGATTTTGAACTTGCGTATCTTGGTGGAACATCAGAAGATGTCCCTACAGCAATAGAAGATGGTTCATTCGGCATGTGGGAACAGACCGGTAGATGGATGAATGAGGCAATTCAAAAAGGTGCAAAAGAAGGCTGGGGATACGGTGAAAGCCTTGCAAGATATATCGACGAAAATCCGGAAAAATTCCCGTACAAAGACGATTGCGTCTTGTATCAAGCATATAAAAATGATGTGACTGCAACTTATCACATTGCTCTCGGTACCGATATCATCCACCAGCATCCAATTGTGGATTTTTCGGCAATCGGTGCGACAAGCGGAACAGATTTTCACAGAATGTGCTATTCCGTAGCGCATTTGGATAAAGGTGTTTATATGAATTTTGGTTCCAGCGTTATTGGACCAGAGGTGTTTTTGAAAGCTCTCTCTATTTC
>CAKSIW010000144.1 GCA_934463175.1 uncultured Clostridia bacterium | reverse complement strand
GTGGAAAGCCTTATGGAATTGCCGACCTATATTCCGGAAATCACGCTTAGATGGACAAGCAAAACGCCGCATGAGGTACTTCGGTTCATGATGGATGCTGAAAGAAACGATATTAATAAACGAATTGCGTTTACGAATGATGAGAAGAGAATAAAATGCTATACGGAAATTTGCGGCATTCCGTTTGAACGTGCTGTTTCATATACAACGGTAGGCTGTAACGAGCCTGCATTTTTGGGGGCAATCACGGGCAGTAATTCAAAAGGAAATATTTTAAAATCAATCGAAACACTGTTTCATAAAAAATCGCAAAGTATAATCAATGCAAAGAGTTTTGATGAATTTTACGGAATTTTTGAAAAAGAATTGTTTTCGGATTTAAAGAAAATTTATAATTATGATGACAAATACAATCTTCTGCGTGCAAGAGATATAAATTATCTGTCAAGCCTGTTTTTCAACGGCTGTATTGAAAACGCAAAAAGTCTTACGCAGGGCGGAGGAGATGTCGTTATAGCATCCCCGATGCTGATAGGCATAACCAATGTTATAGATTCGCTGATTACGGTAAAACAGTTTGTTTTTGATGAAAAGCTGTTTGCCATGCAGGAGCTTGTTGATGCGCTTAATGTCAACTGGTACGGATACGAGGATATGAGGACAGTTATTATCAAAAAAGGCAAGTTTTTTGGTAACGATGATGATTTGTCAAATTCGGTGGCACACAGACTGTACGAAAGTTTTTACAGATACCTCAAAGATAAAAGGAATGTATTCGGCTATCATTGGTTGATTGGCGATTTGTTGGGATATAACGAGCATCATAAATGGTTCGGCGAGAAAACAAAGTCAACTCCGGACGGAAGGTTTGCGGGGGATTTATTAAAATTCGGCATAGGTCAGAGTGAGGGAAAGGATAGAAACGGTCTTACCGCATTGCTGAACTCCATTGCATCGCTTGACAAAAACGCAATCTCATGCGGTTCTACCGTTACGAATATTTCGCTTGATGAGCAGCTTATAAAAAACGACGAATACTTTGATAAAACGGTTGATATGTTTGAAACATATTTTAAGAATGGCGGAATACATTTTCAACTTACGTACGTTTCAAAGGATGATTTGCTTGCGGCAAAGAAAAATCCCGAAAATTACGGTAATCTGCGTGTGAGAGTAACGGGATTTTCAGATTATTTTGTGAAGCTTAAAGACAGTATTCAGGATGACATTATAGAAAGGACGGTACAGAAAAAATGAGAGATAAAGAAGAAATACATAATTATGTGTAGGCACACAAAGATGAAATGATAAATATGCTGAAAGAACTTAATATTCCTTTTAATTCAAAACTTGTTGTATTTACGGGTGCAAATGAGGAAAACGGAATGGCGGATATTAAGAATTATGTCAGCAAAAATACACCGCCGAATTTTGCACCGGTAACGGACTGTGCGTTCCAATTTTACAGGGGTGATAAGGGGATTTTGCAGTTTGAAGCAATATCGGATACTACTTTTAAAGAAATTGAAGATTTTTCGGGCGGTAAGGATATAAATATTACGTTCGGAAAAGCAACGCCAAAAATAAACGGCAATGAAATAACCGAAACAGGTATGTCATGTCACGGCACTTTGCCCGAAGGCTCGGTAAATGCAGGATATTTGCTTGCAAAAAAGCTGTGTGATGAAAATTTGCTATGCAAAGAGGATATGGAGCAAAATCAATGAATTTTTCGGGCAAGGTAATATATAACCATTACCTTGCCCGTTTTGACCTCTGAAACCTTTTATTTGGGGCAATCCCTCATTTTGTGTAAACCTCAAATTAGGCTCCAAAATGATCATATAATCTAAATGTTTTTTTGTGGGC
>CAKSIW010000143.1 GCA_934463175.1 uncultured Clostridia bacterium | reverse complement strand
TCAACAAGCTGTCCTCCGGCATTTGCATCGGGGTTATAATACATTTCCATAACTCCGTTTGTAGTCTTATAGAATTTGTCCTTGTTAATAGCATCATAATTTTGCTCAACAAATTTCAAATCCTTGTAGATTTGCAATGCCTGTTTATCATAGCAATAGATATATGCGTTATATGTATTTTTGCGTGGATCGCACCGTATATAAAACACATTTTTATCTGTTGTTACTTTGTAGCCGCAAACATCTTTGTCGCTTGCAAGTCTTTCTGCTTTTAGGTCGTATGCCGCATTGTGCATTGCAACTCTGCTTTTGAAAATAGGCGTATCCGCTTGAAATCTGAGGTAGTTTACAACATTATCACATTCAAGACCAAAATCGGGGGTATGATATTTTTTATAATTTTCTTTGTTTTCAAGCAATGAATCAGTCTGCAAACGCTCGTCAACGGAATTATCAAAACAACAGCGAATATAGCAGATGCAGCCACGATTTAGTTCTTCATTTTTGCTCGGTGCAAAGGTGTATTCAAATTCCGATTGCTCAATTTTTTCAAGCGTATATCCCGGTATGTCTTTCGGGCGGTATGTACTTCCGCCACGCTCCATAAGCTCGGCAAATTCGCAGATGTGAAAAACATCGTAGCCGATTTTGGTGTGATAATCGTCAATATATGTGCATTTTCTGTCCGACATAGAGCCGTCAGAAAATTTAACCGTAATGCTTTCGCCGTCTTTTATTCGGAAAAGCTCGTTATAACGGCTGTCTATAAAGCGTATTTCTTTCTGTTCCATCAGCGTTCAACCTCCCTGTGTGATTTTTTCTTAACCTTTTCGTTATCCAATATATCTGTGAGCCAAGCAGGATAGCAGTCCTCTTTTAATATTCCGATAACCGATGATCGTCTGTATTTTAATTCATCACCCGTAAACATTTCCTTGCAGAATACAGATGTTCCAAATCCGTCTGCTCTTGCACCGTTGCCGCCTGTGCATCGCATAATCTGATAATGTTCGTTTCGGTATTCGGGAGATAATGTTTCCGGCTTGATTACAATAAGTTTTCCCGTCAATGTTTCACTGCCTATCGGTGTGCAGTCATCTTCATTCAGAATATTCATACACATATCGCATCTGCCGACTTGCAGCCTTTTAATTTCATCAGAAAGCCTTTGTGCAAATACCGCCGCAACCGATACATAATCACAGGAATAAACCACATCGACATATCTTTCAAAAATTTCATTTGACTCAAAATTTGCCGTTATGTAGAAGTTACCGTCTGCGGCGTTCATATTCTCACCAAGCACCAATTCTTTTTCGCCGATTTTCATAGACTGTATAACCGTATAATCTCCGGCTTTTCTTTTCTGTTCCATTTTATTTTAGTCCTTTCAAATATTTTTTATGTTTGTAAAATCGCCCTCCATATCTTTAAGGTGTATCGTACTGACAATTCTGTATCCGTGCCTATTTGCAAGAGCTTTTAATTCAGCTATGAGGTTTCGCCGTTCCTCACGCCGCACAGCTTTCATTGCTTCATAGGCGGTAATGTCAGCACAACCGCTGCCATTAAGTCTGTCGTTTATCTTTTCGCACAATCACTTCACCTCACTGTTCATTAGTTCTTATCAGCTTGTCCGGCAGAGATAAAGCAACACATAAACACAACACCGAGAAATCCGCCGACTGAAACTCCCAAAAGAAATATAAGTATAAGTTTTAACATATTTACCTCTCCATTTCATTTTCCCGTTGCCTACGCCATTTATCAAGCAGTTTCAAGATAATTTCCTCCATCTTTGCTTTTGAATAGCTTTTCGGGAAGTATTTTTTTAGTTTGTCCTCGCCAAGCGTAATTTTAACCGTTTCGGGTTTCTGTTCCATCATAATGCTTTCAAT
>CAKSIW010000142.1 GCA_934463175.1 uncultured Clostridia bacterium | reverse complement strand
CAACGACTACAGGAGAGATTCATCTGTCTGCAAAATCGATAATAATTTCGATTGTCGGAATACTGGGATTGCTTTACGCATTTCGCTCAATCCTGATTGTTAGAATTGCCAATAAGAAACTTGAAACTGTTACGATTGGTGTGAACTCCGTAAAGTCAAAAGGCAACTTTCCAATTATTGCAATTATTTCTTATGTGTTGCCATTTTCAAATCTT
Source organism: uncultured Clostridia bacterium (assembly GCA_934463175.1). GTDB lineage: Bacteria > Bacillota > Clostridia > Monoglobales > Monoglobaceae > CAKSIW01. Next base: position 1,699 of record CAKSIW010000142.1, on the reverse strand, counting down.
GTGTTCGGAGATTACAATATTTGGCTTTCACTATCAATCATAGCCGTTGCAATGATTTTTCTCGCCTTGAGCAATACCGTTTGGCTAAATCCCATTCTGATGCTTTGGAGGTATCATTTTTATGAAATATCAAACACAAACGGTAGTGAGGAATTACCTATGATCTCAAAGAGAAAAAGCATTCAGGATGCCAAATCAATTAAAAAGGTCATTACCTTATGGGATTACTTTATGATTGAGGTGAAAGAATGATATTTACGGATAGTGTACTTTTTGCTTGGATGGATACGAAAGACAAGTCCATACAAGTCAAACGTGTTATTGAGAATCGTGATGCGCAAATAGCAATCAATAGGCTCTTCGACGAGGCTTCAAATCAAATGGTTGCTGATAAATCTCCGGTTATATTTGATGGCAAATATACGCCTGCTCCTGATGGCGAAGAATATCTGTTTATAGATAAATTTGAACTTCCGCAAGAAATCATTTCTGCAATAAAGAATCCGCAGGCGTTAGAAGCATTAGAAGCCGAAAGTGACGAAATCCCGAAAATTAAGGCGTTGTTTGTCGGAGTACATTCCGAGGCTAACGGCGTTGATACATATTCGGCAGCTTTCCAAAAATTCAAGTCAGATCAGTATATCTCAGCTACAAAAATCCACTTGTTCTTGTCCGGAAACACATTTGTTGCAGATAATAGAATTGGATTGACGATCAGCAGACATATCGACTGCTTGTTTGTGGATGGTAAATTGCAATTCCCATCGTTTTTCTTTGCGAGGCAAGTCTTTGATTTATCGGAGTATTACCGTGAAGCAACCAATTCTGACATTGTTGATTTTGTTGAAAATGAAGCGATTTCTATGGATAATGGTGACGAATTTTCACAAGCAGCAAATAGTTGGGAACGCAGAAAGATTGCATCTATTATGGATTCTGGCATTTTGCAGAATTATACCCCTGCAAAAATAAAGAGTATTGCAAAGCAAACCGGCATTGACTTATCTGTCGAAGATAAGAAAATTGTAATTCCTACTGACAAAAGGGAACGTCGGATTGTTCTTGGCTTCCTCGACGAGGAGGTTTATAAGGGCGCTTTTTCTCAGACGATTTATCAAACAAATTCCAAGAGGAAAGCAAAATAAACCCTTTTCTACATAAGCGCACAAGAATAAAATGAGGTGACAATATGGCACAAACTATTTTATATTACCCTAATATCAATATTCAGGATGGTACTTGGTTAAGAAATGCAATACTATATTGGGACGAAGTGTCATCAATTGTCCCTTATGAAAACTACGCGGATTTTTCTCCCGAATTATTGTACCTTCAGAATTCAGGCGTATATAAGCCAGTATACCCTCAAGATCTATTCTTTTCCGAATATGCTGAGGACTTTTGTAATTGTATCGTAAAAAGAATTACTAATTATGATAGTACAATTACAAGGAATAGTCATACTCAAAATCAAAGAATAAGAATTCATAAAAACAAAATATATGCACCTGCTTTGCACGAATTGATTCATTATAATAAGTTACCACAAAACCTACTTCAGTTTTTTAAGAACAAGAAATATGTAAATGATTATAGTACTAACGGCTGGATGGAGATGGATCAAAAAGTTGCGCAAATATATATGAAAACGCTTGCGGAATATTCAATAAAATGTTCTGATAAAGACATAGTATTGGGA
>CAKSIW010000141.1 GCA_934463175.1 uncultured Clostridia bacterium | reverse complement strand
AAAATTCCTCCTATGATATTATTTATATTCTATCATAGAAGGAATCAAATTTACAGACTTTTTTTCACACTCTCGGATTTTATTATTATTGCGGTTATGTCCTCATCAATGGGCAGGGGCTGTGCCTTTTCCGCATTGCCCGTCTTTGTTTTTGAGGGCAGCATAACCTTGCTTGCGCGCCTGCTGTCACCCGTTATGACCGAGGCTGCCGTTGCGTATTTATCCCTGATCGGGTCTGTTCTGATTTTCTGTATCGGAATAAATCTGGTTTGGGGCAAAAAAATTAATGTGGCAAATATGCTGCCGGCTGTTTTACTTGCAATTGCAGCAGCATATCTGCCTTGGGGCTTTTAAGAGGCGAAAAACTATTTGTTCAGAATTTCTTCAGCCATTTTCACAAGCTCATCTTCCGTCAGCTTGCCGTCAATCTGCAATAACTGACACATTGTACCGTTCTTCACCCACGTGACAAATTGCACATTTTGGATTTTAACATCGGGTGCGCCATAGCTGAAAACAAGCTCACCGCTCGCTTCGGCGGCTTTATCTTCCTCGGTCAGTTCATAATCAGCCGGAACAGTCTTGTTCGCATAGCTGTAATAATATACATCAATGCCGTTCACAGCCTTAACAGCATCGCCCTGCGGTTCCATTTCAGAATTAAACTTATCCTGTGTGAAAATCACCTCATCATTGTCTTTTTCGTAATCAAAGGATACCGACTTGAATTTTTCAACCGAATTTCCGCTTTCGTCCGCAAGATTATTTCTGACAATGTGTCCGTCCTTAAAGACATAGCCGTTTTCAAAGCCTTCAACTAAAACAGGCTCATATCCTATATCGCGTGTGACCTGCTTCATTGTCGGAAGTGATTTATAATCGGGCGCGGAGCTTGCTGTGCTGAACCAGTTTGACACAATGCCGTTTGCGGCAAAAACCGTCCCGCCCAAAACCAGAGCTGCGGCAGCCGCAATTAATAATATTTTCTTTTTTGCTTTCATAGTAACACTCTTCCTTTCCGTATATGCGGAAGCAAGCTTTGCACTGACATTTTGTTTGATTGCCTGAATGTCAATATCAAGCGGACTGCAAAAATCACTGTCTTTTTTTTCAATATTCAGTTCTTCAAACAAGTCATTTTTCATTTTCATAACATTTCCTCCGCATTTGATAAGATTCTTTTTAGCTTGCGCTTTCCTCTCGAAAGCTTGGTTTTTATGGTTGATATGTTAATTCCTGTTGCTTTTGAAATATCCTTGAGCCTTTCGTTAAACTTATAGTATCTCACGAATATTTCATTATCAGGCTCGCCTAAGCTCATAACAGCATTCCACACAGCGCTGCCTGTTAAGATTTCATCTGCTGCTGACCTGTTATCCGAAATTTCAATATCATCAAGGCAAGCACAGTCTTTTTTCTTATTTAGTCTTTTCAATGCGAAATTACGTGCAGCGGCGGCAATATAAGATTTCATTGTGCCTTTTTTCAAATCTATGTATTCCGCATTTTTCCAAAGCATAACAAATACATCTGATACTATTTCCTCAATGTCCTCTTTCGGAAGTCTGTTTCCAACCATATTATAAAGAACCGTTCCTAAATATGGTGTGTAAACTTCAATTGCTTTGTCGATTGAACCTCGTTCTTTATTTTTGAGCTGCATGAGCAACCTGACTTCATCTGCCATTTCAAACCCACTTTCCTTTGCAAAGTTAAAAGCTTTTAGTCTTCACATCTCTATATATCCCCGAAAGTCAAAAAAAGTTTCACATCTGAAAAATTTTTTTCAGACCTCATAATGGTGTTTTGTAACCTCAAAGAAAGAACAAGCATTATTCATATATCGATTTTCATGTTTTTCACATATTATATAATCTCATCTTTATACACAATATAGCTTTCATATATACACACAAAAAAGCACCTGCGACTAAAAAATCGCAAGTGCTTCTTTTTAAGTTCCGGCAACGTCTTAGTTTCCCGGGCAGTCACCCGCCAAGTATCATCA
>CAKSIW010000140.1 GCA_934463175.1 uncultured Clostridia bacterium | reverse complement strand
CCGACCTTAATGCACTGAGCCGATAAATTTGTACCGTACAATTGCGAAAAGTCAAAGTTTTAATGTGATATTATCGGAAAGCATAGTGAATCTAAAAGGAGAATACAAAAATGGAATACATCCGTGTTACAAGAGAAAATATTGAGAATGAGCACATTTGCTGTGCAATATCAAATAATAAGGATATTCAGGTTTCGTCAAAGAAAGCGTGGATGAATAAGTGCTTTGACGATGGACTGATTTTCATAAAAAGTGCAGAAAGAGGGAAATGCTTTATTGAATATATACCGGCTGAGAATGCATGGGTTCCTATTATTGCACCGAGGTTTATGTATATATATTGTTTTTGGGTATCGGGTTCATTTAAGGGACACGGATACTCAAATGATTTGTTAAACAAGTGTATTGAAGATAGTAAAGCAAAGGGGAAAGTCGGACTTTGTATTCTGTCTTCGGCTAAGAAGAAACCATTTCTTTCAGATCCTAAACATTTAGCATATAAGGGGTTCAAAGTTGCGGATATTTCAGATGCAGGTATTAATTTAATGTACTTGCCATTTGATGAAAAATCTGACGTACCACAGTTTAAAGAGCGCGCTAAGCATCCTCGTATTGATGATATGGGTTATGTTTTATACTATACAAATCAATGTCCGTTTAACGGAAAATATGTGCCAATACTTGAACAAGTTGCAAGCGATAACAACATCCCTTTTAAAGCAATTAAAATAGAAAGCAAAGAGCAGGCACAGTCCGTTCCGAGCCCATGCACATCTTATGCCTTGTTTAAGGACGGAGAGTTTTTAACTAATGAGCAGCAGAATGATAAGAGGTTCTTAAAATTAGTACAAGGTTGATGATATACGGATGCACCACGAAATCTATTTGCCAGACCCAAGGAAAACGGCACCGGAAAAATGGAAAACGGTTATTAGGCATCCTGTAAAAAATTATAAATCGTGTTGAGCGGATAGGAGACTGTAATGAACGAATTGCGGGCGAGAGTCATCTCGCAGGAAAAAGGAATATACAAAATCAGCAGCGGCACGGCGGTAAAGGCGGCAACTGTATCCGGCAGATACAGATATAATGTGCAAACGGTATCCGACTATCCGGCGGTTGGCGATTATGTCATTGCCGAGTGGCCGGAGAACGACAGCAATGCGGTCATTACGGGACTGTTTCCCCGAAAGAGCTGCTTTATCCGAAAAGCGGCGGGTACAGGAAACCGGGAGCAGGTTGTTGCTGCCAATATTGATACCGCCTTTATCTGTATGTCGCTGAATAACAACTTTAATATACGGAGGTTGGAGCGGTATCTGTCTGTTACATATGATAGCGGTGCGACCCCCGTGGTGGTTCTGACAAAATCGGATATTTGTTCCGATGTAGAAAGCAAAATCTTTGAAGTGCAAAATGCCGCGCCGGGTGTGGATGTTCTGGCAATTTCCTCGCTTGACGGGGACTATGAAGCGGTCATGACATATATTCTGCCGGGCAAAACAGTGGCATTCATTGGTTCGTCTGGTGTCGGAAAGTCCACGCTTATCAACAAGCTGACCGGTACAGACAGTATTGCCACACGCGAAATCGGGAATGATGACAAAGGTCGGCACACAACGACACATCGTGAACTGATTACACTTCCAAACGGCGCTTTTGTCATTGATACACCAGGCATGCGCGAACTTGGTATGTGGGACAGCGGAGATGGCATAGATACGGCTTTTGCGGACATTGAGGAATTATCCCATGCGTGCAAATATGCAGATTGCACCCACACAGCAGAGCCGGGATGTGCAGTCCTTTTGGCAATTGAGGACGGAACGCTTGATCCGGCTCGCCTTGAATCCTATCGAAAGCTGAAAACCGAAAATGATTATGCGGCGGACAGCAGCCGATACATTGAAGCCAAAAGGGCGAAATTTAAGGAAATTGCAAAAATCAACAAATCGGTCAAAAAAAATAGATATTAATATACAGAGCGTAATCACACCTTTGACACGAAAAGTCGAACTGTTGACACGAAAGGGTAAACAATTGACACGAAAGGTCGGGGT
>CAKSIW010000139.1 GCA_934463175.1 uncultured Clostridia bacterium | reverse complement strand
ATGCTATCATTCCGAAAAACAAAGCCGCCATGCATAACGGAGTAAGAACTATATTTGCCAGCGGTGAAAAGAACGAGCCCTCTCCGAAAAAAATTACTGAAACCGGAAAAACTCCTGCGGAAACGACAAACATATACGCCGCTTTTCTGATATTTCGTTTTATAAAACCATTTCCTGTAATTTTATCGGACAGATACGGTCCAAGAACACCTGCATATATGTGATGAACTGCGAAGCCTGTTCAGCGTTCATCTTACCGCCTGTGCCGAGTGCGGAAGTATCAGCGGCTGCCTTTTTAATAATTGTTCTGCTGTTTTTCATGTGTCATTCCTCCTTATACAAACATTCCTGCAAAAAGGTCATCGTCTTTCTTTACAGGCTCTGGCTCGTTGTTGAGATTTGTTGCAATGCCTCTTGATTTGTACACAGGGTCAAGAGCTTCTCTGAGCATTACCGCAACTTCTTCCTTTGTAATCGGTTCACTTTCGCTGTCATCATCTTTATTCTTTGCCTGTTCCAGCATCTCCTTGATAGTGTCCCTGATATACTGCTTTGTTTCATCATCAAGCTTCGGCTCAGAATTATCATTTCCGCCCTCTGCCTTTCTGATTTCGCTTTTGATAAGCTCTTTAAATTCCGCTTTTGTCATGGTTACCTCCGTTTCTCCTGCATCTTCGAGCAGTTTTCCTATACTTTCATAAACTGATTTAAGGCTTGAAATATTCTTTGCACTGAGTTTTTTTCCGGCTTTGACAACAGGCGCTTCGCCGTTTTCAAGCAGTTTTTCCACTGCCTTTGAAAATTCCGAAAGACATTCTTTGACCTTTTTCATGTCGCTTTCATATTCATATTCGCCGATTGACGGATTATATCGCCAGAGCAGCGACTGCAAAGTCCAGAACGCATTCTGAAAATCGGAATCCCTCTTGTTTTTGGAATACTTGTCTGAAAAATCGCCCTTTTCAATGACCTCAAAACCGAACATCTTCGCAAGCTTTTTCATAAAGCTTTTACCTTCCGATTTGGTAAGACCCTCCGGTTCTTCCTCGTCTTCCTGATACTTACCTTTACCGCCCATGGAAAAGCCGGTAAGTTCGCCCTTTTCCACCTTGTCCCAGATGTCAGGGTCGCTGATTTCGACGGTCATAAGCCATGTGCCTTTTTTTACGTCCGTCTTGTCAACTGTAAAATCCGCCTTTGCAATCCAGCTTTCAACAACGACCGCACCGTCAAGCTTTTTTTCGTCATGCTGAATGTCAACGCCTGTGCCGTTTTTGGCGTACCAGTGTGCCGCTTTCTGAATCTCCTCAGCGGTCATGTAGTCGCCCTGAGTATCAACAGCCATAGGCTCGTAGACGATACCGGTGACGAAATGATTCTCGCTGTCTGTCTTGACAATTTTCCCGTATGTTGAAAATGAAGCTTTCCCGTCCTGTGCCTTGGCGATAAGGAAGGACTTTTTGTTTGCGGCTCTGTCCACAAGGGAAATGAAGTCGATTTCAGCATCAGAAATACGCTTTTTGCTTATTGTCACATTAACACCTCCGTATAAATTTTAAGCAGTTTAACGCCATGCTCAGGGCAGCCGGGTGACCCCGGCAGGACATTTCGGGTATAAAAACAGCACCTTTATTTAAAGGTGCTTTAAATACAATTTAACGATACTTTTTCGGGCATAAAAATTGCACCCTGCTTTTGCAGAGTGCTTAATTTTATTTTCAATCCGGAATAATAAATGGTCTTACACATTCTTTAGTGTCCACAACGTATTCAAGTGCAACCTTAATCTGTTCAAGTTTTGATTCCGGAATGTTGCGCAGGATTTTCAGCAATTCATCATCATCCAATTTTTTGAATAATGGAATAAGAATATCATGTATTTCTGAACATCGAGGATTTTCTCCTCTCCAAAGTGGGTCTTCCGTGGAATTCCACGCCTTGTCAAGCTCATCAAGTAATTCTTCAATCATATTCTCTTTACTCCTTTTCAAGAGCATCAACAATATTCAAGGCAAAAATTAATATCTGGATATTTGCTTGTAATTTCTTCGAGAGCTTTTTTAAACGTCTTGCTCTTGTTTAGCTTTATGGATATGTCCTCGAAGATTTCACCCATTGTTTCAAGATCGTTTAAATTGAGAGT
>CAKSIW010000138.1 GCA_934463175.1 uncultured Clostridia bacterium | reverse complement strand
GTATTTCTTTTTCAGCTTTAACACTATTGGAATAAGAATAACAACTGTTAGTATTAAAATAAAAAACAGTTCTGTTTTTTCTTCTATCAAGTACCCTATCAGATGCACAAGCAATATCGCCAATATCCCAAATGTTAAACATCCGTTGGTTTCCTCAAAATCCGAAAACACAAACAAACCGATGAACCAAAAACAGAAAGCAACCGCTAAAATATTTTCCAATATATCTTTTATGCCAATACGTATGTCCGGAGCGGTTTCAACCTCTTTATTGTTCTTATACGGGTTATCTGTTGGCGGGTCATATGGCGGTGTAAAAGGAATGTATTCAGACGTTGACGAACTGCCCGATGAACTCTTTCCTGAGTATTCCCCCGTGTGAAAATGGTATGTTCCGTTCTTTCTGTCCCAATGCCCTCCGTTTGCGTCCGTTCGGCCGGGATGCGCAAATGTTCCTGAACATGAAACAGCACACAACACAATCAACAAAACTTTATATAATAAAAATTTACTTTTTCTCATATCATACAATACTGTTTCCTATACCTTAACATAATCAGTACAACGCACATCATGGTTAAAAATCAATGTTATCAGCGTCATTCCGCTTTCCTTCTTTATTCAATAGTTTTCTTATAATCATCAACCAATTTTTCAATATCGTAATTGTTATTATAGTATTCAGCAGCTTTTTGAGCAAAATCATAGCACAAATCATATTCATAAGCTAAATGCCTTATATCTGTTATCCCCTGCGCAATCGCCTTCACATATTCATCAAGCGGAAGCAGCTTTTTAAGCTTCCACATATTTGCCTTGTATTCCTGCTTTTCATATACATCAAGAATATTCTTTGCATTATAAAAGCTTCCTGTCACACAATGTCCCAATTCATGACTTAACACATCTATCATTTCGACAATGCCTTCTACTTTGCTCTTGTCAATTGCAATATTAGACGGCGCAGACATTGATATAATATCATCAAATTCAAACTCGTGAATATCAATTCCGTGTTCGTCCGCTATTTCATATAAAGCTTCAATGCTCGTCATATATTAGCCCTCATCTTTGCTTTTGAGAAATTTGATAAACTTTAATACATCTTGTTTCTGAGTCTCGCTGAGTTCCTTCGTTTCGCCATACAGCGCAAAATCTATCCCTTCAAGCTGCTCATCAAGGCTTTTTACGCTTGGTTCATCAGTGCGCCCAAGGAGATAATCTGTTGTTGTGTTAAAGTAATCGGCAAGTTTTTGTAATGTATCATTATCAGGCTGACGCTTGCCATTTTCATACAAGGATATGGTGCTTTCTGCAACACCAATGGCTTCGCCGAGACTTTTCATGGTTATTTTTTGTTCTTTGCGTAAATCTCTGATGCGTCTCACCTCAATCACCTCCTTGACATTATACTACACTTTACAGTGAGTAAAGTCAATAGCGGTTTACAAATTGCAAAGAAATTTTTAGAATATGCTTGACAAAACGCAAAGAATGTGTTAATATATAGTTGTACTTGACAGAATGCAAAGCTAAGAGGTGATATTTTGAGAGATTATTTAAAAAGATGTCGTACCGACGCAAATCTTACACAGCTAGAAACAGCAAAGCTTCTTGACATTTCAGAAAGTTACTATAATCTGATTGAATCAGGCGAACGTCAACCCAAAATGACCATTGAAATGGCTCAGAAGCTTGCGGCAATATTCGGCGTGACACTGGAATTTATTCTTGAAAACGAAACAAAAAATTAGAAAAGGGGGAATTAACATGGCAAGAAACCTGACACTTGCTCCGCCGGACGTGTGCCTCAAGGTATATTATGAGGCATCGTGCGGTGAGGTTGGAAACAAAGAAATCAGGGAAATTTTTCAGAACCAAATCAGCGGCAAAAAGATTGCTTCAATCAAGCGTGAGGTTTTGGAAATAATGGCGAGCGAGGAAGTACCGCGGTTTCATGATTTCACCGTGAATGTGGATATTTTGTTCAGAGTTCTCGGACTGGACGTGAAACGGCTTGAACGCAACAGGCGCAAGCTCATGGATATGGGGTTCAGTCAATGAAATATACGGAAAAAGGTAAACTGACATACAAAACCGTTTGCCGTGCGTGCGGCGGCGGACTGAGCTTCTCGGCGTCGGAGGTTCTCACGCACGATACAGCCTTCTCGGAGGC
>CAKSIW010000137.1 GCA_934463175.1 uncultured Clostridia bacterium | reverse complement strand
GCTTGTTTCAATATTTTCAATCAAGAAGCTGTATGTTGTTTTGGTTGATTCAAACTCTTTTATGGGCTGCCCGTTGCAGTAAATCATATCAGGTTCAGGCACTTTCTACAATTCTCCGTCCGGTATGCTCCAATCGTCAATGCTGACGTTTTCAATCTCTTGGTTTGCCTCAGAATTACTCTCAGGAACCAATCTGACATGGATATACATATTTTTCTTACCCGAAACCTTAATTGCAATTCTCGTATATTCCGTATTCGCTGTCTGCCCATCTATCACCGGTGTCACCTCAAGAGGCACTGCCGGTTTTTCAGCAGTCAGTTCCGCATTCGGAGCGTCCGTTATGAACGAAATTTTCACTCTCTTTCCTTTCTGCTCCAGAATTGCACTCTTGCCGTCCTCTGCAATTTCAACATCTGCTTTTGTCTGCATAAACCAATATACGTCGCCTTCATTCTTCAGTTGAAGCTCATCACGAATTTCAACTGCACTGCGGTCTGCCGTCAGCCTGTATCCGCGAATTGCTTTATCCGCATTTTCAGAATATGCCGTCGTCAAATCCATGACGGTGTATGCTCCGCGTTCCTTGCTCTCCTGCTTTGTTATATATGATGTGGCTTCAAGATTCTGATAGTAGCTATCCTCTGTCGGGTTTATGACAAGACAGTTGTGTCCCTCCGGACTTTTTCTGTAAATGAAGTATTCTTTGTCTTTGTTTGCGTCAACAAGCGCATATGCCTCATGCGTAACATCACACGCCCATCTTTCTCCAAGCATATCCACAACAAATGTTCCGTTGTCCAGATGTCCGTGCGAGGTTTTTGCTTTTCCTCCATGCAGTCCGATGTATGTTGTGTCTTTTGCGAAAAACGACCCTCTCATTGAAGCATACTCAATTCCGCCGAACGTTTTATCCAGAGCAAGTTCTTCAATCGCAGCCGAATCCCATGCTGTGTCATAATACAGCAAATCCTTAACTTTTCCTTCCAGCGTTCCGTCGTTTGTATTAAACCTCCGAAGCTTGGCAATTCCGGGAAGATTATACTTCTTTGCATACCACATATATGCCGGTGTCTGTCCGCTATCGTAATTTGCATCCTCAAAGTTATCCGTTCCTGTCGGTCCTGTCGAATACACCGAGAAATACACCGATTTATCCATTCCAGGAGTGTTTAATATGTTAAAATCGTCTCCGAATGTTGCCTCAATTGTCGAGACCGTATTCACCAGATAGTCAGACATATATGCCCAATACATAGTGCCCTCGTGCCATGCACCGTCAGGATAGAACATATCCTCCGCATATTCCATCGCTCGCAGACCGCACGAAATCAGCGATGAACAAAGCTCAGGATTCTTTTCATACATTGCAATCCCAAGAATAACCGAGCCGCCGTTGTTTACTATACCGCGGTTTGTTCCGTCCGCAACATGATAGTAGAGCGCATTTCCCATGAAATACTTTTTCTCTGACGCGTCAATATATTTATTTATCAGTGCTTCTTCAATCTGTGTTCTTTGTTCCTCTGTCCATTCGTCATACATCCAGTCATATGCAATTGCAACACCGACAGCCATTTCCGATGCCGTAATCAGATGATCAAGACGCCATTCGGGATATGTGTCGCCGCAAACCGCCTTCAAATCCGTCCATGCCCGATCAACATACTTTCTTTCACCTGTCAGAAGATATGCCGTGCCAAGAGTGCACATACGGTCATAGATTGTTCTCGCCTGTCTCAAAAGCTGACCCGTTGCCTCAAATTTCGGTGGGCTTGTGGTCTTTGTGACCAGTCCGTCCGCAATCTTGATTATTGCGTCTCCGACAGCATGCATATACTCGTTTTCAGCATACTTTCTGCGTATCTCTGCAACATCGTTCTCATTCACAAGAACTCTGGGGTGCATTCCCTCCTTACCGCGGAACAGTTCCTTAATTTCGTCAGGCTCATATCTCGGGTACAGCATATAGTTGTTGACAGCCTTTATATCTTTTTCCTCAAGTCTCAGTGTCTGTGCCTTTGCAATATAGATACCCCTGTCATTATAGAACAGCTTTTTACCCAGCAGCATTTCCGCCGTATTCGCAAACGGAAGCCAGAACTTTCCGTCTTTTATTTCGGGGGCTGCATTCAGTTTCTGCGTTCTGCCGTTCACTGTCACATCGCAGCTTCCCGCCTTCAGCTCAATTCCGTTAATTTTAAGCGTTCCGCCTGTCGAATCCTGCTCCATTGTAAAGCCAAACGCCTTTTCAAGCTCTTCTGCCGCTTCCATGAGAACTCCGTCCTCTGTCCTATATCCCGGAAGTGTCTTAACATGACGTTCTCCGTCATAGAATATATAATCCGACGCTTCATGTACGCTGACCGAGTTTTTGAGAA
>CAKSIW010000136.1 GCA_934463175.1 uncultured Clostridia bacterium | reverse complement strand
TTATTTTCGCCTTCATCAAGTGTTAGTGTTGTTCTCCAATAATAGTTGAGACTTGTACTGCACACAATGACAAGACCGAATTCAACATCTCTTGTATTCTTTCCGAAAATTGAAATGTTAATTTTGGAATAGTCCGACCAATCAGTAACATCAAGTTCACGGAAATACAGATTATTTTTTGTTGAGTTTCCTTTTTCGTGTGTCCAGTATGCACTGTATTCTCCTGACAAGGCATGTTCTGTTACAGGTACTGCTCCTGCCCTGCTCAATGTCACATTTTTGTCAAAATCAATGAGCTGAGGTTCTGTCTCATTCTCATCTTCGCCGGACACATTACTGAACGAACCGGCACTTGCTTTTCTGCCGTTATTCATTGTCAGTTCATTCCACGAGATTGTATACTTTGCATTCAAATCAAGATTTTCTGTGAGTACAATATAGCATACGTCACCTTCTGCCTGAACAGTGTAATCCGCATTTACCGCAAGTGTGTTTCCGTCTTTCTTAACCGTGAATGCCTCTTTATAGTTTCCGACATTTTCGGTTGCAAAACGGACACCGTTGTCTGTTGTGATTGAAATAATGTTCTCAGTCACGTCAACGCTCTCCGCGTTGTTTTCAATTGAAAATATCAGGTTTGCATTATCTTCGTTTGCAGGCACAGCAATCGGATTTTCTTTTGAAAGCCAGAAACTGTCAATATACATAAGTGTGTCGGCACTTGTTCCTGTTATTCCATTGCTGCCCGCTCTGATGCTGAATACAACTTTACAGTCATCTGTTGCTGTATGATTTGCACTTGATCTGTTAAAGTCTGAAAGCTTTAACCCGCTGATGTCAACTGACACCAGTTTCCATCCTGTCCAATCAACTTCACCTATCACCTTATAGCAGTTATTACCGTTATTCGTATCCTTTCCCGTGCCTTCATTTCCTCTGTCTCCTATGTGAAACTGTATTTTCTGTCCGGTTGCTTTTTCGGAATAAATCCATGCATTGATATAATTATATTCAAGGGTTTGCCCTAAGTTTATTGCACCAAGCACAGGACTCTCAATGCAGGTATTCTTTGCTTCGTATGTTCCGTCGTCTTTTAACCCGTAAATATTTTCCCACTTTAGTGCTTTCTCTTTGCCTTGTCTTGTCTGTTCATTGCTGTAATCTTTTTCATTATTCCACTTCCATTGGTTTGAGGTCACATCTGTTCTTTTATTGGACCTCATCCATTGAGAAATATCAAACTCTCCATCAGAAAAATCAGCAATTACAAAATTGTTATACGCTTCATCTGAATGCCAATCTATATTTGAAAACCAAACACTGTCAACATACAGCTTCGTTTCAGGGTCACGCAGACCGTCAGCAGACCAGCCGCTCGTTTGCAGATTTACATAAAACTTATCTGTTGCTGATGCGACCTTCTCTGCTTCTGTTGAAGTTGCAGGCTTGTTAAAGTCACTTATATCTGTTATATTTGAAACATCTACCTTAACAAGTCTCCACCCCTGCCAGTCAAGCAACAGCTGCGAGCTTCCATATAAGCCATGATACATACCTGTTTGAGCATCCTGAATTAGTATATTCATTGCTGTTGTTGTTGCATTATCTGAATATATCCACGCATAAAGATATTTGTTTGCAACCACTTTGTCAATGGTATAAACCGTTGGAGACATCAACCTTGTATTGATTGCATTTTCCTTTCCTGATGAACCCATGTTATCCCATTTCAGTGACTGCGTTTTGCCGTTTCGATATACCTCATTTGATAAGTCTGAAACAAGCCAAAAAGCATTTCTATTTTCCGCCGCATTCTTTCTGGGTTCAGAAACCCTCCATTTTATTATCTCACTCGATGCATTTTCCGCACCAAAATCCGCAATCACAATATCTCCCTTTTGCGGTACCGCACGGTCATAAAGTTCTGCCTCACTATATGCCAAAGTCTTGACCGAAACTATGCTCATGCATAAAACAAGCAAAATTGAAAAAAACCTTTTCATCACTTTTCTCATCTTCTTTCCCCTATGTTTTTTTATTTTCGTCTGATGTGCCTAACCACTTCGACACATCAGACATTTTTTATTTTTATATCACCGACATAGCATTTATAAGAATTTTTGCGGTTTCGGCACGGGTTGCACTATTGTTTGGCATAAACCGACCGTCCTCAAAGCCTTCAACAATTTTCATTGCCTTCATCATTGAAACCGCATCTCTCGCATAGTCCGCAACATCGCCCTCATCGGCAAAGCCGGACTCCTTCAGCTCCGTTGCCTTTCCTGCAAGGCTCAATACATTTGCAATCATAACACACATATCCTGTCTTGTGATTTTTCCGCCAACGCCAAACCTTCCGCCGCCGACTCCGTTTGCAATTCCGTTTGACACTGCCGCGTCAACAAATTCGGCATACCAC
>CAKSIW010000135.1 GCA_934463175.1 uncultured Clostridia bacterium | reverse complement strand
GTTCTGAAAACACAGCTTCTACACTAAAAGACACCTCGTAATCTCCAAAGCTGGAAAACTTTGCTTTCATGCAATCGATACCTTCTACAAGGTCTATCTTCTTTGCAGAATTGGAGGTATACTCTACGGTACCCCCTCCCTTTCTTAACTGAAAGGAAAACAAAGGCAGCTGCCAACCAACAAACTCTTTGCCATTGCTTATAAGCGATTTTATCGATCCGTTGGTTTTATCAATCTCAATGCGGTATTTTGTATTTTCAAATTCCATATCATATGTTCCTTTTCCCATTATCTATTGTGAGATTTGAAATGTTAGGTTTTATTTCATACTCTTTTTTATATGAGAATTTTTCGATCATTTTCTTGTGTTGTCTGAGAATATTATACCTTGAAGGAATGTTGTGGCTTCAACTTTACAAGACAGTAATTGTATGTATTGCACGATACGTTTTTCCCTCGTCTAGCTTTATGATACCTTCTTTTTTTGTAATATCATAATCTGAACCAACGATATCCTGAACTCCATCCCACGGTTCAAGACAGATATACGGTGCATTCTGCTTATGCCAAATAAGAAAATACGGCGCAAACTCAAAGTCAAGTTTTATCGTCCTTCCGCCTGTTCTGCTTCTTAGAATCGCGGACTTTGATTTTAGTTCTTTGAAAACAAGAGCGTCTACCGTAAAGTACTTTTCGTAAAGCGGAAGCACGTTACAGTCTTTTATAATCGGCAAAAGTTGATCTGATAGAAGGTTTCCGTAAAGCACATATGAATTAAGCGTTTCGTTTTGAGGAAATACAACATCGTAGTTTTCTATACCTTCCGGTGTATAGTATCCCTCATGTGCCCCTATGGAAAAGTACATAGCTTCTTTTGATTTATTATCCACCTGATAAGAAATACTGAGAGTCGTGTTTTTTAATTCATATGTTATTCTCAGTTCATAGTCAAAAGGATAGCATAACTTTGTTTCAGCAGTTGACCTGTGCACGAGAACTGCTTTTTTATCGTCTGCATATTCAACAGTAAAAGAAACGGAGCTTCCAAAACCATGCTTTGGCATAACGTATTCCTTGCCGTTATACGTGTATTTATCGTCCTTTAATCCACCGCAAATTGGAAATAACAGTGGAGAAGATTTGTCCCAGATTTCTTTGCACGACTGCCAAATATACTCTTTTCCGTCACAAACCATGCTTTTCAGTTCCGCACCAAGTTCATGTACCTTTACCTTTACTCTGTCGTTTTGTAAAGTCAACACTACCTTTCACCTCACCAATCCTTACTGCCGCTGCTTTATTGCCGTCATTACACGCACAAGAAGCGGATTTAATGTAATTATTTCCCTATAATTTCAAGTATTTCTTGTATTGTTGCGCTTCCCGTCATACCGATCTTTTTTATGGTAACCGCACTTGCAGCATTCGCCCAAAGCGCTGCTTTTTTTAGATCGAAGCCGCTCGCCCAGAATGTCGAAAACGCTGCCATAAATGTATCGCCAGCACCACAGAAATCTATCGGCGGTTCAACGTTAAACGCTGGAATTTCATAAGTTACCGTACCATCTGAGACAAGGCAACCTTTATCGCCGAGTGTTACTATTGCGGGTTTCTCATTTTTTTCAGATAGAAGCTTTGCTGCGTAGTTCAGATCATTTATTCCCATCGCACACGTTGCTTCAACTTCATTTGGCTTAACAGTGACGTTTGAATACAGACTTACGCGGTCACGGCTGTCAACAATGACCTTCATACCGTTTTTCCCGAGGCCGGATATATATTGTCTTACTTTATCCGTAATACAACCGTACTTCATCTGATCGCATACGCACAAAATATCTATTTTATCTTTGATAGCTGAAAGAGCTTCCAAAATACGCTCTTCAGTCTGAGTACTGATTGTTTCGTAATTCTCAAAATCAAGGCGCGGGTCTTCGTATTTTACTTCAGATATACCGCAGCGTATCGGTTTGATATAGGTATTTGTAAATCTACCATCACACTTTACAAGTCCTGTTGTGTCGATTCCATTTAAAGTCAACTGCTCCGAAAGTGCCTTGCCACGCCAATCGTTGCCAATACAGCCTATTGCATAGACTGTGCCGACCCCGATGCTTGATACATTCACGGCAACATTTCCGGCACCACCGGCAGACATTTTTTCCTCAACAACAGGTAAAGGATAGTGTGGCGTTTCACGCGAGAGCTCACTTTTTTTCATATCCGCGATCCAGTAAACGTCAAGGCAGAAATCGCCAATTATGCCGACCTTTAGTTGCCTAATTTTTTCAAAATCCTTTTCAGTCCACATCAAAATTCCACCCTTTCTTTTTTAACTCATCGTAAAGTGCCGGGATTGTCTGCTTATGATCACCAACAAAGTGGAAACCCATACCGTTAAGGCTGACAGGACGATTTACGATATTTTTTCTCGGACGGTAATAATAGTTAGGGTCATCATAGCCGATTTTGCATTTGTAATTGCCGAGATTTATCAAATCAAAGTTAGCTG
>CAKSIW010000134.1 GCA_934463175.1 uncultured Clostridia bacterium | reverse complement strand
TAACGCTCAAATTTTATTAGTTCATCACGCATATAGAATGATACCCGTTGCGGTGTTTCCTTTTTTCGTATCTTGCCGAACAGATACAGATAATGATAATACAATGCCTTAAAACCGTGCAATTTTGTCGGCTCATATTTTTTCAGCCATGAGTTATAGTCTGTTGCAGGCTTATCCAAAATCCGTATGCCGTTTCTTGCCGCTATAATCCGCTGCCTTATTGCTTCTTCACCATAATCCTCACCGAGTGATTTAAGACGGATATATCTTTGGGAAAATGCCGGTTTCAACGCTATGTATTTGCCTGTGTCCTTAACCTCATATCCACGCTGTTTTAATATTCTCCAAAATTGATCAAATGTATATGAACACTTGATAATCTCATCAATTTCTTCTTTTATCTGTCCTCTTACGGTCGGTCTGCTTTCCTGTTCGGCTTTCCATTCCACATAGTTTTTACCCTTACCGGGATTTTCAATTACAGACAAACCGTATTCAGCACAGATTTTATCCGACTCCGCTCGCATAATCCAATATGCCTTGCTTCCGCCTCTGAATTTCTTTCCATCCACAAAGGAAACTGAGTTCAGACAAAAATGATTGTGAATATGCTCGTGGTCAAGATGCGTTGTAACAAGCACTTGGAATCTATCGCCCCACAGACGCTCCGCAAGATTAATTCCGATCTCATGTGCCATATCGGGTGTAACTTCGCCCGGCAAGAAGCTCTGATAGCCGTGATAAGCTAATATTTTATCTGTTTTTCCGAATTGCAGTTTTGTCATAATCATCTGGTCACGGGCAATGTCCGGGGATAAATTTATCCCCGAAACATAAACCTTATTATGCGTCTTTACTCCGTCTTCAGCATAATCTATTACATCCGTC
Organism: uncultured Clostridia bacterium; assembly: GCA_934463175.1. Taxonomy (GTDB): domain Bacteria; phylum Bacillota; class Clostridia; order Monoglobales; family Monoglobaceae; genus CAKSIW01. Next base: position 1,634 of record CAKSIW010000134.1, on the reverse strand, counting down.
AAAGCTTGAAGCTCTGTATCGGTATATCTGCTGGCGTCTGTCTTTTCCGGATTTGTAACATAGTTTATCACGCTGTCGAGTCTACCTTTTATAGACCAAATTCTTGTAGCAGCCATTTGTCGTCCCTCCTTTCCAGAGTAAAAACAGCCTTGCTGATTTCTAAAATAAAACCGTTTAACTTCCGAACATTCTCTTCATACGCTTTCACATTGATGAAACCTTTTGAATTTGCGATCTTTGCAATCTGATTTAGGCTGTTTCCGATTGCGTTTAATTCTTTCATAATACCGTAAAAATCAGCCGTAGGTTTTTCTTTCGGAGTTGTTCCCATAATCAGCATTCTTAAATATACCTCTCTCGGAACACCGACTTTTTCAGATGATTTTATTAAACTTTCATACTCCTTATCGCTGAGCCGAAGCATAATTCTGTTGTTTCTTACTCGCATAAAAATTCTCCTTTCCGCATTGGGGCATTAGGGGCAACGCCACTAAAACGGAGAATTTGGGCATCCAAATGCTATGCTTGTTAGAACAAAGTTCCTACTTTATACATAAATCAGTTCGTGATTTATAACCTCTATCGCAGAGGCTTTGGCGTTGTTCATATGCCCAACCCATTCCATTTGGTGCGTTGCTTTGTCGGGAGCAGTTTTCTCTGCCGTCCTTATAAATTTCTCTAAAATTGCTTGTGCCTGTTTATCGACTTCATGCAGATGTTCAAACAGTTTTCCGGTCATTAAAAGCGTGCTGTATCGGCACGGTTTGTTTGTTTTCAGATAATGTTTTCTCAATCTGCCGAATTGCCCGATTTCGTATTCGCATTGAGGCACTTCAAAATCAGGTAAATAATACTCGCCGCATCGAACATACTCAATCCCGTTTTCAATAAATCTGTCTTTCATAATTCAATCCTCTCATTCTTAATCGTTTTACGGGAATGTGGCACATTCCCGTTTATGCAATTAGGGTAAAGTCAATATCTGAAATCCTTATGCATACCCACTGCATCAAGATATTTCTGCCTTGCTTTTTCTTTTGCCTCGTCGGTATCCGCTGTTTTATATTCGGTGTAATAACTCCGCTTTGAAATGGCATCAAGCTTTTGGTCAATGTCCTTTTTAATATCCCGGTAAAGCTCACACAGTTCATCGTCATCAAGCTCAAATTCCTCGCTGTAAAAATATTTTAGTATTTTTACAAACAAATTTTGCGTAATTTGTATTTTCTTCATATCACATCATATCCTTTCAAGGTGGCAAGATGCCCTATTGTATAGAAAGGGGCATCTTGCCACCTTACTTTTAATCAAGACTCCAATACCACTGATTATTTTCCCGTTTTGACTTAATCCCAAGTGCGTCCTTTGCGTTCCTCAACGTCTTTTCCGCTATGCTTTTTCGCTCCGCAAGCTCCATAATTTCCGTCTGTGACATTTGACCGCCCGAAAGTAAGCTTTCAAGAAAATCCATTGCCGCTTGCTTTTTAGTGCCTTTTGCTGTTCCTGAAAGCAAATCATCAGCGGTAACATCATATTTTCCAACCCATTCAAAGCCGCTTTCTTCGCTCAAACGAAATGCAACCGCTTTTGCTTCGGGCGCAAGTGAGCTTTTTGTCTGACATACAACTCTGATT
>CAKSIW010000133.1 GCA_934463175.1 uncultured Clostridia bacterium | reverse complement strand
GCTATTAAGAGGTCGAATTACTTTTGCTTTAGAATGTGCCAACTATAAAAATAGTATAGACGAAATTGATTTTGACCTTCTCGCAAAAGTTCAAACTGTGTTTGAGAATTACTTTAATAAAGAGTTGGAAAGTTCAAATTTAGAATTTGATAAACTTAGACGAGCTTTGCTTACAATTGAAGTAAATGGAAACTATTGTTATTATAACTATTGGTGGTCTTACTGGTACGCAGGTGATGCTGAAAAACGAAAATTATTCCCGTTATATAGGGAACTCGAGTATTTTATTGGTTTATCTGAATTTAACCAGTATTTTAAGAAGTTAGTGATGCTTCTAATCACTCAAAGTTATGATGATATAATTTCAAATTTTGTTAAGCCTGAAAATATGGAAAATTGGCAATTCAGACTAATAAAAGAGGAAAACCTGCTATTTAACTGCAATGCGAAATATATTGCTATACCTCAAGATAGATCGTATTGCTACTTACTCAAAGGTAAACGTCCTTCAGATACTGAAGGATGCAAGAAAATTAGTTAATATAGACTATTATCGCACATATATCTTTTCCTCATGCCCATATTCATTGGTGCCATTGGTGCGAAATTTGTAGATATGTGTGTAAAACTAAAACATTGATTTCTGGAGGAACAGTATGTTCTATAAAATGATAGAGAACAAGTGCAAAGAGTGGTATGCTTCCGAGCAATGCACTGTTCATAATTTAATTGAATATATAGAGAAAACCGGGCAAATGAGAGATGCTCAGATCGAAGCTATCAAGGTTTATCTGTTCCTCAAAATCGGTTGTGAATGTAAGACATTGGGGTTTCTTTTTAGATATGGGTGCTTTAATTCTATCAATCTGAACGACATAGAGTTATCTACCGCAACCCGTGAATACTTAGAGGAAAATCCTGCGGCAACGGCATTATTTGAATATGCTCGTTTAACTAACGATAAAGGCGAACAGGTTTCTGAAAAGCTCGAAAAACAAATCAAGAAAGATCCGTCAAGCATTGACTATGACGCTTTCTTCCGTACTGCCTTTTACGGAGTTTCCTATACTGATTATCTGTTCAGCCTTCCGATGGGTGCAGGTAAGACATACTTGATGGCAGCTTTTATCTATCTTGATTTATATTTCGCTCTGAACGAGCCTACCAATCCTGCTTTCGCCCACAACTTTATCATTTTTGCACCATCGGGCTTGAAATCCTCTGTTGTGCCGAGCCTTAAGACAATTCAAAACTTTAACCCTGCGTGGATCATTCCCGAACCTGCCGCAACGGATATCAAGCGTATGATTTCCTTTGAGGTGCTTGATCAAGGAAAAACTGCAAATAAATCAAACAAAACCAAGAACCCGAATGTTCAGAAAATTGCTAATCATCAGCCGCTTTCCGAACTTTTCGGATTGGTTGCAGTAACTAACGCCGAAAAGGTAATTCTTGACCGTATCCAAGAGAAGAGCGGACAAATCAATATGTTTGAAGAAAGTGACGATGAAAAAGACAGACGGGCTAACGAGCTCCGCAATCTTATCGGTAAGTTGCCATCGCTCTCTATCTTCATTGATGAAGTACATCACGCCGTGAGCGATGAGATAAAACTGCGTGCCGTTGTAACCAAGTGGGCGCAAAATCATACCGTAAACTCTGTCATCGGTTTTTCCGGCACACCTTATCTTGAAAAAACTGAAAAATTTAAGGTTGTAGACTCTCTTTCTGTGGGGACGGCTGAAATCACGAATATTGTGTATTACTACCCTCTTATTGACGGCGTGGGTAATTTCTTAAAACGTCCTGTTGTTAAGATTGCCGATATTGCAGACAGCAGCATGATTATTGAAAAAGGTGTCAGAGAGTTCCTTGATACATACAAGGACACTGTCTATGCCAATGGACTGACCGCTAAACTCGGTATTTACTGCGGTACTATCGAAAAATTAGAGGAAGTTGTCTATCCTTTGGTATCCCGTATTGTTGCAGAGTATGGACTCGGCACGGACACAATACTCAAATTCCATAAAGGAAATAAGCAGTATAAAATGCCTACTGACAGCCAAATGCAGTTTGATATTTTGGACAAGTCTATTTCCAAAATTCGCATTGTCATGCTTGTACAAATCGGTAAAGAAGGATGGGACTGCCGCAGTCTTACAGGTATTATCCTTTCTCAAGAAGGCGACTGTCCCACAAATATGGTTCTGCAAACCTCCTGCCGTTGCTTGCGTCAGGTGATTAAAAGCAACCCCGAAACTGCTCTTATTTATTTGAATGAAAGTAATGCTGACAAGTTAAATGTACAGCTCGAACAGCAACATCACATCTCGCTCAAGGAGTTTTCGTCTGCTGATAATAGCAAAACACCGCTGAAGCGTTATAACCGCACAGCACATTTGAAGCTTCCCAAAGTTGATTTTTATCAGCTTAAAATCAATTATGACACCCTTACTGTCGAAAAGGCTGATCCTGCAAACACTATTGCGGTTTCGGCTGATTCAGCACGCCTTGCAGACAGTATTATCAAAACTACCGATCT
>CAKSIW010000132.1 GCA_934463175.1 uncultured Clostridia bacterium | reverse complement strand
TCAATGATGTTTTCATTTTCGTTCATCGCCTGTGATTCCTCTGCTATGCTTTTTTCGAGTTTTTCAAGCATATCGGCGGAATTTATCTTAACCATGCGCACATAATCTTTGAGCACCCCGTCGAGAAAATCCACTCTTATGTGATGAGAAGTACAGCCCTTAAGTCCTCTTTTGTGATAGGTCCCGCATATATACGACGGGTCGAGTTCGGGTCGGCTTCGGCTGAACATTGGTGCTCCGCAGTCGCCGCAAAACAGATATCCGGTATACGGCGTTTCATATTTTTTTATGCCGCGGTAGTGCGCGGTTGTTCGTTTTGACAGCTGCTCGCGCGTGTATAAAAACGTCCGATCGTCAATAATGGATTCGTGGTGCTTTTCAAAGACAATGTTTTCGTCATCAGAAAGCTTTGCGTCCGACCCGTTGATTTTTGTGCGCTGATATTTGTGCTGACGGAGTGTGCCGATGTAAAAATCATTTGCGAGAATAGTTGATATCGTCACGATGGACCACTCTTTTCTGACTTTTCTGTTGTATTGCTTGTCAACATTTTCTGCACGCTCTTTTTCTTTCATTCTCGGCGTGGGTATGTTTTTGTCGGTCAGATAGTTTGCGATTTTTTTGTAGCCCCATCCGTCATTATACAGTTGAAAAATCTCTTTGATTATGTCCGCCTCGTCGGGCACAATTTCAAATTTCAGGTTCTTATAGTTGGTGACAACATATCCGTAGGGCACTGCGCACAGCCATTCGCCCCTGGATTGCGATTTGCCTATAACTGCCCTCACTTTTTTGCTCGTGTCCGTTACGGGTTGTTCGTTCAGCAGAAAACGCAGCTGTATTTGCAACCAGTCGTCGTGTGTGGGGAAGTCAATTGCGTCGGTAATTGAGATAATACGCACCCCAGCATCACGCAGCAATTCAAGCTCATAAAGCCCCAGACTGTTGCGCCTTGCGAATCTTGAAAAGTCTTTCACAAGCAGGATTTTTGCCTCGCCATTCATGAGCTTCTTGCGCATTTTTTGATAGTCTTCTCTTTGTTCAAACGAATAGCCGGATCTGTCTCTGTCTTTGTATATTTTCAGATTGCAGTTCGGAAAATGCGATTTTGCATAGTCTTCAATAAAGTCAATCTGATTTTCTATGGATACATTCTTGTCTTCTTCTTTTTCGATGTCAACCGATATTCTGGCATAGCCTACGATGTTTGCGGTCAATGCAGTATCTCTTGCAAGCGTGTTTTCCATATAGTTATTCACCTCCGAATTGTTGCTGACAACATTGTAACACAAACACGAGTAAAAAGCAATATAAAAACAGTGAATTTTTAGCGGTATATTAAAGAAAAAATATCGACATAGTTAAAGTAATAAATCTGATTGATTATATTATGAAAACAGAGGGTGAATGATGGTTTATGGGGTTTATTTGACGGTATAAATGTACATGAATTAAGTAAAGACGCTATGAATTTTGTAGCAGAGAACAATAAAATATATCGTGGTTATGTGAACGGCACACGCAGTGTATTGCAATATAAATGAATTTGTGCAGGGGATATCTCAAAGCTATGAAATATCGTTATTGCATTTAAGGCTGATGGTAAATCTGTGTCCGAATGAAGGCATATGACTGTCGGATTTTTAATTTATCCGAAAATATATTTTCGGATTTGAAAGAATTAACGGTATACTCTGTATATTAAACAGTGTCTTTTTATGGGACGTTTATTGCAGCCAATTTTGGACAAAAAGCAACTATACAATGCAAAAATGAACGATTTACATGTGTTGAACCTTCGGGATATAATGATTGTGTTGTTGCAATGTAAAATAGTTTTACAAGGAAGATGAGAAATGTCTGACAGAAAGAAAGTTTTAGAATTGTTTAAAGAAATTTTTCTTGATAAAATGAAAAGCGACGAAAAAAACGAAACTTATAAAAGGTACTTTTCTAAAACCTTTAATATGGCAACATTACAGTTTTATTGGACTGCTGCAAAATCCGAAAAAGGCAAACCAGGATACGATAAAAATAGTTCGCAGATGTATCGCAGTCATCCGATAGACTTATATTTAAAATTCTGCGAAAAACATAACACAGAACCCAGAGAGCATGGCATGGTGTATGAATTTTTCTTTCCTGATTGACTACAAATTGCATTTGCCGACGAAGTGAAAAAGGAGTACAACAAAAGATGTAAAGAAATTTCTGCATGTTATGCAGCTTAACTCAAAATGCCCGAATGTTTTTATCGTCGAGGTATAATTAACATGAAAAACAAGACTAAAAATGGAGGAAATATTTATGAACGGATACAAATTTAATGACGGAGAGAAATCAATCAGTATATATAGAAAAGATCTGCCGGGCCCATGGATAAACTATTTGTCAAACGGACATATGAGTGCGTTTGTTTCCCAAATGGGTGGGGGTTTTGTCTGGACGGAGAACGCGTCACTGTACAGAATTTCAAGATACAGAATGTATAATCTGCCGATTGATTCTCCCGGATTTTATATTTATATCAAAGATGAAGAAGGCACAGTTTGGTCTCCGACCTTTCGACCTGTAGAGTGTGAACTTGATTTTTTTGAG
>CAKSIW010000131.1 GCA_934463175.1 uncultured Clostridia bacterium | reverse complement strand
CAGAGCGATTGTCCGACCGAACAGGGAGGACGGAGCATAACCGCTTGCGTTGCGACGATGGCACGGACTGAAAGCGATTGCGTGACCGAACAGGTCACGCGGAGCAAAAATGTCTGTAGCGCGACGACGTAACATAATTTCTGAAAGGAATTGATAACATATGAAAATTGCGATAATGGGCTACGGTGTGGTCGGCTCCGGTGTCGGCGAAATCGTACTCAAAAACCAAAAGGGAATCATCAAAAAATGCGGTGAGCCGATTGAAATCAGCCATATTCTCGACCTCCGCGACTTTCCCGACAGCGAGTTTGACTGCTTCACGAAGGACTTTGACGACATACTGACCGACCCTGAGGTCGGCGTGGTTGTTGAAACCATGGGCGGCACAAATCCCGCATATCGGTTCACAAAAGAGCTGCTCATGGCAGGCAAGCATGTTGTGACCTCAAACAAGGAGCTTGTCGCAACCCACGGAACAGAGCTTCTGCAAATTGCAAGAGAGAGAAACATAAACTATCTTTTTGAAGCAAGCGTGGGCGGCGGAATCCCGATCATCAGACCGCTCTATTCCTGCCTGACCGCAGGCAAAATCACCGAGGTTCTGGGGATTCTGAACGGAACAACAAACTATATCCTGACCCAGATGTATAAAAGCGGCGCAAGCTTTGAGGACGCACTCCGCGGCGCACAGGAGAACGGCTATGCCGAAAAAGACCCCACCTCGGACGTTGAGGGAATCGACACCTGCCGCAAAATCGCAATTCTTTCCGCGCTGGCATACGGCAAGGCGATTGACTGCGAAAAAATCGATACAAAGGGTATTTCCGATATAACCTCCGCCGATGTTGCATATGCGGAATCGGCAGGCTGCTCAATCAAGCTCATAGGTCAAAGCAAGCTGACGGAGGACGGCAAAATATATGCCGCGGTTTTCCCCGCATTCGTGCCGCGTGAGAACCCCCTTTCGGGAATATGCGACGTGTTCAACGGCATTGTTGTCAGAGGCGACGACCTCGGCGATGTCATGTTCTACGGCAGAGGCGCAGGCAAGCTTCCGACCGCCAACGCGGTTGTATCCGATGTGATTGACGCGGTCAAGCACAAGGCGGTGAACATCATCATACAATGGAGTGACTGCGGCGATGACAGCCTCTCCGACGGCAGGGAAATCAAATACCGCCGCTATCTGCGCTTTGAGGGAACAGCTCCCGAAAACGCGGACGGCTTCACCGCTCTTCCGGCATTCAGGGAAGGCGAGTTTGCCGTCATAACCGCACCGCTGACCGAGAGCCAAACCGAACCGCTCATCAAAGGTACATTCGGCGGCTGCAAATTAACGGGCAAAATGAGGTTGATTGGCGAATGATAAAGATTCGTGTTCCGGCAAGCAGTGCCAATATGGGACCCGGTTTTGACAGTCTGGGCGTGGCACTCAAGCTGTATAATTATATATCTGCCGAGGAAATACCGTCGGGCTTGGAAATCCGCGTTTTGGGCGATGAAAGCAGATTTGTGCCGCGTGACGGCGACAACCTTGTGGCTCGCATGATGACGGCACTGTTTGAGAGAGTCGGTCACCGTCCGCGCGGACTGCGGCTTGTCCTTGAAAACAACATACCGATGACGCGCGGTCTCGGGAGCAGCAGCGCATGCATTGTCGGCGGACTGTATGCCGCGAACATTCTCGCAGGCAGTCCGCTCACCAAGCAGCAGTTGCTTGATATTGCGGCAATTGAAGAAGGACACGCCGACAATGTCACCCCTGCAATGATGGGGGGCTTCACGGTGAGCGTGAAAACGAGGGACAGCGTGCGCTATATCAGCCACAGCATAAGCGGTGATTTGAAATTTGCGGCATTCATACCCGACTTTGCACTTTCGACAAAACGGGCACGAATGGTTCTTCCGCGGAACGTATCCCACAGGGACGCGGCATTCAACGCAGGACACAGCGCATTGCTCGCGGCAAGCCTCATCACAGGGGATTATGAAAATATCCGCACAGCGATTAGGGACAGACTGCACCAAAGCTATCGGCGAAGGCTCGTGCCCGGTATGGACGATTTATTCCGGCTGTGCTGCCGTCATGGCGCACTGGGGGTATATCTGAGCGGAGCAGGACCGACAGTGATGGCAATTGTGCGTGCGTCGAACAAGGATTTTCACGCGGATATGAGCCGAATTATAAGCAGGAAAATGAATAACCGAAGGTTGTGTATGCTTGACGCAGACAACAGCGGTGTGATACAAATAGATTAGAATTAGGATTAGGGGGCACTGCCCCCAAGCCCCTTTATGGGGGTGCTGCCCCCAAACCTCTTTTTTCGCGGGGGTGCCGCCCCCGCAGCCCCCTGCGCGCCGTCATTCGTCTCGGTTGGATTAATTGCTCAAACACTGAATTTTACGAGCAGCGCGAGTAGGGCTCCCAAAAAGCTCCGCTTTTTGGGAAAAAGGAGCAGCCAAGCTCAAAGTGATGTCCGACCGACAAGGGAGGACTAAACCAAATTGCTTGCGCTGCTCCGCCGCCGCACAGATTAAAGCCGCAATCAGCGGCTTTGCTGTGCTGAACCGTGCGCACGATTATGGAAAATAAAAATGTGTGCGCACGGTTCACGGCGAAAATCCGTGTTTTTCGCAAAATCCAACTGCGCGACAAATAACAAGGCGCGGAATTAAAGATATACTTTGCGGACAAAAAGCAAGTGAGCGGAGCGAACAGGGCTCCCGAAAAGCGGAGCAAAATGAACAGGGCTCCCAAAAAGCGGAGCTTTTTGGGAAAGAGGAGCAACCAAGCGCAGAGCGATTGTCCGACCGAACAGGGAGGACGGAGCATAACGGCTTGTGTTGCGACGACGGCACGGACTGAAAGCGACTGCGTGACCGAACAGGT
>CAKSIW010000130.1 GCA_934463175.1 uncultured Clostridia bacterium | reverse complement strand
GCGTATACACTGAACGGGAAAGAGGGCAGCTTTTCGGTTGCACCGTACAGCTTAAACGGCAAGCTTTATGTGCCGGCAGAGGAGGCAGCGAAGCTTTTGGGGTTTGAAACAAAGACAGACAAAAGACTGGTTCTGATTGGCGATGAGGGAATACGCAGCTTTGATTCAAACAGCACGGTGAACAACCTGACAGAAATTGCGTCATACCTTTGCTATCATGATAATGTTGCTCCAGAAAGCATAACGGCAGAGCAAATGCGTGGGGTTAAGGACAGATACCGCTACAGCCTTGTTGCGGACGAGAACATTGACCTTGAGGATTCAGACATTCAAACTTTGATTGCGAATGTTGAAAGGAAAGGGAAGTCATCGTGGGATATACTGAAGGCGAACCGAGGAAGCGAGGAATCACTGTTCCTGGGGCGTGTGGCACAAAGCACAGCGGAAATGCAGAATGAGGCTGAACACATCAGAAGAATGGCAACAGCCTGGGCGCAGTACGGTTCGGAATACTATCACAATGAAGAACTGAGAAACGACATACTCTATGCGTTAAAATGGTTCAACGAACACCGCTACGGTGAAGCTGAGATTGCCAACGAAGGATGGCGTGACTATACACTGACAAACTGGTGGCATTGGCAAATCGGTGTTCCGCGTGAATTGTTTGCAGCACTCATGCTTATGGAAAACGAGTTGACGCTCGAGCAGATAAGCGATTACGTTGCATTCTTTGAATTTTGGGTTGACACACGCTGGACATCACGATATAACGATGGAGGTGTCAATGTTGTTCACACGGCACAGAATTGGCTGGCGTCAAGTCTGCTGACCGAAAATGCGGAGAATGCTCTTGAAGCGGTAAATCTGCTTCACGTGCCGATGGGTTGGGCAGATTCGATGGACAGCGGAGAAGGAATGTGGTCGGACGGTTCATATCGCTATCATTATAAACATGCAATGAACTATACCTACGGAATAAATCATCTTCAGGCAGTCGGAGAAATTTTTCCGCTTGTTGCGGGGACTGCACTTGAGTTCAAAGAGCCGAGAGCGGAAAACATATTTGAGTGGATATTCAGTGCATATGAGCCGATAGTATATAATGGAGCGTCCTTCAGAAATGTTATGGGACGCGAACCTGCAAATGACAGAAGAAACGGCAGAGTATTGCTTGTGTCTGCAATAGATTTGCTTGACGCGGCAGACAGTGAGACACGCTCACGGCTTGAATCAATGATAAAATACTTTGCAAACCATGAAACGGTTTTGAAATATAATGACGGTTCACTGACGCTACCGCAGCTTGTGAAACTGAAAAGCATTCTGAATGACAATTCGATTGATGAGCGCAGCGACTATTATATAAGCAAGGTATACGGAAGAATTGACAAAACGGTACATCAGCGCAAAACATGGGCATTCGGTCTTTCAATGTCATCAACACGTATGTATGATTATGAGTGTATTCTCGGAAACAACGTGACGGGCTGGTATACGGGAGAGGGAATGACACAGCTTCAGGTTGAAAATGATCAGGGTCAGTTCTATCAGAAGTATTGGTCAAAAATTGATCCGTATAAATACCCCGGAACGACGGTTGACACACAGGAGCGCGATGCACACATAATAAACACCGGAAATGCGTTTGTAAAGGATTATGATTTTGTCGGAGGCGTGACGCTGAATAATGAATATCAGACGGCGGCACAGCAGTTTAATGCATTTAATCTTGACAACGACAAAACGCAAAGCGACGGTTCGGTTATCAAAGCACACCATTCAACCTTAAACGGCAAAAAAGCATGGTTCATGTTTGATGATGAGGTTGTATGTCTCGGAACGGGGATAAATGCAAATGACGGTTTTGACGTTCGCACAATTGTTGAGAACAGACGCTCGAATAATATTGTTTCAACGATTTCAGATGACGGAACAACCAAGTATTTCGGAACAGAAAAAGTTGTTGCAGACGGTGCGGAAGTTGCAGTAACAGATGAAGAAAAAAATCTTGATGGCATAAGGTGGCTTAATCTTGAAAATGTGGGCGGATATTACTTTCCGCAAAATGGCAGCATAACGGCACACCGTACAAACAACCAATTCAGCTTCTTTGAGCTTTGGATGAATCATGGTGTAAGTCCTCAGAATGCACAATATGCATATGTTATTCTTCCGACAATGACGGCAAATGAAACTGCGGCTTATGCAGAGAATCCTGACGTTCAGATTCTTTGTAATACCAATAACATTCAGGCTGTTCAGGACAGAAGTACAGGAAGTGTTGGGATTGTGTTCTGGGAGGCAGGATCGTACGGAGAAATTACTGTAAATAAGCCGATGATTGTGATGCTTAAGCAGAAGGACGGTAAAATGACTGTTTCTGTGGCGGATCCGACACAAAAACTCACAGAGGCAAGCATCGTTTTCAGTCAAGCAGGTATGACGGAGGATAAGCTTGACCAAAGAGCTTTATATGATTCAAATACAAACACGCTGACAATTAACTTTGCCGATTGCGGCGGGGCAACAGTTGAATCGTGTTTGAACATTCAAACCACACTACAGTAATTAAACAACAGAAAAAATTGTCGGCTGTGCCAAATCGGTTTGACACAGCCGGCGGAAATATAAAATAGTTTTGGAGGAATGAAAAATGAAGAAAGTAATCCAAAGAATGTTTTCGGTTTTGCTCATGATTTGTATGCTTGCATCATCTATCGGTGTGTTTGCATATGGTGAGGCTGAGGCATGTGAGGGTGCAGCTCCGCAGGAAGGCGATGTTTTGATTGCGGATTTCGGTGCGGAGGATGCGGCGAATGAGATAGTAAACTGGACAACACGTACAGGAAAATGGGATAGTGCAGACTTATCAAATGAGGTATATCGAAACGGCAAAACGCAGTCACTGAAATGGGATAATATGGGTTCATCGGGAAAGGAAAATGCAATCAATACAAGGTTGATGTCTCCAACGGTTTATACCATTGACAAAGTGGTTGCAAACAAATA
>CAKSIW010000129.1 GCA_934463175.1 uncultured Clostridia bacterium | reverse complement strand
GCGTGACAACCATTGGTGGCGGGACCTTTGCGGAGTGTACAAATCTTGAAAGCATCACCATACCAAACAGCGTAACAAGCATAGGATTTTCGGCGTTTTTGAGATGCAAAAGCTTGACTTCCGTTATTATGTCGCAACGTGTCGTAAGCATTGGCGGATATGCATTTAGCAATTGTACCGAACTTTCAAACATACAGATACCGGACGGTGTAACTTACATTGGAGAGCATGCTTTTCTCGGCACTGCTTGGTATGATTCATATCCCGATGGAACGGTAGTATACATCGGAAACTGTCTTTACAGCATTAAGGGCATAACATCTTCTGAAATGACAGTTGTTGTTAAACCGGGAACACAAACAATATGCGAGAGTTCGTTCAACTATCGCAACGGCATTTTTACTATATATATCCCATCGAGTGTTACGAACATCAACGATAAAGCTTTCTCAAATTGTCAGGACTTGCGAGAGATTCACTACGACGGGACAAAGTTTGATTGGGAGAAAATATCAATAGGCACACAAAACGAGCTGTTGCTTCTTGCAAAAATGTATTATTCGCCCAAGCCCCTCCCCGTCCTCTCAACCGACATCCGCTCCTACATATTCGGCAGTGAGATAGAGTCGTACAACGTAAACGGTTCGACGTGCATAGTTGCAGAGGACCTCATGAATTACGGCTTCACGGTTGTGTGGGACGGCGAAGCGAGAACGCTTTCGATAACGCACCCGTCGGACGATTTTACGCAGACTGAAAAAAAGAATTTCGGTGCGAAGAGCGGCAGTATCGGCGAAAAGCTGACGGAGACCGTGCCGACAGATATCGTCACCTACGTGAACGGCGAAGAAGTGCAGTCGTACAACATCGGCGGCAAAACCGTCATCTACATCGACGCTCTCGACGTTTTCGGCGGCGTAACGTGGGACGGTGACGCAAGAACCATTTCGGTGGGGTGAGTGACCTTGCGGCACTCACGGATTTTCTCGTTTCGCATATGTCGAATGACTCTTTTCCGCCCGAAAAGGCACGTGAATATTTCGTGATACTTCCGCCGAATCTCGGGTATTGGGCAAAAAGGTGGCGTAAATACAAGTAAAAGAGGATTGAGTGGTAAATTTCCCGGTCATCAGATTAAAAGCTTTTGAGCGCAAATTGGAGGTGCAATATGGCACGTGAAGAAGCTAAACCAACCGAAAGAATAAGCAACGAAATTGATGCAGTTACTACAATTGATGATAACAAAGATTTCTTCGAATCTCCAAATACTCGATCAGATAAAACCACAAAAAAGCCTCAGTATTTGAATCCTGACTTGATAAAGGAACTTAGAAACGCTGTAAATTCGTCTCCCATGTTTTGGAAAGAAGAGAAATATGCCTCATTTTACAACCAAGTTTGCGCAGTAATGGATAGACTTGAAACTGCCGTGGGTTATGTTAACAAACACAGATATTATCCAAGGAGTGAGGAAAAATTTATCTGTTTTATGGCTTTTGCGTGCATGATTGTTGATGCTCCCAAAGTGTTATTCAAAAGAATTAATTTGCTTATTTCAAATGAAAAAGCATCTGAAGAGCTTAAAAAATACAAAATAGAGATACCATCAAAAAAGGACAAAACATTGTTTAAAGATATTTGTATGAAAGAACCGTTCAAAATGACCGAATGTGATTGTCCTACGGATACTGAATTCTTTGAATTTATTAGATCAATCACTTTCGCACATCCGTATAACACGAGTAGGTTATTTAAAAAATTGGGCAATCAAGTATCTCCGTGGATAAGCATAAAAAAGAATAATCAAATTGTAGGTTCAAAGGGATTTATCAGCATCATGATGTATTATGATTTAAAAGATAAAAACAACAATTCATCTCATATTATCAGAGTACCTTTTAATGCTCTAAAAAAATATATAAAAACGAAATATAACGAACTCAGCGCAATCACTCAATGGATAAAAAAGGAAATAAAAGCAAAAAACGACATATGGAAAAGTGAAGGAATAAAAAAGGGGACAACTTCCATAGAAACCCTACGAAACATAAGATCATCATTGTTAAAGCGATATCAGGAAACTGACATAATAGACGAATACATTAGTTACCTGACTTGCGATTTGACGGATAGCAAAAACACTGATAATGTAGAAAAGTTTAGAGGCGCATTGATTGACAAAGTTGATAGTATCTATAAATATGCAACAGAATTAGACTATGAGCGTCTATACGCAGAAACAGAAATAATTTATACTCACCCTAAAGTTATGCATCAATTTGCGAACTATCAACTTGAAAAAATATTCAACAATTTGAACTCGAAATACTGCCATGACGAAATCCAATGGGGACTTCAACAAGCACTTGAATTTTCCAAAGGATTTGCAAAAAAGTGGGTAACAATAGATATTAAAAAAATGTCATTCGAGGAAATAAAACTACTGGTAGCAACGGCATGTTACTTAGAATACGAAGAACAGCAAGCAAATATATGCGAGAGCGACGCTTTGCAGGGATCATCCACTGAGTTGTCAGACACCAATATTCAAGCAGAATAACAGAATTAATCGAAGCATTCAACCACCCGAAAATTGCAGCATCGTAGGCAAAGAAAACCGCTCAAAACAACTGCGTGTTGTATATTGCGCCGGAAAATAAACATTGCGGTTCTTGACAGCGACGGTGGAACTTGATATAATGTAACCAAGATAAGCGCTTATCAATCTAAATGAATGTGGAGATAAATATGCAACTAAATTTGAAAGACAAACTGCGTTCTTTGCGTATGCAGAAAAACATCACGCAAGAAGTACTTGCAAATCATCTCGGCATTACACCGCAATCGGTCGGAAAATGGGAGCGTGGCGAGGGCTTTCCCGACATTACACTTCTGCCACGCATTGCATTTTATTTTGGCATAACGGTGGATGAGCTTCTCTGTGTTGACAAAGTAAGGATAGAAGAGACTATTAAAAACTACACCGAGCAGGCTCGTACCTGCCAGCAAAGCGGAGACAATATCGGGAACCTTGCCGTATGGGAAC
>CAKSIW010000128.1 GCA_934463175.1 uncultured Clostridia bacterium | reverse complement strand
CCCGTTGCCGACTCAATCAATATATTATCCTGTATTTCAGTGCTATACCCTGTGTTCGGGAACGTGCGAAGCTTTCTTGTTCTGCTGCCCTTGTAAATGCGAACATTATCTACAAAACACCCAAAGCCTGCCGGCTGGCTTATCACCAATGCCTTTGCGTCAATCTCCGACGGCATTTTCCAGTCGGAAAGAACGCACTTCCCGTCCAGAAAAACATCGAACAAATACTTATCCTTGACCGCGAACGCAACAGTTGTGAAATCTCCGCTTATGCCGCCGAGATATCTGTTGTCAATCGTCCGTATTCCGTTATCCTGAATGTTTAAAACATTGACAGGACTCTTTCCGTCCGCTGACGCAGAAAGTGAAACTTTGAGGTTTACGCTTCCTGAGACGTCAGGCTTCGCGTCAAAGCTGTAGGTTATATATTTCTCGCCCTTTGCCTCAAAAGCTCCGGCAATCACCGCGTCGGTATCCGCTTTCTGAAGGTTCAGTGCCTTGTTTCCTGCGCCTGCTTCCACAACAAGAACCTTTCCTCCCGTGACACTGACATCTGCTATGTCAACTGCATTTGTTGCCTGATTGTCAAACATGGCATTGAGAAAAACTCCGTCATCGGTTTCTTTTGCTGCCGCACCCGTTATACCTGTCGGGATAAGTGTTGCACACAGCACAAGCGGAAGTATACGTTTGAATATTTTCGTCATAACTTCTCCTCCTATCTTACGATATATATGTTTTTCATTGAAGTGTCACCTTGTCTTATGATAACAAAATCCGCGTCATCACCATAGCCGAGATAGCCGTGAACCGATTCTGCATCTATCGGTGTCACAGTGCCGTTTGTTTTGTCATAGCAGACAATTTCAGCATTTCCGGCAGAATACGGCATGAGGTTTCCTGACGTGAAGCTGTATTCTCCGTCCGAATTTGTTGTATTGCTCATGATTAAGTTTCCCGAACCGATTGAATAAACCTTTCCGCTCAAGAACTCAAGTGAGCTGTTGCAGATACGGCTGCCGAAGTTTGCTCCGCCGCGGCTGTCAAAAACATGCTTTCCGCTTGAAAAATCGAAATCGACAAACAGCCCCTGAATTTGGTCGTCTTTCAGTCTGCATCTGATTATGTCTCCCGGCACTATATCATTGCCTGAAGTTTTGTTAACCGTCACATCATCCGGCAGATAAAGACTTGTGTATGCCTTGTCACCGTAGCAAACAAGCTCACGCATTGTTTCTCCGTCCTTTATGCATTCGTTAACCGATTCAACAATATAGCTGACACGCATATTTTTCATAAGATCGGTGTCAAAGTCATCAAACACAACCGCCAGTCCCGCATTCCCGTTTTCATCTATATCATAAATCTCAGCAGGATAGCTTGAATTTGAGTTGAGCAAAGAATATGTTCCAATCTGATATCTCTCCTCATCTGTCAGGTACTCAGCTTTTTCGGGAACAAACATCACTATCGAACTCTTCAGGAGAGCATATGAATTGAATCCCAGACAGCCGCTCCGATATGTCAGGCTTTGCTTTGAATAGTTCTTTCTCAGGCTGTTTGCAGGATCGCGTATTTCTGCCAGTTCGTCTCCAGGCGTCTCCGCAAAGTCAACCGAATTTATTTCCCCTTCCGAGTCCACACTGTAGCGTATTACATAAGGAAGCGTATTTGCAGAAATTCTTGTGCAAACCTCATCTCCGTCAAATCTGCCTGCGCCGTCAATCTGCGTCTTGTCGGAAATTTCAAACACCTTCATTTCGCCGTCGGAGGAATAGAGCCGAACCTGTGCCTTTTCTTTGAGTCCTTTGCTCGGTGCACAGGAAATGAGATATGCATACTTCATGCTGCCTGTGATGTCAGAAAGCTCTGTCACCTCTCCGTCCATGCCGAGAACAACAGATATGTTCTGACCGAGACCGACAAGATTTGTCTTGATATACTTGTTGCAAAAATACGTTGAGCAGGAATAAATCTCATCATCAATCCTGATCGAATTGTCCTTGCTGTTTATCTGACGCACATTTCCCGAAACGGTTTTGCTGCAAACATGAATCTGATAGAACTTTTTATCTGCGGCTTCCTTTATCGCAACCGTCATTCCGCTTTCAAGGCGGAACAAATCAATGTCCTCGCCATCAGAATTATAAATTTCAATCACGCTTGTGCTGTCGCTCAGATCAAGCTGCTTTTTCTCAAGCTTGATTCCGACGCTCATGTTTTTATAGTCAACGCCGTTCAGGATTCCGTAGGAATATGTATCAACAAACAGTATTTCATAGTTTCTGTCTCCGTCATTGTCAAGAAAACGAAGCCGTGTGAAATCCTCGTCTGCCATTGTTCTGTCCCACGCGGAAATTCTTCTTCCGTTATATATAACCTTATACGCACTGTCCATATTCAGTGTTTTGTTTCTGTCTCCGTCATAATATCTGAAAACTCCGCCGCGGAAGTCCTCAAAATCCTTTGCCCTGATTGAGATTTCATCATTATCTTTCTCTGAAATGCAAATCAGCTCTTTGTCTCCGTCATCTCTGACATATGCTGTCACTTTTTTTCCGAGCATATCAGGGAGAACGCCCTCAAGTTCAAAGCCGACACCGTCAAGCTCAACATAGTTCTCCTTCTCAACATAATCCGCATTCATTGTCACAGAATGATTCCCGACCGCGGTTACAAGCCCCTCAAAGCTGTAAACGTTATATATCGAATTAAGCAGATTATTCTTGCCGCCCGTATAGGAAAGCGAATTTCCGCGATCCGCATATCCTATATTTTCAATGTCACGGCTCAAAAGATTGAAGAGCAGCATAACGGCATTTTGACCGGATACCGTTTCATCTGTGAAGCTGACGCCCTTAATAAAATCAAGGCTCATCGCAACAGTTCTGTAACCCGTCGGATATCCGCCGCGGTTTTCCGCCACCAGAGAATATCCGACTGACGCGACCATGAGCTTTGCCGCCTCGTTTGCCGTTATCACATCGTCCGGTCTGAATGTGTCCCCTCTGCTGATTATTTTTAAATCAACAGCACATTTGACATCATCGGCATACTTGTGG
>CAKSIW010000127.1 GCA_934463175.1 uncultured Clostridia bacterium | reverse complement strand
CAAAAGGCAATCCTCACAAATACAACATCATAATTACAACTATTCAGAAATTAGATGTATTTGTATCAAAGAACAAAACGCACGATATTTATAATAAGCACATTGTAATTATCTTTGACGAGTGCCATCGTTCACAGTTTGGAGATATGCACCTTAAAATCACAAAGCAGTTTAAGAATTATCATATTTTCGGTTTTACGGGTACGCCCATTTTTGCCGTAAATGCTTCAAGCGGCGGCAATCCGCAGCTTAAAACCACTCCGCAGGCGTTTGGGGATAAGCTGCATACATACACTATTGTTGATGCTATCAATGACGGTAATGTACTGCCGTTCAGAATTGATTATCTTGACACTATACAAAAAAAGGAAAATATCGTGGATAAAGATGTTTCCGCAATAGACATTGAAAAAGCTATGAACGCACCTGAACGAATATCGGAAATTGTCGGTTATATCATAGACCACTTTGACCAAAAGACGAAACGCAACAGCTTTTATTCGCTCAAAGGGCAGAGAGTAGCAGGTTTTAACTCTATATTTGCGGTCAGCTCTATTCCTACTGCAATGAAATACTATGTTGAGTTTAAAAAACAGCTTGCAGAGAAAAAGAAAAACTTAACCGTTGCTACCATTTACAGCTTTGGAGCAAATGAAGCCGATACGGAAGATGTGCTTGCAGACGAGAGTTTTGACACGGACAGCCTTGACAAAACATCAAGGGAGTTTTTGGAAGATTCAATAAAAGATTACAACAAAGTCTTTAATGTAAATTTTGACACTTCAAGTGATAAATTTCAAAACTATTATAAAGACCTGTCTATGCGTATGAAAAACCGTGAAATTGATATTTTAATCGTTGTAAATATGTTCTTGACGGGTTTTGACGCAACTACTCTCAATACGCTGTGGGTAGATAAAAATTTGAAAATGCACGGACTTATTCAAGCGTTTTCGAGAACAAACAGAATATTAAATTCTGTCAAAACCTTTGGTAATATTGTTTGTTTCCGTGATTTGCAGCAGGAGGTTGAAGATGCTATTGCACTTTTCGGCGATAAAGAAGCAAGCGGAATTGTAATGCTGAAAAGCTATGACGATTACTACAACGGCTATGACGAAAACGGCAAACATACAGACGGATATGCTGACCTTATAGACAAGCTGTTATCTGATTTCCCGTTATCACAGCAGATTGTCGGAGAACAGGCACAAAAAGACTTTATAAAGCTGTTTGGAGCAATTTTAAGGCTGAAAAATATTCTTACCTCTTTTGATAACTTTGAGGGACAGGAGATTTTACCGCCGAGGGTATTCCAAGACTATCAGAGCATTTACATTGATTTATGGCACGAAATAGCGACCCCGGCAAAGTCTGACAAAGAAAGCATAAACGAGGATATAACATTTGAAATTGAGCTTATAAAACAAGTGGAAATCAATATTGATTATATCCTTATGCTTGTTGAAAAGTATCATAAATCTAACTGCACCGATAAAGAAATACTGACAACGATAGACAAGGCAATCGGTTCGTCTATTCAACTCCGAAGCAAGAAACAGCTTATTGAGCAGTTTATAAAAACAGTCAATGCTTCCGGCAATGTCGGAGAAGAATGGAGAAAGTTTATTTGTCGGCAGAAAGATAATGACCTTGAAGAAATAATCACTACGGAGCGTTTGAAAGCCGATGAAACAAAAACGTTCATTGACAATTCTTTTCGTGATGGAGAACTTAAAACAATCGGTACGGATATTGACGGAATTTTGCCGCCTATGTCCCGTTTCGGTGGTAATAACAGAGAGGTCAAGAAACAAACCGTAATTGACAAACTGAAATCATTTTTTGAAAAGTATTTTGGACTTGTGAACTAACCTTTTTGTTTTTTCTGCGTAAAAAAGCCGCGCGTGAAAACCGCCGCAGCATCGGTCATACGGCATATGTTGTCTATGAGTATAAAATAGTGGTGTGACCGTTTTTATTGCGCCGTTTATAAGGCTTCGACATAGCAGGGAAGCTTGATTAAAACTCATCATTTTTAGATTTGCTTGACGCAGTTTCGTTATATTGCGTATTTTATGACTAAACGTACGGGAGTATAATGTGAACGAATATGCGCGTGACTGTTGACAAACGGTGCATAATGTAATATAATATATAAGGAAGTTTATATTAGGAGGTAAAGAATTATGGCTACAGCTCGTATAAACTTAACTGTTGATGAAACTGCTAAGATTGAAGCTTTGAAATTATTTGAGCAATTTGGTATTGATGCGTCAACTGCCGTAAATATGTTTTTTAAGAAAGTTGTGCAGACCAAAAGCATTCCGTTTGAAATTTCGCTCAACGATACCAACAGGACAATATATAACATGAGTGACAGTGAATTTATGAACAGAGTGCAAAACGCAATTGACAACAGAGATAATCCATCATTTTAGGTTGCTTGGACAGGAGGAAAACTTGTGAATGAAATAAGTCCGGCAGTGCTGGTTTTTGCCGGCCCGAACGGTTCCGGAAAAATCAACGGTTACAAGGGGTTTTAATATAATCGGAGAATATATAAATGCCGATGAAATTAAAAAGAAAGAAAAATGCACAGACTTGGAAGCTGCAGTAATTGCAACCTCTTTGCGTGAAACCGCTGTCAGAAGCAGATACAAGAGATCTCTTGCAAATTTAAGCGAATTGCTTAAATTCTGTGATGTTGTTAATGTTGTTGATAACAGTACAGACAAAGCGGAACTTATTATTTCAATGAAGGACAGAAAGATTGTTATTCATGAGTGCAGGAATTGGGACGAAGAAAAGCTGCAAAGGCTTGTTAAAGGTAATTTATAGATATATAAACTCAAGGCTGATTTGCCCTTGCCACTGCTGATGATTTTTATACTGCGATGATAAATAGCCTTAGCTTTTACTCCTTTCGCTCACATAAAAGAGCAACCTTGCGATTGCTCTGAATTGTGATATTAAGTTTTAATCTGCGGGTAAATCGAAATTTATCGAATTATAAAACCCATGTAATTAAATCCCAAGCAGAATGAAGAATTGCAAGGGGCAATCCCTCATTTTGTGTAAACCTCAAATTAGGCTCCAAAATGATCATATAATCTAAATGTTTTTTTGTGG
>CAKSIW010000126.1 GCA_934463175.1 uncultured Clostridia bacterium | reverse complement strand
AAAATTCCTCCTATGATATTATTTATATTCTATCATAGAAGGAATCAAATTTACAGACTTTTTTTCACACTCTCGGAGTAAATGAAGAGCCAATGCTCTCACTTAGCCTAAAAAACGCACATACCGCTTTAAAAAGCGGTATGTGCGTTTTTTAGGCTTAAATTGATAATCCCTCTTTTTTCGGCAAATGAAAAAAACTGACACCGTTTTTCTCTTTCCTATCTAATTATCATACGTTCCCTGAGTCCCGAATATCTGACCGCAATATTGTCATTCGCAACGAACTTCTGCAAAATGTCCTCTTTTCCGACAAGGATAACAAGACTTTTGGCACGTGTTATTGCAGTATACAGGAGATTTCTTGTCATGAGCAGCCTGTGTGCGTCAAACATGGGCATGATCACAACGTCAAACTCGCTTCCCTGACTTTTGTGAACCGTGATTGCATAGGCAAGCTCAAGCTCGTCAAGTGCAAGAAAGTCATATTTCACCTCGCGGTCATCAAACGTGACCGTCAGGCACTTTCCGCGGCTGCTTATATCCGTGACAAAGCCGACATCGCCGTTGAACACGCCTGCTCCCTTCTCGCCCGTGCCGTGTTTTGTCCACTCAAGGTTATAGTTATTCTTGTTCTGCATGACCTTGTCGCCGACTCTGAAAACACAGCCCGCCGCCGCACGCTCCGCCTTGAAACGGTCACTCGGGTTGAGCCGCGCCTGAAGCACGCGGTTCAGATTCTGAACTCCGATTTCGCCCTTTCTTGTGGGTGTCAGCACCTGTATCTGAGATATGCTGTCAAAGCCGTATTTCCTCGGGATTCTCGTTTCGCATAAATCCGCAATCATGTCACACAAAAGCTCGGGAGAGGAGCTTTTGGCAAGGAAAAAATCGTTGTCGGGGTCGTTGCAATACGGCATTTGACCGTTGTTTATCCTGTGGGCGTTCACAACAATCATACTTTCCTTTGCCTGACGGAATATTTCGGTCAGCTTTATGCAGGAAAGCGCATCGCTTTCGATTATATCGCGCAGAACATTTCCTGCACCGACCGCCGGGAGCTGGTCACAGTCTCCGACCATAATCAGCCGCGCACTCCGCGGAAGTGCAAGCAGCAGACTGTTCATCAGCAGAATGTCCACCATTGACATCTCATCGACAATCAGCAAATCGCAGTCAAGCTTGTTTTTCTCATTCTTTCCGAAGCAGCTTGAACCGCTCTCGGCAGGCATGACCTCAAGCAAACGGTGAATTGTTTTTGCCTCAATTCCGCACACCTCGCTCATTCGTTTTGCAGCTCTGCCCGTCGGCGCGGCAAGTGCAATCTTTTTGCCCTGCGCCTCCATGATTTTGATTATGGTATTGATTATGGTTGTTTTTCCCGTTCCGGGTCCGCCCGTAATCACAAGCGCCGAGTTTTCAAAGCATCCGAAAACTGCGTCATGCTGTGCGTCCGCAAGCGTTATTCCCGACTCGCGCTCCGCCTTTGAAATCAGCTCCTCCGCCTCATCAAAATCAACCTCAAAAACCATTCCGCTCATCTCGCGCAGGCGGTTTGCCACACCGCACTCCGCGTCATGAAACAGCTTCAGATATGCACGGTCAAATTCATCTCCGTGTTCAATCACAACCTCGCCGTTCATTGCAAGAGCGGACAGTGCGTCGTCAACCTCAACCCTGTCAACGTCCAGCACCGCTTTGGTCTGCGCCGCAAGTCCGCCCGACGGGAGATATGTATGACCGCTCAGATATGCCGCATTCATCAGCATACTCCGCAGCCCTGCCTCAATTCTTGACGGAAGATTCGGCGGAAGCTTCATGCTCTCACGGATTTTGTCACATGTTTTGAAGGTGAACCCGTCAATCCGTGTCAGCACAAACGGATTTGCGCTTGCAAGCTCAACCACGCCGCTGCCAAGGTTTTTATACGCCTTCACGGCAAGGCTCGGCGAAACTCCGTATTTCTGAAAAAACATAACAATGTTTCTGAGTCCGATTTGCTCAACAAATTTTTTGTATATATCCTGAGCCTTCTGTGCCGTGATCCCCTTAACGGAAATGAGCCGCTCCGGCTCATGCTCAATCACCGAGAGCGCGTCCGCACCGAATGCCTCAACAATCCGCCGCGCTGTTGTCTTACCGATGTGCGGAAGAACTCCCGACGCAAGATAAAGCTCCGTCTCGCTCTCATTCTTCGGCATGATCCTCTCATAGCTTTCAACGCTGAACTGCTCGCCGTATTCGTGATGCCGCTTTTTGCTGCCCGTTGCACGGATATGCTCGCCCTCGCACAAACCCGGCATATATCCCGTCAGAGTGTAAAGACAGCCGTTCGACGATATATCGCAGACTGTATACCCGTTTGACGGGTTTTCATATATGACGCTTTCAACCAAGCCTTCAAGCTGTTCCACACCTGTCACTCCTTTTTAAGCTTTATTCACATTTTCATGAGCAATTCATAAACTGCCCGCGAAAACCTTCTTCCCATCGCTGCGGCTGTCTCAAAAATCAATTGCCGACTTAATCCTATCCTCTCCGCCGTCAATTCTGCCGATTGCCGCGATGTTGAGACGGTTTATGTCAAACACGCAGCTAATCGCCTCTGCAATTGCATTTTCGTCAACCGCTTCAATATCCGAAATTGACTCCTCAATGTCAGTCACACGTCCGCTGAGCAGAACCGACCTTCCGTAACCGCCCATACGGCTTGACGTGCTTTCCGCCGACATGACAACCGACGCCTTCAGCTGCGCCTTTGCGGTCTCAATTTCGTCAGCACTCAGACCCTCCTTCTTCAGCCGTTTGATTTCACGGCTGATGACCTCAAGTGCAGGCAGCGTGTTCTCGGGACTGACCCCTGCATATATAACCTCCGAACCGTTGTTTTTATATGTGTTCAGATATGAATATACAGAATATGCAAGACCGCGTTCCTCCCTGACGCTTTGGAAAAGACGGGAACTCATGCTGCCGCCGAACACCGCATTCAGAACCGACAGAGCATGGCGGCGTGTGTCATGCCGCGTGAAGCCCTCAAGTCCAAGACATATGTGACACTGCTCAATGTCCTTTTCAGTGACACTGACGCCTCTTTGCAGCTCTATGTGTCCCGGCACACCGTCCGCTGTGCTGCCGCGCTCAAAAACCCCGAACTTTTTTTCCAAAAGCTCATGCAGCCTGTCCTCATCAAAATTGCCGACAACCGATATGACAATGTTTTCACCGCAATAGCGGCGTCCGAAATAATCAAGAATTGCTGTG
>CAKSIW010000125.1 GCA_934463175.1 uncultured Clostridia bacterium | reverse complement strand
GCGTATACACTGAACGGGAAAGAGGGCAGCTTTTCGGTTGCACCGTACAGCTTAAACGGCAAGCTTTATGTGCCGGCGGAGGAGACTGCGGAGCTTTTGGGGTTTGAAACCAAGACGGACAAAAGACTGGTTCTGATTGGTGATGAGGGAATACGCGGTTTTGATTCAAACAGCACGGTGAACAACCTGACAGAAATCGCGTCATACCTTTGCTATCATGATAATGTTGCTCCTGAAAGCATAACGGCGGAGCAAATGCGTGAGGTTAAGGACAAATACCGCTACAGTCTTGTTGCGGACGAGAATATTGACCTTGAGGATTCGGACATTCAGACGCTGATCTCAAGCATTGAGAAAAATTGTAAAGTTTCGTGGGATAAGCTGAGAACGAATCGCGGTAGCGAGGAGTCACTGTTTCTGGGACGTGTGGCGCGAAACACAGCGGAAATGAACACTGAGGCTCAAAATATCAGAAACATGGCAATGGCTTGGGCGCAGTACGGTTCGGAATACTATCACAATGAAGAGCTGAAAAATGACATACTTTATGCATTGAAGTGGTTTAACGAACATCGCTACGGCGATGCTGAGATTGCCAACAAAGGATGGCGTGATTACACTCTGACAAACTGGTGGCACTGGCAGATAGGTGTTCCGCGTGATTTGTTTGCGACCCTCATACTCATGGAAAGCGAGCTGACACCTGCGGAGATAAGCCATTACGTTGCATTCTTTGAGTTCTGGCTTGATACACGCTGGAGTCAAAGATACACTGACGGCGGCGTAAACGTGGTTCACACGGCGCAGAATTGGCTTGCTTCAAGCCTGCTGACCGAAAATGCGGAGAACGCCCTTGAAGCGGTGAATCTGCTTCATGTGCCGATGGGCTGGGCAGATTCGCAGACCGGCGGCGAGGGAATGTGGTCGGACGGTTCATATCGCTATCACTATAAGCATGCAATGAACTATACCTATGGAATAGACCACCTTGAGGCAGTCGGCGAGCTGTTTCCGCTTGTTGCGGGTTCGGTGCTTGAGTTCAAAGAACCGAGAGCAGAAAACATATTTGAGTGGATTTTCAGCGCGTATGAACCGCTTATGTATAACGGAGCTTCATTCAGAAACGTCATGGGACGTGAGCCGGCAAGTGACCGCGGAAGAGGAAGAATGCTGCTGGTTGCAGCCATTAATTTGCTTGACGCGGCAGACAGCGAAACGCGCACACGTCTTGAATCAATGATAAAATATATCGCAAGCCATGAAACGATTCTGAAATATAATGATGGTTCACTAACACTTCCGCAGCTTGCGGAGCTGAAACGCATTCTGAACGATGACTCAATAGAGGAACGTGATGACTATTATCTCAGCAAAGTATACGGAAGAATTGACAAAACAGTACATCATCGCAAAACATGGGCATTCGGTCTTTCAATGTCATCAACACGTATGTATGATTATGAGTGTATTCTCGGAAACAACGTGACGGGCTGGTATACGGGAGAGGGAATGACACAGCTTCAGGTTGAAAATGATCAGGGTCAGTTCTATCAGAAGTATTGGTCAAAAATTGATCCGTATAAATACCCCGGAACGACGGTTGACACACAGGAGCGCGATGCACACATAATAAACACCGGAAATGCGTTTGTAAAGGATTATGATTTTGTCGGAGGCGTGACGCTGAATAATGAATATCAGACGGCGGCACAGCAGTTTAATGCATTTAATCTTGACAACGACAAAACGCAAAGCGACGGTTCGGTTATCAAAGCACACCATTCAACCTTAAACGGCAAAAAAGCATGGTTCATGTTTGATGATGAGGTTGTGTGCCTTGGAACGGGAATAAATGCAAACGACGGCTTTGATGTTCGCACAATTGTTGAGAACAGACGCTCGAATAATGCTGTTTCATCAATTCCTGAAGATGAGCTGACACCTTCATATGACATTGTGGGTGTTGAAGCAAGCCAGGAGCCGCAGGAGGATAACAAAAAGGAAAACACGATTGACGGGAATTTCCTCACGAAATGGGCGGCAGAAGGAACGGCTGACATAACGTGGGATCTTGGAGAAGTCAAAACTGTTGGCTTTGTCGGACTCTCGTTCCAGAACGGCAGCAAGAGAACGCAGAAAATTGACATTTCACTGTCAGAGGACGGTGAAAACTGGACAGAGGTGTTTGCAGGCGACACATGCGGCACAACAGAGGCTCAGGAGCTGTTTGACTGCAAGAATATTCCTGCAAGATATGTGAAAATGGGCAGCTACGGCAATTCGGCAGGCACGGGTTGGGTCAGCCTGACCACGGTTTCGGTATATCAGTCGAGTGCAAGTGGTGAAATAAAGGTTTCAGAGCCGAAAAACATTGGAACAGAGAAGATTGTGGCGGACGGCGAAGAAATTAATGTGAAAGATGAAGAAAAGAGTCTTGACGGAATCAGCTGGCTCAATCTTGAAACTGTCGGCGGATATTATTTTCCGCAGAGTGAAAGCATCACTGCAAACCGCACAAGCCACGACACAAGCTTCTTTGAGCTTTGGATAAATCACGGTGTCAGTCCGAAGAACGCACAGTATTCATACGTCATTTTGCCGACAATGACCGCAGAGGAAACAGCAGAATATGCAAAAAATCCCGATGTTCAGATTCTTTGCAACAATGACAACATTCAGGCTGTCCGTGACAAAAGCACGGGGGCGGTCGGAATTGTGTTCTGGAAAGAGGGAACATACAGCGGAATCACTGTTGACAAGCCGATGATTGTGATGTTCAAGCAGGAGGACGGTGAAATGACCGTTTCCGCGTCAGACCCGACTCAGAAACTGACGGAAGCAAGCATAACGTTCAGCCGTGCAGGCATGAAAGCAAATGAGCTTGACTGGAGAGCGGCGTTTGATGAAGAAACAAACACGCTGAAACTCAACTTTGCAGGCTGCGGCGGTGCAACTGTTGAAAACACCCTTGCACTTCCGACAGGCGGTGCGTCAGGTGGCGGAGGCGGCGCAGGGGGCGGTGCTGCGATCACTCCCGATAAGGAAAACACGGCGGGAAATGACAGTGACACCAATTCGGAAAAGTGTGTTTTCAGTGATGTTCCGAAAATACACTGGGCATTTGATTCAATTTCCAAGCTTTTTGAGAAGGGAATTGTCAGCGGAGATGAAAACGGAAACTATCTTCCCGAAAATTCCGTGACGCGTGAGGAATTCATCAAAATGCTTGTGAAGGCGTTTGACATAAAAACATCTGAAGGCAGGACTGTCAGGTTTGATGATGTTGAGGAC
>CAKSIW010000124.1 GCA_934463175.1 uncultured Clostridia bacterium | reverse complement strand
TGTCGCTTTGGCTTACGCCGCCATAGGCAGTGTGCAGACAATAATCTATTCGGTTGTCAAAGAACAAGTCGGATTTTATAAACCCTTGTGTACGGAAAATTTATTTAAAATGTTATGTATTATCAGCTTATCTTTTTTAGTAAGAGTTTCCGATAACATAATTAACAAATTTTCTTCTTCCGCACTTAAATATTCTTTCGGGGTTTCAAAATCCATTTCAAGAAAGATTCCGCCGCCGTTTCCGGCTTTGGTAATGATGGGCATACGGCTGCTTAAAAAAGCAATATCTCTGCGAATTGTCTGCTTGTCAACATCAAATAGATATGCCAGCTTCATCGCAGTTGCAAATCGTTCTTTCATCAGCAGCACTTTAATACTTTCACGCCGCTCATATACGGTCAGATTGCCTCTCACAGCCGTTTCCTCCTTTCTTGTTTCTTATGATACAGGACAAAGGTATCAAGTTTTCATACCTTTGCAAAAAAAGTTTATAAAAATTTTTTGCACGCATATTTTACCCCCGTGTTGATGTTTTTTTATTCTCAATAAGGGAATATGGCGGTGCTCTTATTCGATAATAAATCCTTGCTAAACAAAAACAGCCCAACTCACCCGTTTGAAAATTACAGGTAAATTTGGCTGCACAGTTAGTGTGTGTATATATTTCTTTGTGGTATTTGTCTGTATGCTTCGGAGAACGATTTTTATTTTTGTTTTTTCGGTGTTTTCCTCGGCGGATATATGATGATCTTTTCATAACGTATATCACTCCAACCGCACGGCATATCCGAACGATCTATGTGCGAATATGTCTGTGTGGGGCAGATATGCCACGCCAAATTTTATTGCAGATTATGTCTGTATTTCCACCGTTTCGATGTCTGAAATCAACTTGACGCTCCTTTCGTTCTTTTCATATTTTAGGCATAAAAAAGCCGCCCGATATATAGAGTTTAACCTCTATACCGGGCGGTTTAATCACCGTCTGCCCTTTTGTTTACAAAGGCTTTTTATAGTTTTGCTATCATAATTTTTATTTCCTTTCAGTGTTAGGTAGTGTGGAAAGTATTTTTCTGTATCACGACGAAAACCTTAGCAATCATGCGGTTTGCAGCGTTAATTTGTATAAAATGACGATTACCTCCACTTATTTTCCTTTGTGACTACTCCTAATCATGCTTCGGAATGCTGTCAAGCCTGGGCTGAAAGCCCGTTCATTTCAGGCTTTACAAGCATTTTGGAGCATGATAAAATATTGCACAAAGGAAATAAGATTTCCTATAGTTTTTCATATTTTACTTTACACTATCCAGTGTTATTTTCCGTATATATTTTCATGAGAATACAAAAAAATTATTTTGTCAAAACTGAAAATAAATAAATGGATTTTCATCGGTAAATGCAAGTCCTAAAATAAGCCCCACCACCACAAGGAATAAAATAAGCGGACCAATCTTCGTTAAATCCATTATTGCATAAAATCCGTTTACAACGGCTTCGTTTTTTTTCTTGCTTCTTATGTATGCAGCAATCTCGGAAGCGGCAAGAAGTACACCCGCAACAAAAACCCATGTAAAAGGCTGCATAACTCCGTCCTGCCATAAAAATACTCTGTTTAACATCACAAGTGCACTTGATATATTTTCTGCCCTAAAGAACACCCAGCAGATGCATACAAAAACATATGTCAGTAAAACGGAGGCAGCCGTTGCAAAAACAGTTTTCTTATGCGATGGTTTTTTGATGCATGCCTCATACATTTTGTGTACGCACAGTGCAACACCATGTAGAAATCCCCATAAAACAAAAGTTACATTTGCCCCGTGCCACAGTCCTCCGAGAATCATTGTAATCATAAGATTCATATATGTTCTGACCTTGCCATTACGATTTCCGCCAAGCGGTATGTATAGATACTCACGAAGCCACGTAGACAAGCTTATGTGCCACCTTTTCCAAAATTCGCTTACATTTTTTGATATATATGGCATATTGAAATTTCTTTTAAAATCATACCCCAAACATTTTGCCGAGCCTATTGCCATATCCGAATACCCTGAGAAATCAAAGTAAATCTGTATAGAGTATGCTATTACCGCCAAAATTATCGATGCAGAAGAAAATATAAGCGGATTTGCAAAAACATCGTCCACAAACACCGACAAATGATCGGCAATTACTATCTTTTTAAATAACCCGAATACAAAAATCTGTATTCCGCAGATAAAATTCTCTACATTGATTTCTTTGTTTTCCGCAAGCTGAGGTATAAAATCCTCCGCTTTAACAATGGGACCGGCAACCAGCTGCGGAAAAAATGAAACATATAGAGCTACGTCAATCAGGCTATGACTTTTAATGCGTCTTTGTATCACATCTATTGTATAACTCATAGACTGAAAGGTATAAAATGATATTCCGACAGGGAGAATAATATTCAGTGTTCCAGGGTTAGTCAGCCCAAACAATGTCGAAAATGATTCTATGAAAAAGTTAAAATATTTAAAAAATCCCAATGTAACAAGGGGCACTGCAATGCCTAATATTTTATATAATTTAATGTGCTTTTCGTTTTCAATATTCTTTGCGGAAATGTACGAAATAAGCGTCATAAAAAACATAAGGAAGCAGAAACGCCAATCCCACCATCCGTAAAAAATGTAGCTTGCGATAAGCAGAATTATATGTTTAATTCTGCGAATAACGTTCTCTTTAAGCCGCTTCTTTAAAAATGCCGTTTGAAGCATAAGCGTAATCATCAGCACCAAGGCAAAGAAAACAAGGAATGTTATACTTGAAAAAACCATTACTTCGCCTCCAATTCCGTGATTGCATCATATAATACTTGAGAAATTACATCATGACCGTATTTGTTCAGGTGTCCTACGCCAACCCGCGTGTTCGAAAACCCATGGGGAAATTTGTTCTCTTTCTCATAATAAGCAGCAAAAGCGTCGTGCATATCTAAAAATATTATGTTGTTTTTCTCACAGGCATTGACAAATGCGTTGTAATAGTATTCCCGTTCTCTTTCCAAAACCATGTTTTTTTCATTTGCTTTTATGAAGTCGTCCAAAAAAATGATAAGACGACAAGGCTCAACCGCCGCCGAAGCTTTATGTAAAAATGCATCTAAAGCGTGTTCATAAGCATATTTTTCCTCCGCCGACAGCTCCGTTCCTGCTGCAACAGAATGTTTGACATTTTGCAGGCGGTACGCTTGATACTGAGCATAAAGCAGGCGGATATAATCCGATTTTTGCAGATAATACAAAAGCCCCGAATCTGAGGTTTTCAATCGCTCATGCGTTCCGTTTAAAACCTTACTCAAGGCTTCTGCCGAAAAATCCGTTTCCTGGGTTTCTATAATAACGTAATCCTTAGGCGAAAATTCCTTTACGGCATTTTCGATATTGTTGACACAGTAATCGAGACTATGCCCCGAAGTTCCTATGTTATATGCGCACATATCAAT
>CAKSIW010000123.1 GCA_934463175.1 uncultured Clostridia bacterium | reverse complement strand
GAATGACCTTGCGATAAACGGTGATATCAAGGCCAATGTTGAAAGCATAATCAGACAGGCACACGATATGCAGCATCAGCCGGT
The DNA here is from genome assembly GCA_934463175.1 of uncultured Clostridia bacterium. Classification (GTDB taxonomy): domain Bacteria; phylum Bacillota; class Clostridia; order Monoglobales; family Monoglobaceae; genus CAKSIW01. The sequence goes on along the minus strand of CAKSIW010000123.1, from coordinate 3,396 downwards.
TGTTATGTTCATACACGTTCCCGACAGAAGAATGTCGGGCGAAAGCTATCTTATTCAAAGCAGAGTAGATGACTATGACGAGGTTTTGGCTACATACGGACTGAAGGCTCTGAATGTGCATAATTATTTTGCAGATAAAGTTGCGGCAGGAGAGCTTGCCTGGACTGATATTCTCCCTGCAGACGTCAGCAATGTTCATCCGACAGCAGAGGGCGGACAGAAAATTGCAGATTACATATGGGGCGAGCTTTCGGGCGCAAACAAAGGAGATTACCTGAAAAACATTGTATGGAGAGGAGATGCGCAGTTTGGAGCGACGGCGTATGCAAGCCCGAATACCGTGGATTCCTCATTCGGCATATATGATGGAAATTGGACAGTTTCCGAGCCGAGCGGGGCTGTTGAGGAGGGCTACAACACGCCTATCAGTCAAAATGTGTTTAATACGTTCTACAGTACGGACAAAAAAGGCGCAAGGATGGAATTCAGCTTCAGCGGAAAACTGATTGCAGTGACATCGCTGATAGGTGACGGCGGCGGAAAGGCAATGTATACAATTACCAATGCTGACGGTACGGAGATCAACGGCGAAATGTCAAATTACTATCAAGGTTCACCTTGGTACAAGAGGTTTATGCTGATTAGGAATGATTTGCCGGACGGTGCACATACGATAACAATTGAGACTGCCGAGAGCGGAAAGACGTTTGGTATCGGTCAGTTTTGGGTAGATGAGAGATAATCGGCGCACATAGTGTGACCGGAGTATTGGGGTTGTAAAAAACTCTCAACAAATAGGAAAGTAAAAAACGATACACAATTAGCAAATCGAACCCCTGCAAGGCGTCGCCTTGCAGGGGATTCCCGACGGCGTACAGAGGCCGATATAAGACAAAGCCGAGTGGTTAGGTTTGATTATAGTATAAAGCATAAAACCATTTAAAATTTGCCTGACGGGCAAATTTTTACTTTTTTTGTGTTTATATAGAGCTTTCAACACGAAAAGACCTTATTTCAGGCACATTTATGCTTTATACGGTCTGTGAAGTTTTTTACTTCCTCATTTACGAAGAAGAAAAATTTTATTAAATAATCGAAAGGTTGATGGGTTAGCTTCTTAACCCTATCGGCGGCTTTCACAGAAAGGCGGATTATAAAAGTGAAAAAAGTCAGATTCGGAATCCCCGAGGCGTTTGTGCCGACAAAGTATTGCCGAGGACTTGTTTGCAAGGAGACGGAAATCAGGTATGATACAAGTCGTATAAGATTTAAGACAACACAAAGAGGCTGTGTTCTTGAACTGCCGCTTAAATTTGAAGAGCAGATATACGGGTTCGGACTGCAGCTTGGAGGGTTCAATCACAAAAACCACAAGCTTACTCTGCGCGTGAATTCGGATCCTGTGGCAAATACGGGTGACAGCCATGCGCCGGTTCCGTTTTTTGTAACGAATATGGGCTACGGAATATATATAGATACGGCGAGGTACATAGAGGTTCACTGCGGATATGCGAAAAAAAGACGGAGAGACGATGCGCCCGATAACACTGTGATTGCAACCGCCGCGGATTTATACAAAAAAAGCGGACTTTGCGAGGATACTGTAATGTCAATAGAAATTCCCGTGGCGAAGGGAGTGGACACCTATATCTTTGAGGGCAAGACGATAACGGATATTGTGGCGCAGTACAATATGTTTTCGGGCGGCGGCTGTGAGGTGCCCGATTGGGGTCTCGGCGTGCTCTACAGAAGCTGGGCAAAGAGTACGCAGGAGGATGTGATAAGTCTTGCGGAGTATTTCCGGGACAGACAGATTCCATGCGATATAATTGGACTTGAACCGGGGTGGCAGACAAACACATACTCATGTTCGTATCAATGGGACAGCGAAAGATTCCCGAAGCACCGTGAAATGATAAAGCGGCTGAAGGAGATGAATTTTCACATCAACTTGTGGGAGCATGCGTTTGTTCACTGCACGTCGCCAATATATGACAAGCTGTTGGATAAGAGCGGAGATTATGAGGTTTGGAAGGGTATTATACCTGATTTTGCGGATTCACGTGCAAGAGATGTGTTTGCGAAATATCATAAATCCGCCCTTATTGATGAGGGAATTGACGGATTCAAGCTTGACGAATGCGATTCGAGTGATTATGTGCACGACTGGAGTTTTCCCAACTGTACCAGCTTCCCATCGGGCATAGACGGAGAGCAGTTTCACTGCCTGTTCGGCACGCTTTATATGCAGACAATCATGACGGCGCTGGGGAGCGTACAGACATTTTCCGAGGTGAGAAACGCAGGTGCGCTTGCGGCAAACTATCCGTTTGTGCTGTATAGTGATTTGTATGACCACAAAATATTTATCCGCGGAGTGGTAAACTCGGGATTTTCAGGCTTGCTATGGTCGCCTGAGGTCAGACATGCCAAAAGCCGCAAGGATTTTATAAGGCGGCTTGAGACAACGGTGTTTTCGGTTCAGTGCGTTATAAATGCGTGGTATTGCAAGGAGGCACCGTGGATTGAATGGGATTGCGAGGACGAGGTGCGCGAGCTGCTCGAGGTGCGAAAAAGCCTTATTCCAAGATTGCGTAAAGCGTTTAGGCTTTACCATGAATGCGGAATACCGCCGGTTCGGGCGTTGGTGGCGGATTTCACGCATGACAAAGAGACTCATAACACTGATGATGAATACATATTTTGCGATTTAATTGTTGCACCGCAGACGGAGGATGAAGATGAACGGGAGGTATACCTTCCCGAGGGAAAATGGAGAAACTTTTGGACAGGGGAAAGGCAGACAGCAGGACGGTTTGTATATAAAGGCAAGCGAATCGCTGTGTTTGAGAGAGAAAAGCTGTAGATTCTTGCCGATGTATAATCGGTGGTGTGTTTGCTGCACTGCCAAAGAGTAGTTTTTGGTGTTAATATAACGCAGCACCGGCGTAGCTTGATTCAAATACTTTGCGTTTTCAGGTTTTGCGACGGGCGAGTTTGAAAAAAGCAAGGGGTTTGATGTTCCGTGGGATAATGGGGCGGAAAATATGACACAGAGGCCGAATGAATTAACGTTATTCAGAACCTTGCGCAAACAGGAGTTATGAATTCGGATTATTATACACCGGAGGAGGTCGATTACTTCCTATATGAGGTTATGGGGTATAAAAGATAAAAAGTATTGATAAAGACGGTACATTGGACAAAAGAAACTCCTATCCGTTTACATCGGTATAATCAACATTAACAGACGGAACAGTTGCTCGGGGCAATCCCGGAGAGTGTGAAAAAAAGTCTGTAAATTTGATTCCTTCTATGCTAGAATATAAATAATATCATAGGAGGAATTTTTTATGGCAAGACGCAGACGAGAAAGAATGAGTGAAGGGAAAAAGA
>CAKSIW010000122.1 GCA_934463175.1 uncultured Clostridia bacterium | reverse complement strand
GCTTTCGGCTCTGCAATCAATATGTCTGGCGGAGCAATTACAAATATGGAAAAAGGTACTCGTAACATTACCGACCGAACTGTTCGTGATATTTGCCGTGAATACAATGTAAACTTTGAATGGCTCACTCAAGGAACTGAACCAATGTTTACAGATGTTACCAGCAGTCTAAATATTGATGATGAAGTTAAGCAGCTCGCTCAACAATACGGTCTGCTCAATGACGCTGATCGTATTTTAGTCAAAAAGATGATTGATTCTTTGGCGGAAAAAGCTAGCATGGCAAAGCACTGCAATAAAGAATAAGTTCAAATTATAAAAACTATCACAAAGGCATACGGAATTTATGCAAAAAAATTATGAGTTTCCTTCGGTATCTGCGTCCCAACTTGGGACGCGAAATCTGAACAGTAATCTTTATGGCTACACCGCCTCGGCATTCCTCTCCTGCGTCCAGTCAATGCATTCTTAGAAATTCCCTGATTCCAGTCTGCCACAATCCGCATCCGACAACTTCACTATGATTTTTCTTTCTCTGATGGTCCTGACTTCTCTTTCCCATTCACTAAACCCCATATTTTTTCCTCCCTCAAGAGCACTTTCGTTTTCTTTATAGGCATCTTCCGTACCGGCTCCCCTTCTGAATTGCATAGCACAATCTCTCCCTGATCAATTGCTATATATCCCCTATCTAATTTCTTAGCCAGCTTTGCGAACCTCTTTGTATGCTTTACGAATGCATCAACATCTTTTGCGCTGATCCCATCTACCTTTACCCGCAGGAGCAAATTACAGATCAGGATGACGCTTGCAAGGGACAAGGCTGCTCCGAAATATTTCGCGGTATACGCAATAATGACTAAGACAAACGCTGCAAGCCCATAAGCATCCGCACTAAAAAAATCCACACCATTCCCGGCTCTGTAGAGTGCAAACAAGACCAGCAGTCCAAACGGTATTGTGGCCAACTTCCGAAGAGTTTTAATTACTCTGATTGCTCTTCCGTAGTCGCTGTTTATCCATGTCTTTATTACGCCTATATACTTATCTGTATATCTCACGAGTTCCCTCCGGTATCTGCGTCCCAACTTGGGACGCGAAATCTGAACAGTAATCTTTATGGCTACACCGCCTCGGTATTCCTCTCCTGCGTCCACTTCCAGAGTATCTGTAAAATCAATGCATTCTTGGAAATTCCCTGATTCTTCGCTTCCTGAATAAGACATGTATTCAGCTCATCAGGAATCCGAAGTCCCGCTCTTTTTCTCTCTTCCACGTTCACCCCTCCTTATATAGGTGTTGTCACTTTGTTGTCTCTATTTTAAAGTGTTGTCACTTTGTTGTCAATATGTATTCTCCAGATTTTAATAGTTTATAATTAAGAAAAAAACTGGAGAAAAACATATGCCTTCAAAATTGCCTCACTACGCTCTGCGCATTCCATCAGAAACAATGGATAAATTAAAATATATTGCAGAATATAACGGTCGATCAGCCAATAAGGAAATCGAACAGCTCATTTTGGCTCACATTGATACCTTTCAGGAGCAACACGGTAATATTGATCTTAAAGTCTTCGCTCCCAGATCGAGAAATTAAAGCTATTTTTGTGTCCCAAGTTGGGACACGGAATCTGGAAAGCACCATCTCCAGTTTCTACACAATTTTTATCAAGGCTCCTATTCCTCTAAATTCTGAACCTTAGCGATCCCCAATGCCTTACTGATCCGGGCAACGCCCATGCGGGAAGGCTTCTTCCCATTGACAACCGACGTGACAAACTGGCGGCTGTAATTAAGTTCTTCAGCAAGCAGCTTGTTCGTCTTTCCAGTATCAATCTGAGCCTTCTGTGCCGTCTTACTCCATTCCAGGTATTCCTTGGTAATCTTCATCAAACTTCTCCTCCTTCTTTTTTGCTTTTGTTTTGGTTTACATTTTCACCACATTTTGTTAAAATAAAAATGGCGTTTTTTTTGCCACTTTTAAGGAGTACATTGTTATATCAACAATTCCTTACATAAGCATAATATCTCATATATCTAAGAATGTCAATATAGATTCTTAGATTTCTTAGATTATTTATTCGGAGGCATATATGGACATTACAGTAGGTCAGCGAATTAAGGCACGAAGAAAAGAGCTAAATATTACACAAACACAAATTCAAGAAACAACAAGCATTTCTTCCGGAAATTTAAGTTGCATCGAAAATGGTAAATATCTTCCTTCTGCCGTGGCACTTATGGAATTATCGAAAGTCTTGAATTGCTCAATAGACTGGTTATTAACCGGGGAAAATGCTATTTGTAATACATCTTTATTCTCTGATAGTAAAGAATCTATTTTACTAAACGGCTTCCGCCAGCTTGATCCGGACGACCAGCAGGAGCTGCTGGATATTTTAAAAATAAAACTGAAGAAAAGAAACTCATCCTCTTCCGGCGCAAATAGAGATGCTGGATAAACTGCTCCTGATCGGAGTACTACAAAGACATTACACAAAGAGATGTGGCTACTCATATATAAGAGAATTTTTTAAGAAAACAGAAATCAAAAATTTACATTTTCGTGTTGTGATTTGTCTTAAAATATATTACACTTATATACAGAAAGGGACATTTGATAAGAATGATTTTTTAATTTTCGCATATTACTAAAGAAAAAAGGATATGCACATAAGCACATGAAATGGAGGAATGTATATATGACTCTCTTAAAAAACTCTAGTGCGTCTAGCAAACGAAATATGCAATATAAAAGCACTGAAAAAGCACAATTAGCAATTTCTCAGCAAATCACACACCAATTAGGGAAAGATATGAAAAAGATGTCTCAAACAATTACTAATACCATTTTAGGAGGAATGCATGTTGGATACAGAAAATAAGGCGGTATCGCAGGGCTCCGTGCCTAAAACCACAGACGAAAAAATTGAAGATGCTTTTATAGATGACGTAATCCAAAAGTTTCCTATTGAAGATCGTCACGAAGTAAGGAAAATGATGTCTTTATCTATGGAAATGAATAAAGTTATGTCCGCTTCTCCCGAAATGGAACTAATGAAAAAGATGACTTCCGAAAATATCGAAACGTTTCTGGAGGGGCAAAAAGAAGCTATGGGCTATCAATTTAAAGAAGGACGAGAAAACAAAATATTTCTATGTATAATCGTTCTTATCTTTCTAATTTTTATTGTTATTTTGGTCAACCTTCTAAAGGACAAGCCAGATATACTGGAAAAGGTTCTTTATACAATGGGTGGTGTTATTGTCGGTGGATTCGGAGGATATGGAGTTGGAAAAACCAAAAAAGATGAATAGCCCTGAATCCATGGTGGCAGGTTCAAAAAGCTTCGGTGTTCCAATACCGAAGTTTTTTTGCATACTCTCCTATGTCCCAAGTTGGGACGAAAAAAAGCTCGGACATTTCTGCCCGGGCTTTTCAAATTTCTGTATTGTGTACCGGTTATACCGGCGCCAGCATCGCTGCCTCTGCCTCCTG
>CAKSIW010000121.1 GCA_934463175.1 uncultured Clostridia bacterium | reverse complement strand
ACAGGAACAGGCGTATGCAGAATTTCCGAATGACTGCCGTGTGATCGAAGGATTGATGTTCGCGATAAACAGAGATGGGGTGTATCCGTGTCCGAAAGATAAGGCGGAACGTATTATTTCACTCGGAGAAGAGCTTTTGCGGAAAACCACGGACGCAAAGCAAAGAGAAAATGTGCTTCAGCACCTATGTTACACCTGCGGCGGCATTGACAAAGAAAAAGCCCTTTATTATGCTGATATGTGCGGAAATTTTGGCGCAACAAAGGAAGACCTCCGGACGACCATTTTAGATGGTGAAGAGGGGGTCAAGGCGTGCCAAAACTATATAGATGCATTAATTCACACGGCAGCAATGACTGCTTTGTGCATGACGTCAAAAATTTCTTTTTCACATGAAGAAAAAATCGAGGCATTTCGATTTGCCATTGACATTTTGGAGCGTTTGTATGCAGACGGGAATGTAGGTTTCTGTGCGTTTGATCTGTCGCATCTCCACTGTGAAATAGCGTTTGAATACGCCAAAATGCAGGATTCTCAAAAAACTCTTGACGCTTTGTCGGAGAGCTGCCGCTATGCGGTTATTGAAGCAAACCTGAAAGATATGGACTACACAGCGCCTATGGTGAATCGATTGAAATATAAAAAAGCAAATACAGCTAAGAATTATAAGGGGAACGCCTGCAATCTCAGATTAAAAGCATTGGAGAACAGACAATTTGATTTTGTCAGAGAAGAAGATGCGTTTAAGAAACTCATCGTAATGCTGGAACAAAACGCAGAGTAAAAATTGCTTTGTTAACGTCATGCCGAAAAAGCGATTGGTATTATTATTGTGACACCGACCACTTAATGTTGCCGCATGACAAAATAATAAAAGCGGTGATAAAACCCCTACCGCAGAAAATCAGCCGAAGCGGGGCAAAAACCTCATTTCGGCTGACTCTTATTTATGGTGCGGGTGTTCATAACGTGTCAAAATTAAAATAACTAAAAAACGGCTTCAAATCACATAATTCAGACAATGAGAAAGATTCTGCAAAAGAATTTTTCTCTTTTTTTATCCGTACATTCGTCAAAACAATCTCCTTTTGATAAAATGTAGACATCAAAACAAAGGAGGTACTTCACTATGAAGGAAAGATTTATTGAAAATGGAATTGAGTATGTCAAAAGTGGTGATTACTACATTCCAAATCTAAAAGCACCCGAAGGAACTTACAACATCGGAAGGTATGGAAAGTTGCACTCGATATTTATTAAAGAAAATCGCCCTGCTTTTTACTCAATGAAAATGCTCAATGGAACTTGGCTTGCGTATCTTGAAGAAGTTTACACATCCGCAAACAAAATGGTTGATAGGCTTATAAAGGATATGGCAGTCGAACAAGGTATTACTGAAGAACTCAAGTCAAAAGACCAAATGGCATGGGTTAGTGCTATGAACAACATTCGACATTCAGCGGAAGAAATAGTATACAAAGAACTTCTTTTTGCTGAAATAAGTATTAGCAAGCACGGCATATGTACTCCCACAAAAGCCCTTGTTAGGACTTTTGGAGAGGGGGTGCGGACATATTCTTGGACTCTGGAAGGAGTAAAATAACATTTTGTGATGTTACGGAACAGACACCGTACTACACTGTATGATATGTTTGTATGCTTAATCAGACTAATAATATAAAGATATAAAGACTTATGGCAGTTATACTGGGAATAGTCAGTCTGTCAGTCCCGGCAGCTTTCGTTTTTACTTGCCCGCCAAGAATGAAGACAGACGGACGATATATACAAGCTTGATGAAATTCTGGAAAGATGCAAGCTTGATACTTTCGACAGCAAGTAAAAAAAGATTTTGTGTGACGCTATAATATGCATCGGAACGGTCGTGAGATAAAGAACATAACGGGATATATGATGAGTACCATTTTCAATTGTATTACCGAGGAATACAGTCTGCTCCACGTTGTTCTGTATCTGAACTAATTAGATTGTGTAAAGAGTAATTGCATAAAAACAGTTACTCTTTTTTTGTGTTCAAAAAATTACATGCAGCAAAAACTACACATTGGTGTAGTTTACAAATAAAGATTTTTGTGATATAATATACTCGCTGATGTTATACACAAATGCGTTAGCTAAAACTGATTTAAAAGGAGGCTGAACTTTGGAACGTTGTGAAAAGGAAATATTTAATCTTGTTGAAAATCTGAAATATATAGATGATTGCGAGAAAATTGCACAAACTCTTGATTCGTTTGTTGACTCGAGGATTAAATTGCGCAGTCTCTGGAAACTGAAGGATTTATTTGAAAAGCTCACGGATGCTGAATATGAAAAATATCCGTCTTTAAAGCTTGCCGGACTGTTTCTTGAAATATGCCGCGGGAGACTTGATATAGCAGGAGAATATATAAAACGATTATCAAATGACAATAAAAATCAGATCTACGCAGATATAATGTTACCGTCATCGGACTTGGACTGTTTCTTAGCTGCGGCAAATGAAATAAGAAACGGAAATTTTGATACAATTCCGTATCTTACACCAACGGTATACAGACCATATGTGCTGAACGGTTTTCGAGACTTTACGCCATATGCGGCGAAAATAGAAAAGAACAAGGAGAAAACAAAAGAAATCATTACTACACTTTGGGGTGGTAATATGGAACTGCTGTATGAAATTGCGCTTGCAGAATCTTTGTATCAGCAAAACAAGCTGTATGAGGCACTGGTGATTGCAGTAAGCGTTATTCCGCAGCTTACCGATGAGAAACACGTAGGTATCCTTTTTGCGGCTCTGTATTTACAGATTGTAATTTTGGTTATGAATGGCCAATTGAAATACACAGGCGCTATGATGAAGGAAATGAAAGCGCAGATTATTGATAAAGGACATAGCGAGTACATGCCGAATCTCTGCGCACTTGACGCTTGGGCTGCAATGTATGACGGAGAATATGAACGAGTTACAGAGTGGATGTATGACGGTGCGCCGGACGAATACAACGATTTTAATATGCTCGATACCTTTAGCTATATGATAAAAATGCGCGTTTACATAATTGAAGGAAACAGCATTGCGGTTTTGATGCTTGCAGGGAAATTATTGCCGAAGCTGATTGCCGCCCATAGATATATGGATACCTGCGAGGTATATATGCTTCTTGCGCTTAGTGATTATACAAGAGAGGATAAAAAGTCAGCTTTTGAAAATATCGAAGAAGCGTTGGAACTTGCCGAAAAATATCGTTATGACAGGCTTATTGCCGATGAAGGAATGCTCATGTACCGACTGCTTTCGGAGTACAAGGAAACTATTTCAAAAAGCGCCTATCTTGAAAAAGTTACGGAGCTTTGCAAAGAAACGGCTATGAAATATCCCTCATATCTCACAGATCGAATTTCGGAGCTGCATCCCTTAACCTGCAGAGAGCTTGAAGTTCTAAGGCTGATGTCGAACAATTTATCAAACGCATCTATTGCAGAACTTATGAATATTACGC
>CAKSIW010000120.1 GCA_934463175.1 uncultured Clostridia bacterium | reverse complement strand
GTGCAGGGTTGTCACCTGTTGAATACGGGAAATTGTCGGTGTTGGTGAAAACCTCCTCCATTGCAGACTGAACCGACGGGTCAACCGTTGCAATAATTTTCAGTCCGCCCGAATATATCATTTTGTTTGCAAGCGTTTTCGGATAGCCCTTTTCAACCAGCGCGTCAACAACGTCATAGATTATCTGGTCAACAAAATAGGAATTGACAACGCCCGTCTCGATGCTTTCGGTGTCATGCTCGGCAAATTCAAGCTTAAAGTTCACGGCCTCGTCATACTGCTCCTGCGATATGCTTCCCAGATCCAGCATTTTTTTCAGGACGATTTCCTGTTTTTCTTTGTTTTTATCGGGGTGCAGAAGGGGGTCATAAAGCGACGGATACTGAGTTATGCCGGCGATTGACGCACATTCCGCAAGATTCAGCTCGCTGACGGGTTTTCCGAAGAACTTCTGTGACGCAGTCTGAACACCGCTGCAGCCCTGAGAAAGGTATATCGAGTTTAGATACAGCTCCAGAATTTTATCCTTTGAAATCTGTTTTTCAAGATTGACCGCGCGAGAGATTTCAAGAATTTTTCGTGCGGCTGTGCGTTCGGTTTTTTTGGTCAGGTTTTTGACAAGCTGCTGTGTTATCGTGCTTCCGCCGAAGGAGGTCGGCTGGTGTGTCAGCTTGTTTTTCACAAATACGAAAAAAGCTTTTGTTGTTCGCTTCAGGTCAAAGCCCTTGTGCGAATAGAAGCGTTCGTCCTCAATCGCGACAATTGCGTCCTTCATGTCCTTGGGTATATCCTCAAAATCAACCCAAACCCTGTTCTGTTCCGATGAAAGGGTTGTCAGGGCGTGTTCTGCGCCGTCAGAGCCGATATAGTAAATTTGGGTGGAATAGTCCATGGTGAGGCTTTCGATGTCAATGTCATCAATGCCGCCGAAAACGCCGAGCGTGGTGCCGACGAAAAGCCCCGCTGCCACAACAAGACCTATGCACACCGTTATTAAAAATACCTTGAGAAAAATCCGTGTATAGGCATTTTTTTTCATAGTTTATTCTTTCCCCCTGTCTGTGCAAGAGTTATGCTTATCTTTTCCCTATTATATAGTATACCACAAAGTTTTTTGTTTGCATAGTATAAAATTAAAAAAAGTGTCAATAATTTACATAAAATGAATTTGGATTTACGGGGGCACTGCCCCCGCCCCCCTGTGCGCCGGTTATAATTAGGACTCCCAAAAAGCGGAGGCAAAACCGGCAATTTTTTGGAAAGAGTAACAACCAAGCGCAGAGCGACTGTCCGACCGTGCAGGACGGACTGAGCATAACTGCTTGTGCTGCGACGACAAAGAAAGGAGATTGAATATGTTTAAGTCAATCGGAAAGACTGCCGCGTATCTTGCGCTGCTGCTTTGCACTGCGGCAATATCGGGGCTTGTCACCTACACCGTAACTGTAAATATATTGAAGAACCGTGCCGCGGACGCGGTTCAAACCGTTGCGGCGGAGAATGTGAAGCCGAAAGCCGAAAAAAATGCGGATTCGGGACAAGAAACAAAAAAATCTGCGCCGGCGATGCGGCAGGACGGCTATGTGGTGAGACTGGAGGACAGCCGCCTTGCCGTTTATGCGTCGCTTGACGGAAAAGAAGAATTCTTGTACAGCGAGCCTGTTTCGGTGTGCGACCTGTCGGCGGACGATGAGAGACTGCTGGAGGAAGGCGTTCGCCTGAAGGATTCATCGGAACTTACGGGATTTATGGAGAATTTCACAAGCTGACAGGTGCTTGAAAGCATGAGGGCAAACATACAAAAAGTCCTGTAAAGTAGAGTGGTTGTGAGACAGGAATTAATTAAAAAATACGAATTACGGTATCAACAGCAGACGATATTCAACTTCGGTTGGGTGTCGTTTGTTTTTGTGTGTTCAACGGGCGAAAATTGTCTGCTTACTGTTGTGGGAAGTGTTGTTCGGAAATGAGTGTTGGATATGCTCCTTCATACGTTCGGGGGGAATTGGGTTGAAATCTCTGAGATTTTCGCTGTTTGACACAACGGCTGCACGGAGTGGCACACTATTTGGTAATACTTATCCGTTCAGTGCCAAACATTTTCACGGAAATCACAACAGTCTGTTTTGAACCGCCGTTTTGAAGTTAATCAAGGCTGAAATTGAATATTGCTATGATTCCGTTGACATAGAAAAGAAGTTTTGCTATTATAGAATATAGCAAGAAGTCCGATATTGCAAAGGGCGGCAGTTATGGTGATAAAGTAAACACAAATAAACGAACCCTTTGAGGAAGTTTGCCTTTATGCAGACATGATTGTCAGAATAAATGAAAGTTTTAAGGTGAAGGGACTTGCTGAGCGGCGGCATCGGCAGCCGAGCGATCAAAGATACAGTTCGACAATCCAATATGGGTGATTTGCTTATCACCAATAAGAGAATCATGATTGTCGGCAAGAATGATTCATTTGAGTTTAAGAACGAAAAAATTTCAATTGTGAAGCTGCTTGACCAAAACAGCTTTGTCGTCCAGTCCGGGCGTTCTTCCAAAAATGTATGGTTGGATATCAACCTTGTTGCTTATGCATACGGTTTGATTAACTTTGTCATTAACCAAACCGCACAGGGAGCAGATATATATGAGTCCATTAAGTCTGAACAAAGCAAAATCACGTCCGAACAGGTTTCTTTGTGCAACCAAGTCCGCAATGAGTGTTCTATGATTAAAGTATCCAAGCCTAAGAAAAAAACGGATTATCTTAGGCGCATAGCAATGTACCTCCATTTTGAAGATACAAACCAATGGAGGCTTGAGACCGATTATGCCGCTTATGGCGGTAAAGATTTGGGATGGATAGAGAAATGTGCAGATGAATGGAATGTGGATTTAAAGGACTTTGTAAAATGATTTTTGTACGGACTGACAAAAGTGGAACGGGCATGACCGAAATCATGCCCGTTTTACAAAATACCGATGTTTTATGAATGAGAATTGCTCGGATTTTTAGATGTTTATGTGCCTTAAAGCCCTTCAATGCAGGCATTGACCAGCTCGGACAGCGACCCTTTCGCCATGCATATATACTTGTCGCAGCCGCCGTAATACAGCGTGATCTCGTCTGCTTCCTCATCTGCAAACGCTCCGCAGGCAAACACGGTGTTGTCACAGTTGCCGTGCAGCTCATATGGCATTTCGGGGGCAAGAATATAGCTGTTTGTCTTGCCGATGACCTTCCACGGCTCTTCCGAATCAAGCAGAATTGCTCCGAGATAATATGCCGTTCCGCCTGCCGGAGAAAATACGCCGTGCATAATCACAAGCCAGCCTTTTGATGTTTTAATCGGCGGCGTCGGACCGATTTTATCCGCGTTCCAGAAGCGGTAGTTCGGTGCAAGCACGGGCTTGAATTCTCCCCAGTGAATCAAATCCTCGCTTGCGGAAATCCAGATGTCCGCAGCGTCGTCCTTGCTGCCCGGACGGTCAAGCTTATAATATTTTCCGTTTATTTTTTCGGGGAAGAGCGATGCGCCTCTGTTTTTCGGCGCGGTTATTATGTCAATCGGCTCATATGTCTTGAAATCCTTGGTTTTGCCGAGCATTCCGACGGG
>CAKSIW010000119.1 GCA_934463175.1 uncultured Clostridia bacterium | reverse complement strand
TATAAAATCCTTACGGCTTGTTGCTGTTTTCATACAGGCAGTCACCGCTAAAAATATTTCATACTTCCAGCTCATACCCTTTTGCTTGCTGCGGTATTCGCCGCCTGATCTGTGTCCTTTTTCTTTTTTATCATTATCAATTACATTCAAGCCATATTCACGGCACAATTCATCAGAATAGTCCTTTATGCTTTGCAGTTCCTCTGCCGATAGCTGCCATTTTAAGCCCGTTTCGGAATTTACGGAATTGATAACAAAATGAGTATGAATATGCGGCGTGTCCGTATGCGTTGCAATAAGCACCTGAAAACCCTTAAACGCAGGATGCGAAATCAGTTTTTGTGCTATTTCATTTGCAATTTCCGGCGTTATATCTTCATCGGGTGAAAAGGACTGCACAAAATGTATATACTGTCTGCCTTTTTCTTTTCCGTACATTTGCTTGACCTGAACAAAATCCTCATATGCGGTGTTTTTATTGCATAGTTCACCGTAAATCAAGTTATCCTCGGTTTTATCGGGACGAGTTATGTAATTTATAACCCGCTTCATCGCCCCATAGGTTTTGTTCTTTCGGTTAATAAATTCAATGGCTGCCATAGTTTTTTCACTTCCTCCGATAATGCGGAAAGATTAACACAGTTTATCTGCCCTCTGTGTGCAAGCATTGTAAGCTGATTGAGATTTGTACCGATTTTTCTTAGTTCATGACATACGGGTTTTAAATCTTCAAGTATAATAATCCGGTCGTCACGCAAGGCTCTGTTTATGAGATAAGCGGTAGTTGTCATATTCGCCTTTTGTGCATTTTCTCTGATTTTATCCAAATCGGATTTTTCTATTCGTATGCTGAAACCGTAATCCTTCAATACTATCACCTCCTGCACATTATTCGCTTTTTCCCTGCGTTTCTTTAAGATCACGGAATTTTGAGCAATGTGTACCGTTATGATAATCCAGATACGGACACATAGGCGCTCGGCTGTCTAATTTCAGGCTGTCAAGCCCCGTCTGACATTTGGGGCAAAGCTGTTCTTTTTCGTCTTTCATAAAATTTCACACTCCTATCCTAAATGGGTTTGGGCTATGCCCAAGTATTAAAACAAGCTGTTTGTATATACAAACAGGAAGCTTGCCGTCACTAAAGTGACGAATTTGCCGTTAGCTTTCAGCGGTTTTACGCTGCGTTTTGTGTCATTTGCGGCGGTAAGCTAACGAAAAAAATTAACCTTATTCCAATTTGGAACAAGGTTACATCTCCATTTCTTCATATTCAACACTTTCAATATTCGGAACGCTTTCAACATTTTTATCTTCAATAATCTGCGGTGCGTCAACACCGAACATATCGGTCACTTCTTCGGCTGTTACATTTTCGCCGATAAGCATATCCTTTGCCGACATTTCCATATCATGAAGCATTTCGCTGTTCATCTGTCCGATAAAGCCTGACATCGCACAAAAATGTTCTCCGTCCTTAAACAGCTCATAGAGAAAATTATTGCCGCTTATGTAGTTGCTGTATAAATCCGCATCTTCAAGTAAATACCACACTCCGTTTTTTATTTTATCTTCACCGGCATCCCCGAACAGTTTTTCAAGCTGTTCCTCATCCATAAAGATGTACCCGATAAACTCACCTTTTGTTTCTCTGCGTTCCTGCGCTGT
Organism: uncultured Clostridia bacterium; assembly: GCA_934463175.1. GTDB lineage: Bacteria > Bacillota > Clostridia > Monoglobales > Monoglobaceae > CAKSIW01. The sequence continues at coordinate 1,983 of CAKSIW010000119.1, read as the reverse complement.
TGTCATTTCAGGGAATTTGCCGTCATAAAGGAAAAGGGGGAGGATAGGGAGGTGTTTTCGCAATTCTTCAAGAAGCTTTTCTTTTGAACCTTCAATGTTATCCATATCGACGCCGATTTCCTCCGGATTGATATTCGCCTTTTGCAATAAATGCTCAAACAACTCCTTTTCGGACTTGAAATTATGCTTATCACCCAAGTTATATTTTTCGTGTCGGCATATCATATGACTGTATTCCTGACCCAATCTCGGATTTACAGGCTTTGTATCATAGGATATTTTTGCAGTAAATTTCGGTCTTGATATTTTAATCGCCTCCTTCCGTAACCTTGTTCCAAATTGGAACAAGGTTAATCAAACATCTCATCTTCATGTTCGTTCTCACCCATAGGATATTTATCAATCTCTCCAGCCTCCTTTTCGCCGCGCTGAATTGGTATGATTGCAGGGTGCAGTTCGGTGATAAGAAAGTTTTGATCCTTACAAGTGTTAATAAAGCCGTTAAAAGCTGTAACAAACGGTATATCCAACTCATCTGTTATCGTAACTTCTGAATCCCGGTGTTTCATAATAAAATTTGCAATGTTTTCAGCAGTCGGTTTCATATATACCACTTCGGGATTTTCGCCGTTTGTTGCGTGACCGACTAAATAATAGTGCGAGTTAATGCTGCTCATATAAAATTCCTCCATTCCGAACCTTGTTCCAATTTGGAACAAGGTCACATATCATATTCGTCCTCATCTTCTTCATAATAATCATCAAGTTCAAAACCCTCGTCTGTAATTTCTTCATTCAGCATACCGACCGAACCGCTTAAAACTTCATACAGGTTGCTTCTCCTCAAAGATTCTGACAAATAATCTAATGCACCCGATAATATAGCTCTTGCTCTATTTTCAGGTAACTCCTTATACGGCGCACTTTGTCCATAAACCTCCGCTTTATCTATATCCTCTTGAACGATATATGTTGTCTCTTTATCAGTGTGCAGCGGATTATATAAAAAGGCATTACACTTATAATCAAGAAAATTATGTTGTATATTCATCATATCCTCTAATGACATTTCACTATCAAGCATTTTTTCAACAGTCTGCTTATATAAATCTGACTCATACCGCTTATATGCTTCCGAGCCATAGTCAACAGAAACTGTTTTTAATACAACATCTTCATATATAACTTCTCCGAATTTTGCAGCCTCCGCATATTTCACAAGTTCATGACTTATTAATCCGTTCAAAAAATTCTGTTCATTCGGAATATGATAAAATGTTTCCGGCGTAATTCCTGTTTGTTCTTTTGCCGTTTCATATAGAATGGAACCGTCTTTATCCAAAGTTTCAAGCAAATGATATGCCAACTTATATTTATCTTCTCTGTTCATATTCTCAATATCTTCAATAATCTTTTTTTTGCAGATTCCGTTTTCGCTTATAATTTTTTTATACTGTTCTTCATTCTGTTCCATATACTTTCTTATATAACCTTTTATCGCATTTTCATCTGCTTTTAAATCTATCCCGTATGCACCATCAAACTCATCTATTTTATTGCCGTAATTATCAATCACTTTAAATGCCAATCCCCTAAAGGGCAAGATTTTTTCTCTTAAATTTCTCTCACAGTTCTGCGTTTTCCAAGATACTGTTAAACCTTTATAATTATACATTTAATTTCTCCTTTCAGAACCTTGTTCCAATTTGGAACAAGGTCACATATCGTATTCGTCCTCATCTTCGTATTCTTCATTTTCGGCATACTCCATACAACAGTAATCAATGTTATCAAAAAGATGTTTTTGTTCATCCGAAACATAGCTTTTCATATCCTCACGAACCTCTCTTAAATCACCGAGAAAGCCCCAACAACTGTCGATTTCTTCTCCGTTTTCTTCAAGAATAAAACCGTAACATTCGCCGCGCAGATAGCAATCATAGGTTTCCACATCACCAATCATTCGGGTTTCGGCTTTTTCTA
>CAKSIW010000118.1 GCA_934463175.1 uncultured Clostridia bacterium | reverse complement strand
AAAAAGCAGAGCTTTTTGGGAGCCCTGTTCGCGCTGCTCGTAAAATACTGTGTTTGAGCAATTAATCCAACCGAGACTAATGACGGCGCGCAGGGGGTTTCGGGGGCTGCGCCCCCGCAGAATCCTTTTCTTTTATTTTCTCCCAATACGCCTTTGCCGCCTGTTCGTTCTTATTGTTTCCATATTCATAATACCTTTTGTTTTTTATCTTATCGGGCAAATACTGCTGTCTGACATAATGGTTTGGGAAATCGTGCGGATAGAGATAGTTCTGCCCCTTCTCCACATCTCCCTCGCCGTCGCAGTGCTTGTTCTGAAGCTGACGCGGAATCTCTCCCGTGTCCATGCTTTCAATGTCGGCAAGTGCCGCGTCAAGTGCCAGATGACCCGAGTTCGACTTCGGCGCGGTTGCAAGAAGAACCGCCGCATCTCCGAGCGGAATCCTCCCCTCGGGCAGACCCAGCATGAGCGCGCTGTCCACGCAAGCCTTGACAATCGGAATTGCCATCGGATATGCAAGCCCCACGTCCTCCGCCGCAATCACAAGAAGTCTGCGGCACGCGGTCTGCAAATCCTCCGCCGCAATCAGCCGCGCGAGATAATGCACCGCCGCGTCGGGGTCAGACCCTCTGATTGACTTTTGCAGCGCACTCATAACATCATATTGGCTGTCGCCGCCCTTGTCATAGCGGAACGCCTTTTTCTGTGTGCACTGCTCCGCCGCACTCATGTCAATCTTTATATTTCCTCCGCTGTCGGGTGCGGAATATATCACCGCAAGCTCCAGAGAATTGAGTGCCTTCCGCACATCTCCGTTCGACATCTGCGCAATGTGCCGCAGCGCGCCGCCGTCTGCCGAAACCGTGCCGCCGAAATCCTCCGCAACAACCCCGACCGCTCTTTCGAGTGCCTTTTCGATTTCCTTTGCGGGAACGGGCTTGAACTCAAAAACCACGCTTCGGCTCAGAATCGCATTATACACATAGAAATACGGATTCTCGGTTGTGCTGGCAATCAGCGTTATTTTGCCGTTTTCGGTGTATTCAAGCAGAGACTGCTGCTGCTTTTTGTTGAAGTTCTGAATCTCATCGAGATAAAGCAGAATCCCGTTCTGCCCGTCAAAGCCCTCTGTCTGAGCGCAGATATTCCGGACATCGGCAACAGACGCTGTTGTCGCGTTCAGCTTATACAGCGTCTTGTTGCTCACCTTAGCCAGAATGTTGGCAACGGTCGTCTTTCCCGTGCCTGACGGTCCGTAAAAAATCATGTTGGGTATCTCACCCTTTTCGGCAATTCCCGTCAGAACCCTGCCTTTCCCGATTATGTGGCTCTGACCCACCACGTCCGCAAGGGTTTCGGGTCTGAGCCTGTCCGCCAGGGGCTTATTCATAGAGCGGATATTTCTTGCAGAGCGCGTCAACGCGTCTTGCCGCCTCTGCGCGGTTTTCCTCAAAGTTGTCAATCACCATGGCAATCAGCTTCGCGATTTCGCGCATATCCTCCTCTTTCATGCCGCGTGTTGTGACAGCAGGAGTTCCGAGCCTGATTCCGCTTGTGACAAACGGGCTTTGGGGGTCGTTCGGAATGGTGTTTTTGTTTGCCGTGATTCCGATTTCATCAAGGTTATGCTCAACCTCCTTGCCTGTCAGACCCTTCTTTGAGAGGTCAAGCAGCATGAGGTGGTTGTCCGTGCCTCCCGAAACGATGTCGATTCCGCATTCGGTCAGCGCACTGCAAAGAGCCTGTGCGTTCTTCTTGATTTGCAGCTGATATTCGCGGAACTCGGGCGAAAGAGCCTCCTTGAAGCAAACCGCCTTTGCCGCGATGATATGCATGAGCGGTCCGCCCTGTGAGCCGGGGAACACAGCCTTGTTTATCATTGCGCCGTATTTCTCCTTGCAGAGAATGAGACCGCCTCTCGGGCCTCTGAGCGTTTTGTGCGTGGTTGTTGTGACGATGTCGGCATACGGCACGGGGCTGGGGTGCAGACCTGCCGCAACAAGACCTGCAATGTGCGCCATGTCAACCATGAGATATGCGCCGACCTCGTCCGCAATTTCGCGGAAGCGCGCAAAGTCGATTTCGCGTGCATATGCGCTTGCGCCGGCAAGAATCATTTTCGGCTTGTGCTCCAGAGCCAGCTTGCGCAGAGCATCATAGTCAATTCTTTGTGTTTCCGAATCAACACCGTAGGGAACAACATTGAAATATTTTCCCGAAATGTTCACGGGTGAGCCGTGGCTCAGATGTCCGCCGTGAGCCAGATTCATGCCGAGATATGTGTCGCCGGGCTCAAGCAGTGCGAAAAATGCGGCAAAATTTGCCTGTGCGCCCGAGTGCGGCTGAACGTTGGCAAACTCTGCGCCGAACAGCTTTTTTGCTCTTTCGCGTGCCAGATCTTCAACAACATCGACATATTCACAGCCGCCGTAATATCTCTTTCCGGGATAGCCCTCAGCATATTTGTTTGTCAGCGGAGTTCCCATTGCCTCCATGACCGCGGGGCTTACGAAGTTTTCAGACGCGATCAGCTCAATCTTGCTTCTCTGCCTGCCGATTTCGTTCTTGATTGCCTCCGCAATCTCGGGATCGGTTTTTAACACATTTTCCAGTTCAAACATTAATGTTCTCCTCCTTTGGTGTTTACAAATCGTACATTTTATATTATACTAATAAACAGAGAATTTTGCAAGGGGGTAAATGAAAATGAGAGAAAGTGTTGAAAAAAAGCGCAAGAGAGCACTTGAAATTATAGATATATTCAACAAGGAATATCCCGACTCGGAATGCACGCTGAATTATGAGTCGCCGCTTCGGCTTGTGATTGCAACGCAGCTTGCCGCGCAGTGCACCGACGCACGCGTGAACATGGTCACTCCCGCGCTTTTTGAGAAATATCCCGACGTCTGCGCCTTTGCGGCGGCAGATGAGGAAGAGCTTATGGGATATATCCGATCGACAGGCTTTTTCAGGAACAAGGCAAGAAACATCATTGCCTGCTGCCGCAAGCTGATTTCGGATTTCGGCGGTGAGGTTCCGCAAACAATGGAGGAGCTTTTGACACTGCCGGGTGTCGGCAGAAAAACCGCAAATCTTGTCCTTGGCGATGCTTTCGGGATTTCGGGTATTGTCGTTGACACGCACGCGTCAAGGCTTTCGCGGCGCATGGGCTTCACCGAAAACACAGACCCCTATAAAATCGAGCTTGATTTGCTGAAAGTTATTCCGCCTGCGGAGCAGACGGCATTCTGTCACCGTCTGGTTGACCACGGAAGGAAATATTGCACGGCGCGAAAACCAAAATGCGATGAATGCCCGATTAATCACATCTGCAAAAGAGTCGGCATATAGTCGTCGTCGCGCAACGGACATATTTGCTCCGCGCGACCTGTTCGGTCACGCAGTCGCTTTCAGTCCGTGCGCTCCTCTATCCCAAAAAGCTCTGCTTTTTGGGAGCCCTGTTCGCTCCGCTCACCTTTGTGTGAACATTAGCGTTCCTTTTTTCGGAAACTCTACATTTTTTTGCTTCGCTCACTTTTGTCCGCAGAGTATATATTAAAATTGCGCCTTGTTGTTGGTCATGATGTCGGATTTTGCGAGAAACACGGATTTTTGACGCGAAACGCACGCACAAATCAATCAATTTCATTGAAATGTGCGTGCGTTTCAGCACAGCAAAGCCGCTGACTGCGGCTTTAATCTGTGAGTGCGTCAAAAAGACGGTGTTT
>CAKSIW010000117.1 GCA_934463175.1 uncultured Clostridia bacterium | reverse complement strand
CGCTTGACACCGTCAAAATGTGTCTGCCTGTGTTTTCCGGAATGCTCTCGACAATGAAAATCAGGAAGGATAAAATGTCGGACGGTGCGAAGGGCGGCTTCACAAACGCAACCGACGCCGCGGACTATCTTGTGAAAAAAGGTCTGCCGTTCCGTGATGCACATGCTGTCATCGGGAAAATGGTTGCATACTGCCTTGACAAAAACAAGGTCATTGACGCACTCACTCTTGAAGAGTTTAAGGAATTTTCACCGCTGTTCGGCGAGGATATATATTCCGCAATTTCTCTTGAAACCTGTGTCAGCCAAAGAAAGCTTATCGGCGGACCCGCTCCCGTCACCATGAAAAAAATCATTGAGGAATATAAGAAAAATTTTTGCTGAAGCTGTTGCAATTATCGAAAATCTATGATACAATAGCATAAATTAAATAGTTATATCTGCCACCGGGCAGAGATGCACATTGCATCCATACTCATCGTTAGGTCACAGAAGATGAGTTATGGGTGCTTTTTTTCAGGGACGGCAAAAAGCATTCACACGCTGCACCTGACGAATTAAAATGCCGCCGTGATATTCAGCGGTGAAGCAACACATAACGGAGGATTTTTATGAAACTGTCAAGCACGTTTAAAAACTATTTTTCAAAAGGTGAAATCGCATTATGGAGCTGTTCCGCAGCCTTAATCACTGCAATCTTTTTTGTCTTTGACAAAGAAAACTACATGACCCTCGCCGCATCACTGATTGGCATAACATCACTCATTTTTAATACAAAGGGAAATCCGCTCGGACAGCTTCTGATGATTTTTTTCAGTCTGCTGTACGGTGTGATTTCATTTGCTTTCGCATATTACGGTGAAATGCTGACCTATCTTGGAATGACCATGCCCATGGCGGTGTTCGCCCTAATCTCATGGCTCAAAAATCCCTTTAACGGCAACAAGGCAGAGGTTGAAATCAACCGAATTTCGCGAAGGGAATCCGCCTTTATGTGCCTTTTAGCGGTGATTGTAACCGTAATATTTTATTTTGTTCTGGCATTTTTCAACACAGCAAACATCGTTCCAAGCACAATCTCGGTGACAACAAGCTTTATTGCTGTATACCTGACCTTCAGGAGAAGTCCCTATCACGCAGTCGGATATGCCGCAAACGATGTTGTGCTGATTGTTCTGTGGGCTTTGGCAATGCTTGAGGATATATCATATCTGTCCACAGTTGTCTGTTTCACCGCTTTTCTTGCAAATGACATCTACAGCTTTTTTAACTGGAAGAGAATTGAAAAAAAACAAATGCAGAGTGCATGAGGCGGCACAGACAGGAAATAATTCTATGTGGCGCATTCCGGCAATAATTCTATGTGGCACAGACAGGCAATAATTCTATGTGGCGCAGACCGGCAATAATTCTGCACGGCACAGACCGGCAATAATTCTGCGTAACGCATAAAAACACTGTATTTAAAAACAGCGTTCCACAAAGGAACGCTGTTTTTTTGTCTGCGGCAGGTCTGTAAGCCGAGTTCTGTCATTTAAGACGGTCATCTATCTAATGCACACATCACTGTGTGCCTTCAGCCACCTTCCCGGGAGATGCCGGGCCGGCTTTGCCTCCTCTATCAGGTGTTGCTCCGAATGGGGTTTACAGCATCGATAAGTCGCCATATCGTGGGTGAGCTCTTACCTCACCTTTCCACCCTTACCTGCAAATGCAGGCGGTATATTTCTGTTGCACTTTCCTTGGAGTTGCCTCCACAAGGTGTTACCTTGCACCCTGCCCTATGGAGCTCGGACTTTCCTCATGCACAGGATTGCTCCTCATGCCCGCAACCGTCCAACCTGCCGCATATATTACAAATTATTTTCCGTGATAAACAGTCACCTTGATTACCCCGTCAATTCCTTTCACAGTCTCAATGATTTCGCTGTCAATTTCGCTGTCAATTTCGCTGTGAGTGTCAATCATGGTGTATGCATAATCGCCTCGGCTCTTGTTCATCAAATTCTCAATGTTTATGTTCTTGTTTGTGAACACCGATGAAATCTGCGAAAGCATTGCAGGTATGTTTTTGTGAGCCACCGTCACGCGTGAGCCGCAAACCGCACCCATATCACAATTCGGGAAATTGACCGAATTCACAATGTTTCCGTTTTCAAGGAAGTTTTTCAGCTCGTTTGCTGCCATAACGGCACAGTTGTCCTCACTCTCGGGCGTTGATGCGCCAAGGTGCGGCATGACAACAACATTCTCTTCACCCAAAAGAGCCTCCGATGCAAAATCTGTGACATACGACGCAACAACACCGTCTCTCAAAGCCTTTATAACCGCGTCGGTGTCAACAAGCTCACCTCTTGAGAAGTTGAGCAGTCTCACTCCGTGCTTAACCTTTCTGAAAACATCTGCATTCAGCATACCCTTTGTGTCCTTTGTTGCGGGAACATGTATGCTGATATAATCACTTTCCGCAAGCAATGTGTCCAAATCGTCCGCCTTGCGTGCCGCACGGGTCATATGCCAAGCCGCGTCAACTGACAGATACGGGTCATAACCGATTACATTCATGCCAAGCGCATGTGCCGCATTCGCAACACGGACACCGATTGCACCGAGACCGATGATTCCGAGAGTTTTGCCCTGAATTTCCGGACCGACAAAGTTTGACTTGCCCTTTTCAACCAGCTTGCCAACCGCGTCACCCTCGCCTGCAAGAGTTTTTGCCCACTCAATTCCCTGAACAATCTTTCTTGACGCAAGGAGAAGAGCCGCAATGACCAGCTCTTTAACCGCGTTTGCGTTTGCACCCGGTGTGTTGAAAACAACAATACCGCGTTCGCTGCACTTGTCAATCGGAATGTTATTCACACCCGCGCCTGCACGTGCAACCGCTGCAAGGCTCTCGGGAAGCTCCATATCATGCATGTTGAAGCTTCTGAGAATTATGCCGTCAGGGTTTTCAACCTCATCTCCGTATGTGTATTTATCGTCGAACACATTGAGTCCGACCTTTGCGATTTTGTTTAACGTCTGAACCTTATACATTTAAAAGCACCTCCGATTTATGCGTTTTCGCTCTCAAACTTCTTCATGAACGCAACAAGCGCCTCAACACCCTCAACAGGCATAGCGTTATATATGCTTGCACGCATACCGCCAACTGTGCGGTGACCCTTCAGGTTCACAAAGCCTGCGCTCTTTGTCTCCGCGATGAACTTTGCATTCAGCTCGTCACTGTCGGTGACAAACGGAACATTCATCAGCGAACGGTCCTCCGGCACAACCGTTCCGCGGAACATCTTTGAGCTGTCAAGATAATCATAGAGAATCTTTGCTTTTTTCTCGTTCACTTCCTGCATTTTTGCAATGCCGCCCATGTTTTTAATCCACTCATAAACAAGCTTGCAGATATAAATTCCGTATGTCGGCGGTGTGTTATACATTGAGCCGTTCTCGGCGTGGGTTTCATATTTAAGCATTGTCGGGGTGAAGTCAAGTCCGCCGCCGATTAAATCCTCACGGATAATGACAACCGTCACTCCGGCAGGGCCCATATTCTTCTGCGCTCCGGCATAGATGAGTCCGAACTTGCTCACATCAACAACCTCAGAAAGAATCATTGATGACATATCCGCAACCAGAACGCTGTTTCCCGTGTCGGGAACGCTTGTGTATCTTGTTCCGTAGATTGTGTTATTGTATGTAATATGAACATAATCCGCGTCAGACGAGAAC
>CAKSIW010000116.1 GCA_934463175.1 uncultured Clostridia bacterium | reverse complement strand
GGTCGGACATCACTTTGAGCTTGGCTGCTCCTCTTTCCCAAAAAGCGTCGGCAACGCCTCCGCTTTTTGGGAGCCCTGTTCGCGCTGCTCAAAATTCTTTGTTCGAGCAATTAATCCGACACAAGTCTGACAGCGGCGCGCAGGGGGTGTGGGGGCGATGCCCCCATAAGAAATAATTTTTAGTAGCGCGGCGGACGATAGCTGCTTGTTCTGCGCTTTTTGCGTTTACTCTTCTTGACAGCGCGAACCAAGCCGACCGCAACCAGCACAACAAACGCCAATGCAGCAAACAGCACAGTGAACGCAACAATCTTCACCGTTCTGAAGCCCCACAGCCATTCTCCGAAAGACATCAGAAATCCCAGAAAATGCCGTTTTATCTCCACCTGAGACACAAGGTTGACCGTCCCAAGCTCTTTGCCGTCATAAGTGAACTTTGCATGTCCGATGACCTGACCCTGTTTTACGGGCGCATATACCTTCTCGGGAATATCCGTCACAACCTCAAGCTTTTCCTCGTCGCCGTTCTTCGGAAACAACACCTCAAGATTCCTTTCCGCCGAAAGCAGAATATGATCCGTGCCGTCCGCCGCCTGCTTGACTGCGGCTTCCCCGAAAATATCGTCCTTCTGCGCCAGTCTCTTGCTTGAAAATGCTGTCAGACCATATTGCAGAAGTGCCTTCGACTCATTATGCGACGCCGCGAGATCCTTTGCCTTCAGCACAACCGCAATGACCGACTTTCCGTTATCCTCCGCGGAGGATACAAGGCAATAGCCCGCCTCGGTCGTTGACCCTGTTTTGATTCCCGTTGCTTTGTCATAGAAATAATACGGATACCTCATTCTCGAAACAAGGTTGTTTGTGTTGATGAAATATCTCTTGTCAGACATGTTTGTCTCGGGCAGATATATATGCGCACATTCCACAATGCCGCGGAATGTCTCATTTTTCATTGCCTCGCGTGCGATTTTTGCCAAATCCGCCGCGGTTGTATAGTGCTTATCCGCCTGCAAACCGTGAGGATTTTCAAAGTGGGTGTTTTTCAGTTTCAGCTCCTCAGCCTTCTTGTTCATTCTTTCCACAAATGCCCCGATTGACCCCGAAACACCTTCCGCAATGCACACAGCCGCGTCATTTCCCGACGCAATGAGCAGACCCTGAAGGAGGTTCTCAAGGCGCATTTCCTCGCCGACCTTCAGACCTATGCTGCTGCCGTCTGCGGCAAGGGTTGCGTTTGCGTCCTCGCTCAGGGTGAGCGGCTGGTCAAGGCTGATTTCCTTGTTCTTCACCGCCTCCAGTGCGACAAGCGCGGTCATTATCTTTGTGGTTGACGCAGGAAACATCATCTGCTCCGACTTTTTCTCAAACAGAACATTTCCGCATGACGCGTCAATCAGAATCGCCGCCTCCGCGCTCAGAGAAGGCTCGCCGTCCGCAAACACGGGAGCTGCCGTGCACAGAATCACAATAAACGCCAAAAATAACGAAATACCCTTTTTCATCTTAACCTCCGATTTGTTTGTTTTTCATCGCGTCCGCCGCCTGCTTGTCGCGCTCCGCCTGAGAAAGGCGGACATACTGCGGAACAAGCTTGGAATAGTGGACCGTCTCGCCCTTTTCAAATTTTTCAAATCCGATTTCCGCAACCGCGCCGCCAAGGTTCATACCCGTCACGCGCGGCGTGAAATATGCTCTTTTGCCGAGTGCCGCGCGGATTTCGTCCCGATATGCCAAAACCCCGTCGCCCATGAACAGCACGTCGCGCCCGTCTGCGGCAAGCTCTCCGAAAAGCTCCTCAATCGTCAGCGCACGGTCGGCGCAAAGCCGCGTCATGCCGCCCTTTCCGCCCTCGAACAGCGCGTTATAGACCTGACTGCGTCTTGCGTCGAGAATCGGCGATATGATTCCGTCAAAATACTTTGAAGGATATGCCAGTGCTTCAAGGGTTGAAACCGCGATGCACGGCTTGTCCGCCGCCTGCGCCATTGCCTTTGCGGTTGCCACTCCGATTCTGACACCTGTGAATGAGCCGGGACCCACCGCCGCCGCAAATGCGTCGATTTCGTCGGGAGAAGTCTCCGAAAGCGCAAACATACTCTCAATCTGCGGCATCATTTTCTGTGAATGTGTTTTTTTGTGATTTATAACCGTCTGCGCAAGCATAACGCGGTCACCGACAAGTGCCGCGGTTGCCGCCATGCAGCATGTATCAATGCCGAATATCAGCATACCGTCACCTCTCTGTAGTCATCGCCAAGCGCGGGATTTTTTGTAATGCGGACCTCAATATATCCGTCGGGCAGGACATTTTCGATGTTTTCCGCCCACTCGATTAAGCAGACACCGTCGCCGAAAAAATAATCATCAAGCCAGTCGAGGCTGTCCGCTCCGACGCCTTCAAGCCGATATGCGTCAAAATGATAGAGCGTTATTTCCCCCGGATATTCATTCACAATCGTGAAGGTCGGGCTGCTCACCGCGCAATCCGAACCGAGTGCCTCCGCCACGCCCTTCACAAAAGCGGTTTTTCCTGCGCCAAGCTCGCCGCGGAGCGCAACAATATCGCCCGGTTTCAGTTCTCCTGCAAATTCGCGTGCGATTTTCACGGTTTCCGCCTCACTGCGGCTTTCAAATTTTTTCATATATCAAAATCCCTCTCGGCTGTATGTATATAATGTATATATCTTTATTTTACCTATATTTTGTCGGAAAGTCAATACAAACTATTGAAAATTATTTTGAATTGTTGTATAATTCAATCATAAGCAAGTTCGGAAGGAGATTTTACATATGGCGGAAAACAGAGTTGACAAGCACAATTATTATCTTGATATTGCAGAAACGGTGATTGAGCGCGGAACGTGTCTGAGGCGGAATTTCGGGGCTATCATTGTTAAGAATGACGAGATTGTTTCGACGGGATATTCGGGCGCGCCGAGAGGCAGAAAAAATTGCAGCGACATTGGAGTTTGTGTCAGAGAAAAGCTTGCAATTCCGCGTGGCGAGAGATATGAGCTGTGCCGCAGCGTTCACGCCGAGGCTAACTGCATCATCAGCGCGCAAAGGCGCGATATGCTTGAGTCCACGCTGTATCTTGTCGGACGCGAGTGCAGAACGGGAGAGCTTGTTGCAAACACTTCAAGCTGTTCGATGTGCAAAAGGCTGATTATCAATGCAGGAATTAAAGACGTTGTTGTGCGCCGCAGCAAAACGGAATATATCGTCATTCCCGTTGAAGAATGGGTGAATGATGACGAGTCGCTTGAAGGGACATTTGGATATTGATGGGGGAGGTTTCCCCCATGTCCCTCTCTTATGGGGGCGATGCCTCCACAGCCCCCTTTTAAAAGCTTTCTTCTTTATGTGAAGGATTTCCCAAACCCATTTTTAGCGGGAGATTTCCCCATGCCCTTTTTACGAGGCGGTTCCTCACAACCTCTTTTTAAAAAACTTCTTTTTTCTGTGGGGTGCCGCCCCTAAACCCCCATTTTTCAAGGCTTTGCTTTGAGAGGTTTGCGGCACTCCGCGCAAGGTCTTTTATGGAAACTCTGTTTCCAAACCTTTTTTATGGGGGCGATGCCCCCACAGCCCCCCTTTAAAAGCTTTCTTCTTTATGTGAAGGATTTCCCAAACCCATTTTTAGCGGGAGATTTCCCATGCCCTTTTTACGAAGAGGTGCCTCATGCCTCTTTTTTTATGGGGGCATCGCCCCCAAACCCCCTGCGCGCCGTCATTAGTCATGTGTCGGAATCGCTTTGCTCGAACAAGGAATTTTTGACGCACTCACAGATTAAAGCCGCAATCAGCGGCTTTGCTGTGCTGAACCGTGCGCACATTATGGAAATTGATTAATTCGTGCGCACGGTTCACGTCAAAAATCCGTGTTCTTCGCAAAATCCGACATCATAACCAATAACAAGGCGCGTTTTCTCAAATTTTTCCAATTTGCCTCTTGATTTTTTTCTCAATGTATGTTAAAATAGATACGCTAGATACTTTAAATGTTCATTAAGCATTACTTGAAATGCTTACGTTCATTTTTGTATACAAATTTAATAGACACAATGTTGGTTTGCGTTTGGCAAAAACGCAAGCTTTGGTCGTATATCTATACTGACGTTGTGTCTTTGTTTTGGATATTTAAAGTGTCTAGCAGCATTGATCGGAGCTATGTGTTTTTCGGTGCGTAGCTCAATGCTGCGCACTTTTTTATTGTAGGTATAAACGAAGTCATGTCCTTGCGTTCTCTGCTTGTCAAAATCCCGCCCTGACGCCTTTTCGGGACTTGCAAGGCACAAAGCCTTGCTTCACCCTGCAAAAACGACAGGTCAGAATTTTTCCTGCGCAGATAATCGCAAAACACGACTTCATTCATACCTTGTGTGCGGCAAGAGAAATAAAATGAGAAATGTAAAATGGGAAAAGTAGTGAAGCTTGTCGAGGGATATTATGAAACAATGTATTACAAAATGCTTAATGC
>CAKSIW010000115.1 GCA_934463175.1 uncultured Clostridia bacterium | reverse complement strand
CAATATGGAGCGTGACAAAGAAGTTACGGAGGAATTGCAAAAACAAGGTTGGACGGTTTTAAGGTTTTGGGGTAAAGAAATCAAGAAAAACGCCGGCGGTTGTGCCGATATAATTGAAAAAGCAGTAAGAGGAGAATTGCGATGATGTATAAAATGATAGATTTATGTGCCGGTATCGGCGGAATACGGCGAGGATATGAGCTTGCCGGAGGTTTTAAAAATATTTTGTCGGCTGAGATAGATAAGTATGCGTGTATGACATACGAGCATTTATACGGTGATAACCCTCAAAATGATATAACCTCGGAAGAATTTAAGCAAAAAGTTGAGAATACGAATTATGATATATTATTGGCGGGTTTCCCTTGCCAGGCATTCAGCAGAGCCGGGAAGCAGTTGGGCTTTCACGATAAGACAAGAGGTACTTTGTTCTTTGATATTGCCGATATGATTAAAAGGACAAGACCGAAAGCGTTTATGCTTGAAAATGTTGATAATTTAATTACACACAACAAAGGCGAAACATTTGACACTATAATAAGGACACTTGCGGAGGAATTGAATTATAAAGTTATCGGTGTGCAATCGGAAAACGGTAAAATTAAATACAATGCCAAAACCTTTGTAAGAAATTCGAGGAATTTCGGTGTTCCGCAGAACAGACCTCGTGTTTATATTATGGGATTTGACAGAGAATTTTGGGGCGATGAGGTAGACAATTTACCGAACACTCTGCCGGAAAAACGCACAAAGAAAATTTACGACGATTTGAATGATTTGCTTGAAATGAATGCCGAGCCGGAGTTTTTCCTGGCTTCCGGATATGTCGAAACATTGGAACGCCATAAAGCAAGACACGAATCGAAAGGAAACGGCTTCGGATATAAAATAGTTAATTTACCCGAAATAGAAAGTCCGGTATCAAATGCATTGCTTGCAACCGGAGGTTCCGGAAAAGAAAGAAATCTTGTAATCGATATGCGTGAGGGAATTGCCGGAATGAAACTTCCGTTGAGAAAGACTCCCCTCAACGATAAGGGTATAAGGGTTATGACACCTCGTGAATGGGGAAAACTGCAAGGGTTTATCAATTACGGATTTATGAATAAGGACGGCGAAGATACATTTTCATTCCCGGACGGAGTTGGAAAAGCACAGCAATATAAGCAGTTCGGAAATGCGGTTACAATTCCTGCGGTCGAGGAAATGGCAAAGTTTATGAAAAAATGTTTAAAACAGTTGGAGGAACATAAAGATGAAAGGCAATAAAGGCGAATGGAGCGAATTATATACATTGTTTAAGTTGGCAGCCGACGGTAGGTTATACGCCGCTGATGCCGATACAAATAAAATACCCACAATTTATTATGATATTTTGCAGATTATCAGAAAGCAAAAGGACGATAATCAAAAATATATAAGAAACGGAAGTATTAAAGTAATTTCCGAAAGTACGGGTGCCGAAATCGCAACAATTTCTATTTCGGATTTTAAGGATAATGCGGAATTGTTACTTAATTCAATCAAAGCGGTAAAAACAAAAGACGGAGCATTTGAAATCCCCGCACTTGACGGATTTATCAGCAAACTTAAATGTAATACTCCAAAAGCAAAGTCGTCCGATAAATCAGACATTATACTTGTGGTACACGATGCTCAAACAGGAAGTGAGCCTACACTCGGTTTCAGTATAAAATCACAGCTTGGAAGTCCCTCAACATTATTTAATGCCTCGGGCGCAACAAACTTTATTTATGAATTGAGTGGGCACACTTTGACAGAGTCGGAAAAAGATACATTCCACGGTTTCAAAAAATTTAAAGATAAGTTTGAATATTTGGATTCTTTGGGTGTTAGTGTTTCGTTTGTAAAAGCCGATAACGATGTATTCAATTCAAATATGATGTTGGTTGATACAAATATGTCATTGATAATCGGTGAAATGCTCGAGAATTTTTATAGGGGCAAGGCAAACAAAGTTAAAGAGTTGACAGGCTTATGCGTTGTCAATAACAGTTGTAAAGTTAGTGATGAAAACAAAGATGTTTTCTATGCTTATAAGATAAAAGAACTTATGACAAATATTGCCCTCGGTATGATGCCCGCAAGCCCGTGGAGCGGAAATTATGAAGCAACAGGCGGTTACATAATCGTGAAAGAGGACGGAGATGTTCTCTGCTATCACATATACAACAGAAATGAGTTTAGAGAATATCTGTATAATAACACAAAGTTTGATACACCGAGTAAATCCAAACATCATTTTGGCGTAATTGAGGAAGTTGACGGTAAGCAGATTTTGAAATTGAATTTGCAGATAAGGTTTGTGAAATAGGAGGGAATGAAAATTGAGTGTGTTGGGATTGCGTGCGTCAGCACAAGAAATCCGATTTGCAGTTTTATGCAAGTCGGAAGATGATAAGATTATATTCGTTAATAAAGATACTGAAAATCGCCTTAAATATCCTGCATCAATTGGCAGTATAGAAGAGAAGCTATATTGGGTAAAAAGTGAGATAGATCGTATTTTACGAATAAATACCGGAATAGAAAAAATTTTAATAAAAGTCAATGAATTTAACGGAACTGAAAATTTAACAAAAAGAGAAACTACATATATGGATGCAATTTTTTTGCTTTGTGCCAAAGAGCATAATATTCCTGTTGAGAAAAAACTAAATTCTCAAATATGTTCATCTTCGACAAAGGCAAAAGAATACGCAGAACAAAGAGTAGGAAGAACCGAAAAGTATTGGAACAATACAATCGCCGATGCTATTTTGGTTGCGTATAGAGGGATTATACAATGATTTATAGGGCAAATGAACAAATATACAAATACACACTTATAAAGTATATTGGTGGTGGAAATTTTGGAGAAGTATGGTTAGCGAATGATGAATCAGTTAATAATTATTGCGCATTAAAACTGCTGCCAAAGAAAGATACTACAATAGATGAAAGATTGCTTGAAGCGAAAATAGGAAACAGATTGCAACATACGAATGTCGTAAATATTAAATATGCCGATGTAATACAATATGGAGAAGCTAACAATTTTGTAGTTGCAATAGCTATGCCTTTCTATAGAAATGGTTCGGTTATATCCAAACTTAACAGTAGAAATTTTTTAAACACAAAAACAGCGATAAAATGCTTGATAGATGTTTTAAGAGGATTGGAGTATCTACACGAAAGTGGCTATTATCATTGTGATATAAAACCCAATAATATATTAATTGGAGATAACGGCGAATATATTATCTCGGATTATGGAATCACCTGCTATTCTCCAAGCCATACTGCTGTTAAACCAAGACAATGTTATTTGCCACATACTTCACCGGAAACAATTGAAAATAATATCTATGATGCCAGAACTGATATATATCAATTGGGACTGACTGCTTTTAGACTTATAAATGGTATTGCAGAATTGAAAAGTGATTTTTTTGCGAATATAGATGATTTTAGGTGCTCGATATTAGATGGAAAAATAGTTACAGACAGTAAGTATCAACCGTTTGTCCCTAGAAAGATACGAAGAATAATAAATAAGGCGATATCAACAAATCCCGAAAATCGATATCAAACGGCTTTGGAAATGCGGCGTGCGTTGGAGCAACTTTCTTTAAAAGGGGACTGCACCGCAAATGAGAATGGAGATGTGGTAATTATTTCAGATGGAAAAGAATACAGATATGATGTTGTTGCTGTAAGTGATAAAATGAGCAACTTTATTGTCTATAAAAAAAGCATCAGAACAGGCAGAGAAACCAGAGCGACAAGATATTGTGCAAATTCAATCAAAAATAGTGATATTAAAAAACGGATACTTTCGTTAGTGACAGAGCTGATTTGAATTAATTGTCTTGATACTATTTTGATACTAAAAACTCTGCAAGCGAGAAATAGTAGATAGAATACAAAGAAAATACGCAAATAAAAAGATAAAACACTAAACAAACAAATTTAATATTAAGAAAACTTTGCCGAGTGGGAATAAACAGAAAAATCCCCGAAGGCCTTGAAAAAAATCAGGGTTTTCGGGGTTTCTTTTTTGTCTGCGGCATTATCCTGTGACGATTGTATTTTTCCACACCGCAAAACTCAATCAAAAAACATCAATCATTGCAATAGAACTGATTTTCTTGCCAGTGATTGAAATGATATGGGTTACTTTCATCAATATAAATATCGGAGTACAAATATGTAACAACATCCATATCGTCAAAAATATCAAATACCCAATTATCCCAATCGTCATTGTCGCCGGGCAGCTGTGCGGCAATACTCTCCATGAGAAAATTCGATTCTTCCATGATGGCATACAATACAATTTCTTCTGCAACCGTATGAGCAGTAAAATCTTCACGCCCGGATGCGGTTCGGCGGAACTTGACAATAACATCTTTTAAGTAGTATAATAAGTCATAATCATATCGGGTTAGAAATTGAGGCGGTAAGAAATCTTTCGTCCATGAAATATCTAACTCTCCAACGTGAGTATCTTTAGG
>CAKSIW010000114.1 GCA_934463175.1 uncultured Clostridia bacterium | reverse complement strand
GTTTAACGCCTCCTCGCTGTAATATTTTTGCCACGGTTTATCTATAGACGGGTAGCCGGTCATCTCCTGTGCTCCTTTCTCAAACGTGATCTTTCTGCAATTTAGATTATTTCGTTTTTGTAATTGGCTCATTATATCTCTCCAGATTATGATGCAATTTTGTAGCGTATAATAATTTGAGATGTTTCAAAAAGTAGACTTTTTGAAACACCTCAGATATAATAAATTCGTGATTGCTTTTTTCAGAAATTTGCATAATATAGTTCTATTTATTGATTGTTTCATGTTGTCTACAATTTGGAACAAATTTCCATATTTTTTTGCTCCATACATCTCCGATAAAATGTAGAATAATTCATTCCCAAAATTTCAGAAGCCTTACGCAGGGATATTTTGCCCTCACGCCATAGCCGGTAGTACTCCTCAAATTCCGTTGGCACTTCTTTTTTTCTACATCCAAACTGAATCCCTTTCTGCTTTGCCGCCGCAATGCCTTCCGCTTGTCGCTGCCTGATAAATGTTCTTTCGGTTTCTGCTACATATGCCAAAATCTGAAGCACCAAGTCTGCAATCAACACGCCCGTTAAGTCACCGTGCGAAGTGTTTGTATTGAGCAAGGGCATGTCTATAACCTGAATATCTGCACCTATCTCTTTTGTAATCTTACTCCACTGTTTCAGTATCTCCTCATAGTCCCTTCCCAATCGGTCGATACTTTTAATGATAATCACATCCCCCCTCTTCAACTGTTTCAGCAACCGCAGGTATTGAGGTCGTGCAAAGCTTTTTCCCGACATCTTATCCATAAAGATATTCTTTTTATCTATTTGTTCCTCCTGCATTGCCCAAAATTGTCTGTCCGGATTTTGATCCTTTGCAGATACCCGAATATACCCATAGCGCGCCATTTTCCCTTTCTCCTTTGTCAGTGTCAATTTATAAATATCTGTATACATAAAAAACTGGCCACAATCTATATGCAGTCAGTTCTTCCTATGTTTTTTCTATTATATTTTACGCAAATACCGTTTCCCGACCTATCACTCCGGTCAGAAAACGGTATCATTCATGCCATATCTATATAACACAGCTAGGACAACATTCTATTACTCGCTGTAAAATAACTGCTTTGAACTCTTGGGCTTTTCAGGATTCGTCATTTTCATCTTTCCACTTTCCACCAATGGCATTACATATGTCTGGATGGCATAAGTAACGGACGTCAATCCTAAATATTCACATATTTCTTTTCTTGTACGCGGCGTTTTGCAAAATACTAAAAGATTACTTCGGATCATAAACTCCCATTTTCTTTACAATCCTGCCCTTTAAAAATGGTAATTCACCATTATTTTGAATTGAAAGGCTTGAAAACGGAGATCTTACAAATGCTGTGAACAAGCTTTCTTTGCACTTTTCAGTTCGAGAGTATTCGTTTCTGTCTTTATTTTTTGAATCTTTTCAAGTTTTTCATTTAATTCTTCTTCCTTCATTTAAGTTCCTTCCTTTCTTGTATTATATTTTAACATTCTTTTGACTTTTATTTAAGAATCTCCAAAAAATAGTAAGGAACTCAAACGGAAGTGAAATTCTATTTAAAATATTTTCATTATAGATTATACTTTTATCTTAAATCTTCATAATATTCATCATTTTTTCTATTACATAAGGTGCATATAATTCTTTTATAATAAACTTATCCACCCAAGTCAGTTTTTCATTTTCCTTCGTGCTACTATTTTAATCTACATTGTGTATCCAGTCCCTCCTTTTCACAGCCAATAATATAACGCTTATAGGAATAACCATAAGTATTACAACCAAAAATATAAGTGGCATAATGTCGCTCCACAACTGATTCTCCAGAGGTATTATATTTGATATTTTTTCCACAGGAAAGCCCAAAATCCCCACCATACTCAATGCATCTAATATACTTTCCAATAATTTCTTATTATGTATTTTATCAATCACTTTATAGTTTCTGGAAAAAAACACTAATATCAAAACCAAAGCTGCCATAATCATGCTTATAGTATTAGTAACCATATCACTTACCTTAATTAGCTTAAGAAAATTCAATATCAGCGAAAAGTAAGCTGTTATACCAGCCACCATTCCTATATATAGCGACGTCAGTCTCCAAGCTTTAGCATTCTTCTCTCTTTTATTCATTCGTTGAACACTCACTTTACGATTTCCCAATTTTCTCACATTATTACCTCCATTTACTTATCTCAAATTATATCTGTATTTCCTCCGGTAAATACCTCGCCAGTTCCTCCACCAACTCATACACTTTTGTTCCCGGAGCAATTTCTGTCGGTGTCCTACCTTCTCCGTCTTTAATAATTCTCTTTGCATATCGAATCGCCAACTTAGGATTGCCATATTCCATCAAAGTCGCAAAAATATCGCTCATGTTTTTCTGATACTTTCCGACTCCGAGTTCCTTAAACTTATCATTCAAAAAAGAAATGTACTCCGTCCGATGGTTATTCGCTGTATAATACGCAAAATGAAGCAAGAACCAAAACTCAATACATTCATTACTCCATGCCGCATGGTATTGTAAATCCGGATTGATCTTATTCAGATTATTTGCCCGTTCCTCAACACCATTGAAATGCTCCGCAGGAAAGCTGTCCTTATCGTATACGCACCAGACTTGTCCCTTTTGAATTTTGTTCTTCCTTACATAGTCCTCTGCCATTCCAATTACACGCATAGTTTCTGCCTGACAGGGTTCAATCTCAATTAATACCATATCCTTATAAATTGGATTTTCTTCTATCATTTCCTTGAAGCCTGCAAAATACTGTGGTTCCGTCTGCTGACCTTCACAGAAAATATAGTATCTATACTGCTTCATCTCCAAATATTCCTGACGACGCTTTTTCTTCCAATCGAGCTTGCTCGATTTTTTCTGCATTCCGGCTTTTTTAGGCATTCACTTTCCCCCAATCTATAATTCTTCTGAGGTACGGATCGGCGCCGTATTTACCTTCCAGATATTGCTTGTCGAATTTGGCATCCTTTCTGACAGATTCCCCTTTTTCATTTTTGAACTCTACTAAGGAGTAAAGCTTTGAGTTCTGCGCATTACCTTTCGCAACGAACCAAATTTCATCTCTACGAAACACTTCGCTCTTCATAGTTGACAAATCATGCGATGTAAAAATCAACTGTGCTTTATGTCTATTGATATTCATATCATTGAACATCATTATAATGTGACGCAGTAATACAGGATGGATTTTTGCATCCAGCTCATCAATTACAAGTACCGTTCCAGCAAGCAAACTTTCCGCAATAAATGGTAGTAAGCCAAATAGCTTCTTTGTCCCGCTGGATTCATCCGACAAATTGATCTCTGTTTCCACATCATCTACGCAATGCTTTGTAAAGATTTCTATTCTATCATTCTCTTTTTCTTCCACTCTGAAATCTACTATGTCTAAGTCCATCTCCTGAATCATATCAAGCATCAGTTGCTTTACTTCTGTCGATGTAGACACGGCCATTCTAAGCTCCTGTATCGGATTTCCATAGTTCAGGAATTCTATTCCATACTCAAACCAGTTCAACACATCCTTGACCACCGCATTTCCCTTGTAGGCAATTCCCAAATAGGAAAGTAACGTAAGGGTCTTGGATAAATCAGCACTAACCTTCAGCTTCGCAAAAGCGCCTTTCAAAACAATACCCTTCTCATCTCTAGTGAAAAGAACTGACCGCCGTCCAGTCTCAAGCTTCACCCTGTCCAGGCTCTCATACAAAACAATATCTCTCTTCACATGCAGTATATATCTGTACTCTGAGCCGTCTGTCCGAAAGAATAATTCAAATTCTGTGGGTTCATTCTTGCTCTCTGAAAACGCAAATGGTTCAACAATTATTTTCTTCTGGAGCATCACTCTATCGCCGCTATCCTCTGTGGCAAAAAGAGGACGTAAAATTTTTGCTGCCAATATATGCAATGCTGCTAAAACATTTGATTTTCCTCCGCCATTCGGTCCATATACAGCAGAAACCGGAAGATATTTTTCGCCATCTTTGTCTACAATTACTCTGTCTTCATGTTCCGATATTGCAGCGGCTTGCATATCAAACGTCACTTCATCTCTTATACTCTTAAAATTTTTAACTGTGAACTGGCATAGCATAATGTTTTAACCTCCCGTTATCTTTATTATATCCACTTTTTATTTATTTGCAAGATATATTTGAGATTTTTTCTCGTATTTTTGTTTCAAATTCAATTTTATTCATTATGCCATTTCGCCACCACTTAAGCAATACACCTTTTACGCAAAATACCGTTTCCCGACCTGTCTCTTCGGTCAGAAAACGGTATCATTCATGCCATATGTCTGTATTTTTCCCGCGTCGCCAACCCGCCCCGGATATGTCGCTCGGACTTATTGACGTCCAGCACCTGCCGCGCCTGCTTGGCGAGCGTCGGATCAATCTGCATGAGCCGGTCTGTGACATCCTTATGTATGGTCGTGACAATTTGGAACTGTATAATGGTCTCATAAATTAAGACACTTTTTCGGACAGTTTTTAATGAATCTGATATACTTAAATCAGTACGAAAGA
>CAKSIW010000113.1 GCA_934463175.1 uncultured Clostridia bacterium | reverse complement strand
ACCTCATGCGGCGTTTTGCTTGTCCATCTAAGCGTGATTTCCGGAATATAGGTCGGCAATTCCATAAGGCTTTCCACGATCAGCGCCGATACTTCGTTAAATCCATCTTCGCCGTTTGGTAAATATCCGCCAATACAGAAATGAGATTCTCCGCCGCGTGTAAAATGATCGGATTCTGTGGAGGTGGCCGCCTGCACCATCAGAAATAACTCCTGAAGATATTCTTTGGCTTCATCCCTGGTGAGAGTGCCGGCTTGTATGTCAGACCGATAAAACGGCGTTAAATACCGATCCAGCGTTCCTAAGCTGTCGGGGTCTGCACTAAAGCACAAATAGATGGTCAAAATTGCCTCATAAAAGTTTTGTGGTTTATTTTCCGGGACATTACAAAGTGCCTTTGACAGTTTTTTTAGGTTGGATTTATATTCGGAATTTTCAACGGCTTCCGAAAATTTAAGAGCCATTTCGGAGCACTTGTGTGCCCATTCTATCAGCGCGGCGGCAACTTTCTTCAGACCGGTTAAAAAGAAAATCTCATCTTTGTTTTTGTGTGTTTTAAGAGATACATCAATGTCAGCAATGATTCCGCTGATTCCTTTGGATAATATCTTTTTATAATCTGCGGTGGCGTGCTGCCATTCCATAGTCGAAAGGTTATCAATCGGTTTTAAATAAAAATTATTCATAGCTTCCTCCGTTGCCTTATGCCCTACGCGCGTAAACGCATCACCGACAACGCTGCCGTCACATCTGAAAAATCCTGTCATTTTTGAATATTCACTCAGCTTCGGCTGCTGATTTTTGATATATTCGCAAAGACGTTTGACCTCTCTGTCCGTTTTTGAAAGGAATAAATCCTTCCTGTCAAACTCCGTTTTCACCGGAGAAACATACATATCTCCATTCAATGTAAGTTCCGTAAGTTTTTTAATTCTTTGATTCATGTCAATTCCTCACTTTTTAATTATTTATAATCTTTAAATATTTTTATAAAGTTGCGGCATTGTCTCCGCCATCTGCCACAACGGTATGCCCGCATATAATTTCACCGTAATCGCTCATGAGATAATATGCCAGTTCTGCAATTTCTTCCGCGCGAATAAATCTTCCTATTGCGTGTCGCTCGTATTTCTGGCTAATGTCATGAGCATAGTCACTTATCATTGGCGTGTATGTAGCACCGGGAGCTATTCCGTTTATAATTATTCCGTTATGTCCATATCGCTTTGCAAATGCCCTTGTCCATTTTACAATGCTTAGTTTTGCCGCGCCGTAAGAACCTGTTATGTCCATACATGCCGCATTGGAAGCAATATTCAGTATGTTTCCGCAAATGTGATTTTTAAGCATATAATCTATTTCGTTCCGCATTGTAAAAAAAGCGGCTTTAAAATTTATGTCGGACATACAATCCCACTCTTCTTCGGTTATATCCCACGGCTCATATCCGCGCTTTGTGCATTGTGAACTTCCTATGGCAGCGGCATTTACAAAACCGCCGATTTTACCGCCGATAAGCTCCTCCGCTTGATTTGTTTTTATATTAAATGCTGATATATCCGATATATCCCATGTCATTGTAAAAACATTATTTAAATTAATATCTTCTTTTGATTTCTCTAATTTTTCTTGATTTCTTCCGCAAATTATAACCTTAATATTTTCTTCTGCAAGCCTTTTTGCAACAGCTTTGCCTATGCCGCTTCCGCCGCCTGTAACAATTATATTTTGTGACCTTAATTTCATGTTTCTAATCCTCCAATATTTCCTTTATTTCTTTCATTTTATCATTACAAGGCGCACTGTATTTTTTGTTTTTTATTCCGAGTGCGTCATATTTATGCTCGCCCATGCTGTGATATGGCAAAGACTCTTTTTTAATACATTTTATCTTTTTCAAAAATTCCGCAATTTTTTCAAGTTCTGCTTTGTCATCGTTAAAACCGCCTACAATAGGAATTCTGATAATAATATCGCATTTACCCGAAAGGCGAAGCAGATTTTCAAGAATTAATTTATTTGAAACACCCGTTCCCTGTTTATGCAAATCCTCTGAAAACGCCTTTACGTCATATAAAAACATGTCGGTATACGGAAGAACTTTTTCAAAATATTCCCACGGAACATTTCCGGCAGTATCGATTGCCGTATGTATACCGTTTTCACGGCATTTTTTCAGAATTTCACACAAAAAATCTGTTTGCAGCATACATTCGCCGCCGGAAAAGGTCGCACCGCCGCCGGAGTTTTCGTAAAACATTTTATCCTTTGCAATTTCATTGAAAACCTCATCGGCACTGTATTCCTTGCCGCATATTTTTCTTGCGTCGGCAGGGCAGTAAATCTCACATTTGCCGCAAAAATCACATCTTTTTAATTGATTAGGACAAACCTCGGCGCATTTTCCACAGCCGATACATTTATCCTTATAATACATCACTTGCTTTTGTGCAGACTGACTTTCGGGATTATGACACCATTTACAGTGCAGGTTACATCCTTTAAAAAATACCGTTGTCCTTATGCCCGGACCATCAACAAAAGAATTTCTCTGTATATCAAATATTGTAGCTTGCATAGTCTACCTCCGTTCGCTTCTATTATATCAAAAACCGTTTAAGAGTAAATAGAAATCGTTATGGTTTTATAATTTGTTATGGTGTTTTTGTGTCTTGCAAAAAATAAAGCAATATGTTATAATTGCACTAAAGAGGATTTTTGAGGTGGTATTTTATGAATTTGTTTGACTGTGAAACAATCCATATAAATAAAATTTATTCTGTCGAAAAATACAGCGGTTATTCAAAACTGTTAAGTACCAAAGAATACGGGAATTTTTTCAAGACCTACGAAATTGTGTTTTATTTATCAGGGAAGAACACCACTATTGTCGATGGCGTTGAAATTCATGACTGTGCCAATTCTATACGTTATATGCCCAAAGGACAGTCGCGCGGCAGGTATATTGTGCAGCATCTTTCCGAATATGTCTCCTGCATTGATGTCTACTTTGACACCGATTCTCCAATGCCGGAGCATGCAATGGGGCTGCTTAACAACGAAAACTTGAAAGACAAATTTATAAAACTATTCGACACATGGCAGAAAAAAGGTATCGGATATTATGCATCTTCAATGATGATATTTTATGATATTATATCGTCGTTCCAAAAACAGCAGCATTTTTATTTATCCGGAATACAGAAAGAACATATGCAAAAGGCACACGAATACATTATGAAAAATTATAAAAACCCGGATTTTAACTACAAGGAGCTTTGCCGTGCTACCGGACTGGAATATGCATATTTCAGCGAATTGTTCAAAAAGACATTTAAAATGTCACCGGTGAGGTTTGTGACAAAGATGCGGATTGATTACGCCAAAGAACTGCTTGCCACAAACCATCGGTCAGTTTCGGAAATTGCAGAAATGTGCGGTTTTTCCAACACCTATTACTTTTCAAACGTGTTCAAAAAGCAAACCGGATTTTCGCCTTCGCAATACCCTATTGATGACATATAATATTACTAAAGGATTGAGTAAATAGAAGTCATTTTCGGACGGTTTAAGTTTAGGGTATTACCTTGCTCAAAACCGCCTTAAAAAGTGTTGATTTTACGGTGTTTTTAACTGTCTATTTGTTCAACTACATCTTGTCTTTTACATCTACCGTTCGTTTTCTTTTTCTTGTCTACGGTGGATATTTTCGGATTTTTGCACACTTTTCTTGTTTCTGTAATTTTCAAGCCGTTTGCGTACGGAATACCTGTCCGCTTCGCCTATGGCTTTATCAGTTTCGGATTTTGCAGTATTAAAGATTTCTCTTGAAAATGAGTTGTCGTAAATTTTTTGCAGTTTGGATATTGTTTCACTTTCAGTCTGTGGTCTGATGTCATAACGCAAATTTTGTAATTCTTCCGTATCAAGTTCCTGTGCCTGTTCCTTTAACTCGGAATATTCCCTTTGAGCGCTGTCAAGCCTTGTTTTGCTTTTGTTTGAGTGTCTTTCCATAACGGGAACGGCTTTTTGAATATCAGCAATTTTAGTCTTGACCGTCTGAATATCCTTTGTATTGAGGTTTGCTAAAACTGTGTTTTTCCTTGTACGCAATTCCTCAATTTGTTCCGACAGTTCATTGATAGTTTGCGTTAATTCCTTATGTCTGAAAATCTTAATCGGCGGCGTTTTTGCTTTTTCGTCCTGTTTCTGCTTGCGCTCGCTGATTTTTGATTTTAATTCGGCAATAATTGCAGAATAATCATCACAATGAATTTCCAGCCTTGCGGCTTCTGCTGTCTTGGCGGTTTTCCACCTATCCGCAAAATTATGACATATCTGCAATGAATCATTGTACTGCGTAACTTTTCAAGCGTTTCCGCAACGGCGGGCAGCGTGCGTTTAACAGCCTCCGTCAGTTTCTTTATCCGCTTTTTGATTTCACGCAAAATACGGTTGTCCTCTTTGATTTTCCCTTCGTGGAAAAGGTTTAAGTATGCGGTAGCAAATGCCTCGGGGATAGCAGCGGCTTCAATCATTGAGCAGTTTTCGGGTACAGGCATAAGCATATCATATTTAACATTTACATATTCGGCATAGCCGCCCCCGCCGAGCAGCGCACAAACCTTATCGC
>CAKSIW010000112.1 GCA_934463175.1 uncultured Clostridia bacterium | reverse complement strand
GATTGTGTTATTGTATGTAATATGAACATAATCCGCGTCAGACGAGAACATGCTGCGGTCAAGCTTCGGGATATAGTTAAAGGTCTTGTCGGCACTTGACGCAACCTCATTCACCTCAATATATCTTGACGCCTCCGCCTTTGCCTTCTTTGACCACTGACCCGTTGTGACATAGTCAGCCTTTTTGTTTTTGGCAAGGTTAAGCGGAATCATCGCGAACTGTGTTGACGCACCGCCCTGCAAAAACAGCACCTTATAGTTATCGGGAATCTCCATTATTTCTCTCAAAAGTGCCTCTGCCTCGTCAATGATAGCCTGATATTCCTTTGAACGGTGGCTCATCTCCATGACCGACTGTCCGCTGCCGTTGCAGTCCAGCATTTCTCTCTGCGCTCTTTCAAGCACCTCAACAGGCAGCATTGAAGGACCTGCCGAAAAGTTATATACTCTGCTCACAATAAACACTCCTATTCTATGTTATATACTGTTATATACTATAGTATATAACTTTTTAGCACTTTAGTCAACCCGAAATATGATTATTTTTTAACAAATATTCAATTTATTTCCGAAATCCGTTATATATTTCATAAATGCCGACCGCAAGCAGGAAAAATCCAAACATTTTCCCAAGCAAGCCTCCGCTGATCGACACCGCAAAATACGAGCCCAAGACCGCCCCGAGCAGACCGCAGCCGCCGATAATCAGTGCCGTTTTCAAATCAACACGCCTGTTTTTTATGTGAATAATCAGTGAAACCGCCGCAGTCGGAATAAAATATGTCAGATTGATCCCCTGCGCCAGCTGCTGATTCGTGTGTTCAATCAGAATCAGTGCAGGAATCAGAATTGCTCCGCCGCCGATTCCCATTCCGCTGATTATTCCGCTGAGCAGTCCCGTAATTATGCTTGCCGTCACTTCCGCACCTCCTAAAAAATCATTTTAACCGCGGTTATGCATATAACCGCACCGAATACAATCTTCAGCCATTTTTTCGGTATTTTGCCGAGCAGCTTTGCCCCAATCAGACCTCCTGCCGCGCCGCCGACCGACACCCAAAGCCAGAGTCTGAAATCAAAAAAGCCCCTTCTTATATACGTCACCGAGCTTACGGCAGACATCATAAGAATCACTGCAATTGCGGTGGCATGGGACTTTTTCTCGTCGATATTTAAAAACTTTTCCATTGCGGGAACAACAACCGAACCGCCGCCCGCGCCGAACAATCCATTCAGAATCCCCGTGACAAGCCCGATTGCAATTTCCTTCCGGTATTTTTTCATTAAAAAACACGCCCCTCCGCACCTATTATGTGCAAAAGACGTGTTTTTATTCATTATTCTGAAACTGAGTATCCCTTCAGGAAAGCACAGTCCCTGCTATCCGCGGCTGATGAAGCTTATTACGCCGTTTTGGTATATCGGCTGCACCTCACCCTCAATGAGAGGTGCGGCATATGTGACAAACTCGTCTGTAACGCCGAATCCGCTGCTGCTTATCATCGACATCGGGACTTTTTTCTCAAAGTTTGCCGCTTTTCCGACCTCAAGCGGAAATGTCTCAAGCTTATACGGCTTGTCGGAAACCCTTCTGAAAGCGGTCATAAACGCACGGCTGCCCTCCAGCGCAAACCGAACGCCGTCATGTCCTGCTTCAAATGCCTCATTCACGTCACACAGCGACGCGCCTGCCGACCAGCACCGCTGAAGCGTGCTTAACTCAATGGTACGCGTTTTCAGCCCGAGTGACCCCGAAATCATTGCTTCAAGACTTCTCCCGACTCCGCCGAGAGCCGCATGTGCAAATTTGTCTCCGCGGCTGCCTGCCTTTGCCGCGCTTTCCTCAATATATTTTCCGTCCTTTCCGCGTATTCCCTCCGAAACCGCAATCATAACAGTTTTCTGTCCGCGGCTGACGCGCTCCGTCTCTGCAAGGAAACGTTCTTCATCAAAGGGTATTTCAGGCAAACATATTATGTCCGCGGCTTTTGTATGCTCATCATTTCCGAGAGCCGCGGCGGCAGTGAGCCAGCCTGCATTTCTTCCCATAATTTCAAGGACAATCACCGACGGCATACTGTATACACCCGTATCAAGGGAAAGCTGCCGCATTGCATTTGCCACAAGCTTTGCCGCAGAGCCGTAGCCCGGCGTGTGGTCAGTCACCGCAAGGTCATTGTCAATTGTTTTCGGAATGCCTGCAACCGTCACATCAATTCCATGTTCTTCGGCATAGCGGCTCAGCTTGTCAACGGTATCCATTGAATCGTTTCCGCCTATGTAGAAAAAATATCCTATATTATATTTTTTAAATATGCCGAATATATTCTCATAAACCTTCGGTTCTTCGTCATATGACGGCAGCTTGCGTCTGCATGAGCCGAGATATGACGACGGCGTTTGTCTGAGCAGTCTGAGGTTTCCGTCATTCCTGAACAGGTCTAAGGAAATTATGTTTTCATTTTCAATCCCCTCAATCCCGTTAATTCCGCCGAACACCTTGCCGATTTTATCTCCGTTCTCAAATGCCGCGCTGATGACTCCTGCAAGCGAGGAGTTTATAACCGCCGTGGGTCCGCCCGACTGGGCAACCAATAAATTTTTCATATACTGCTTCCTTTCGTTGTGTGTTTTTTGGCGGACAGAATCCGCACCCGTATAGGTTCGGGTCCCGTCTGTCTAACCCGATGTTAAATTTCCGAGAACCCGTGTCGGTTCGGGTCACGTCTGTCTAACCTGATGTCAGATTTCCGAGAACCCGTGTCGGTTCGGGTCACGTCTGTCTAACCTGATGTCAGATTTCCGAGAACCCGTGTCGGTTCGGGTCACGTCTGTCTGTGTCTTGGGACGGTGCACTCACCGCCCCGTCCACCGTATGCCGTATTTTTTACTTTTCAAGCATTTCCAGCACCTCAGCCTGAGAAAGTGCTCCGACCCTGCGCCCTGTTTCCACACCGTTCCTGAAAACAATCACCGTCGGAATGGACATGACTCTGTATTTAAGCGCCGTTGCCTCATTTTCATCAATATTCAGCTTGCATATGACCGTATCGCTGCCGCAGCTTTCCGACACCTTCTCGATAATCGGGGAAAACATTCTGCACGGTGCGCACCATTCCGCCCAAAAATCAACCAGCACCGTCTTTCCTTTTTCGTGTATTGCTTCATCAAAGCTTTCATTATTCAAATGCTTAACACTCATATTCTCATCTCCTGTTTTTTTGTATATATTTTG
This sequence comes from uncultured Clostridia bacterium, assembly GCA_934463175.1. GTDB lineage: Bacteria > Bacillota > Clostridia > Monoglobales > Monoglobaceae > CAKSIW01. The sequence goes on along the minus strand of CAKSIW010000112.1, from coordinate 1,546 downwards.
CCGAGCCTGAAGGTGAAATATTCGCTAAATTTCAATTTCAAGCGACACCGGGCAATGATCGGAGCCATATATATCCGTGTGAATTTCGGCTGCACGGATTCTGTCCTTTATACTGTCCGAGGTCAGAAAATAGTCAATACGCCAGCCTGCATTTTTCTCACGCGCCTTGAACCGATAGCTCCACCATGAATAAATCCCCTCAGCATCGGGGTGCAGAAATCTGAAGCTGTCAGTGAAGCCCGAATCAAGCAGCGTCCCGAGCTTTCCTCTCTCCTCATCGGTAAACCCCGCATTGCGTCGGTTGGTCTTGGGATTTTTCAAGTCAATCTCGGAATGTGCAACATTGAGATCGCCGCAGCATATGACAGGCTTGTCCTCACCGAGCGCACCCAGATACAAACGGAAGTCGTCGTCCCATTCCATTCGGTAGTCAAGCCTTGCAAGCTCATTCTGCGAGTTCGGAGTGTAGCAGTCAACAAAATAGAATTTGTCAAATTCCAGCGTAATCACCCGTCCCTCATGGTCATGCTTGTCTATATTCAAGCCATATGTGACATTTTTCGGCTCAAGCCTCGTGAAAACCGCAGTTCCCGAATATCCCTTTTTGTCCGCACTGTTCCAAAGCTGCATATATCCGTCCGTCGGAATCTCTGCCTGTCCCTGCTGCATTTTGGTCTCCTGAAGTGCAAATATATCTGCATCAAATTTTTTGAATATATCCAAAAAGCCCTTGTCCATGCACGCTCTGAGTCCGTTTACATTCCACGATATACATTTCAAATCAACCACGTCCTTTTGTCTTTTCATTTTTAATATACATTATTTTGCACAATTTGTCAATTCTTATTTGCCCGGGCTTTCTGAATATAAATATGTGTTGACCAAAGTCTGCACTTATGGTACAATGATTAAAAATATACAAAAGACGGTGAAGAAGAAAATGCTGGGAATCGGTACGGTAATAAACAGCGTCAGCATAATTGCAGGCGGCTTGATGGGACATTTTACGGGAAAGCTTTTTAAACCCGAGCAGAGCAGGACGCACTGAGCAAAACTTGCGGTATAAGCGTTATTTTTATAGCAATTGCAGGGGCTATGGAAGAAATGCTGAAAATTGAAAGCATGAAAATTTTAAGCAGCAGGTCAATGCTTGTTGTGTTGTGCATTGCAATCGGAACCGCAATCGGCGAGCTGCTCTGCATTGAAAAACGGTTTGAACAGTTCGGCGAATGGCTTAAAAAGAAAACGGGTAACAGCGGCGATGCCGGATTTGTTAGTGCCTTTGTGACCGCCTCTCTGACGGTTTCCATTGGCGCAATGGCAATTGTGGGCGCAATACAGGACGGACTTTTGAACGACTTTTCAACTCTTGCGGTGAAATCTGTTCTGGATTTTAGGGCGTGTGAGATTTTTTCTGTAAATTAGATTTTTCTATGACAAAATATCGGTTTTTAGTGGGCAGGATAGCCGAGTTTAGGCTTCCTGCCTTAATTGTAATATAGCACGGATTTTACGCCATGTCAAGGGCGGTCTCGTAAGAGACCGT
>CAKSIW010000111.1 GCA_934463175.1 uncultured Clostridia bacterium | reverse complement strand
GACCGGTGAAAACTGGTATGATGTTTATGTGGATTATTGCTATGACAATGCAATACTTGAAGATTATATCATCTTCGCTTGGGATGAAAACGCAACGCGTGCACAGATGGCATATCTGTTTTCACGGTGCGACATCAATCCGTATTTTATAAACAATGTTTCGATAACCGATATTCCGGACGTTTATGACACAACGCCCTTCGCATATGAAATTTTGGATCTTTACAATAAAGGAGTCGCAGTGGGAAGCGGTGAATACATGGAATTTTATCCGGATTCACAGGTAAAACGCAGTGAAGTGGCGGCGCTTATTTCGAGAATTCTTTGCTATGATATGAGGATTGAATTGCCGAAAGGGTGATTAAGGTGAAAACTATGAAAATGATTTCAATTTTTACACTGTTTGCAACATTGTTTGGATGCAAACTTCCCGGAGAAAAACCTTTTATGCTGGACGGACCGGGCATGGTGTATGTGGACAGTGAGCATCGCACAGAATATGCAAACACTCTTCCGTTCGATGAAATCGAGGACTATCCCTATTGGGCGGTCGCATATCTCGGAGAGGGAGAAAACGGCAAAAATGCGGCAAAGGAATATATAGAAAAGCTTTTTTCAAAGCTTTCAGAGGAGCAGCGCAAAGCCGTAAATCATTACGATTACGGCGGAGAAAAATGGTATCTTGTTATTCCGCGGTACGGAGAGGAAAACGAGCTGATTCAAAACGGAGATAAGAAAAATTTGCAAAAAGCAGATGACGGCACACCGTATATAATAAACTGCGGCGGAGATGTTGAAATTTATATCGTCATGCGCGGCGGGCATAAAATCACGCTTGATACGGATGAAAACGGCAGGTTGATATGTACACCCGATATATGGGACATAACAGAGTATAAAAAATAAAATAATTGAGAGGAGAACATAATTATGGGACTTTTAAAAGCAGGCGCAGGCGCTCTCGGAGGCGTTCTGGCTGATCAATGGAGAGAATTCTTCTACTGTGAAAGTTTAGATGCTGACACACTTGTGGCAAAAGGCGAAAAACGAGTGGGAAAAAGAAGCTCCAACAAAAAGGGAGACGACAACATTATTTCAAACGGTTCAATTATTTCGATAAATGAGGGGCAAAGCATGATTATCGTGGAATCGGGTAAAATTGTTGAATTTTGCGCTGAGGCCGGAGAATTTGTCTACGATAATTCCACCGAATCGAGTATTTTCTGCGGCAATTTGGGCGAAAGCATTAAGCAAAGCTTTGCACAGGTCGGAAAGCGTTTTACCTTAGGCGGCGAGCCGGGCAAGGATCAGAGGGTTTATTATTTTAACACAAAGGAAATAACGGGAAATAAATTCGGGACTTCTTCACCTGTACCCTTTAGGGTAACGATAGACGAGTCTATGAACTATAAGCTGTCGGTGGATTTAAGGTGCAACGGCGTGTATTCCTATAAAATAGCCGATCCTGTTATGTTTTATACAAATGTAAGCGGTAATGTGGAATATGTATACAGCCGATCGGAAATCGACGAAATGTTAAAGAGTGAACTGTTGGACGCTCTCAGACCCGCATTTGCACAAATTTCGGCAATGAAAATAATGTATTCCGAAATACCGGCGCATACAAAGGAGGTTACAAAGGCTCTTTCCGAGGAGCTTAAAGTTGAGTGGAAGGAAAAACGCGGAATTGAGCTTTTTGCTGTAAGCATTAACGGCGTATCTATCCCGGAGGATCAGAGAAAGAAGATTACCGAGTGGGAGGAAAACGTTATGACAACCAATCCAAACATCGCGGCGGCGCGCATTGTCGGCGGGCAGACAGACGCTATGAGAACGGCTGCGGCAAACGAAGGCGGAATGGGTGCAATGGGCGGCTTTTTCGGAATGTCTATGGCGCAGAATGCAGGCGGTATGAATGCGGGCAATCTTTTCGCAATGGGTCAGCAGCAACAGCAGTCTCAGCAGCAGGCGCAGCAACCGCAAGCGTCAGGCTGGAGCTGCGAATGCGGTCAGACGGGCAATACCGGGAAATTCTGTATGAATTGCGGAAAGCCACAGCCGGTATCGGACGGCTGGACTTGCTCGTGCGGAACGGTCAACAAGGGTAGGTTCTGCCAAAACTGCGGGAATCCGAAACCTGCGGGCGCACCGCTTTATAAATGTGATAAGTGCGGTTGGGAACCGGAAGATCCGGCAAATCCGCCGAAATTCTGCCCTGAATGCGGTGACATATTTGATGATAATGATAAACAATAAAAAAACGGAGGAATTCAATATTATGAAAAAGTTATTAGCAATGATTTTGACAATCGGAATGATATTCACACTTGCATCGTGTGGAGGAGACAAAGCCGAAAACGGCGGACAACAAGCCGGGGGAGCTAAAAAGATTGACTACGCAAATATGACAGAGGACGATCTGATAAAAGAGTTTATCAAAGATGAAAAGAATATAACATTGGACGAATTTGTAAATCTTGCTTCCACATATTCATATACAACAATCAACGATAAGCTTGAGCTTGATGAAAATATAACAGATAAAGCAATCAAAAAACTTAAGGATAACAAGGCAACACTCCCTGCGGCAAAGGAATTTGTTGAGCCGCTTCTGAAAAGCGATGCACCGCAGGTAAGAGGCTATGCCTTTTCAAATATCGACACATTTTTCGGGGCAAGTGATTCGCATAAAGCGGCGGCAAAGGAGATTCTGAAAACCGAAAAAGAGCCTTATGTTATTAAATGTGCGGTGAGAGCTCTTGGAAATGAAGGCGGCAAGGATGCAGAAATCGGCAAATTCCTGCTTGATGCGGTAAAGAATGAAAACGCAGTTGTAAGAAGGCAGGCGGCGGTTGCTCTCGGAAGCACTTGGAACAAAACTCTTGATGGTGCGGTTGATGCGGAAATCGAGCTGATGAAGGATTCGGATAACGAGGTTAGGAAAGCAGCGTATGAGTATGCCGGTCTCCTCGGCGATGACAGAGTGGTTGCGCCTATCTCTGAAATGTTGAAAAACGAGGCTGACGCAGACCTTCATTCAAGCGGTGTAAGAGGACTTGTTTGGCTGTGGTACGATTATCCGTCACACGAAAACACAAGCGAAGCGGCATACAGGGCTACGATAGACTACTTTAAAACCACGCCGGGCAGTGACAAAGTTCCCGCATGGGCAGCTGTGACAAGCTTTACAAACAAATCCGATAAGAATTATGCCGCATGGAGAGAAAAAGCTACATATTTCAATACGGATGAGCTTTATGAAGTTATGCTCGGACTTGTAAAAAACGAAAATTTAGGACGTATGACGCGCGGATATGCCTGCAAACCCGTTGCGGTGCATTGCACAAAAGAGCAGTTTGAAGCGTTTGGCGAGGTTGTAAATGCTCTTACCGATAAGAATGCAAAATTTATACAGGACGAGTATCAAAATCAGGCAAAAAAGCTTGAATAGCCACAGAAAGGAGAAATGACTATGAAAAAAATAATCGGCATTATACTGATTATAGGAGGCTTGCTCTTTGCTGCGCTTGCCGTAAAAGCACTTATGACAGCACCGCAGAGCTACGAGAAAATCAGAACTGCGGCAACGATTAAAGACGGCAAGGTTATCCCCGAAAACGAAGGGAAGCTTGTGGTTGTTTCGGGAACTCTTAAACCTGCCGAACAGCTTCAGGATCCCATAACGGGAGTTAAGCTTCCCGGAGTAACGGCGAAAAGAACCGTTTGGACTTATGAACGGGATACCAACAGCGATGATGAACAGGTGTGGGACTGGAAGCCGGAGAATACCGACTACAGCGAAAAGGCAAATTTCGGAATCAATGCCGAGATACTTACATCAACCATGCTTGCCGCGCCTACTTTGCTCGGTGAGTTTAAGGTGGAGAGCAAGCTGCTCAATCCGCTTATGAGAAACACGGAATTTACGCAATATGATGAGCAAAGCCTTAAAGACGGCTGGAATGTGCTTTCGGGCGGAAAAGAAAGCCGCTACTGCGTTTCAAAAGAACATTGGCTGCCGAAAAAAACAACAGGTATGTACTCAACGACGGGATACGGATCTCAAAAAATATCCTACGGTATTGTTTCGCCCGACGATCCGCTCGAATATACGATTATCGGCGTACAAAAAGGCGATACCCTGATAGAAGCCGAGGATGTGGATGGGGTTACAACCATTAATGGAATTATGACGGCAGAAGAATTTGCCGAGGAGAACAAAAAAGGAGTGCGCGGCGGCTCGATTTTCGGCATCGTGGCAGGAATATTGCTTGCAGTAATCGGTGCGGGAATGATGATATTTCGGAGGCAGTGAAAATGAAGACGAATACAAAATTATTCTCCGGCGGCGGAACCTATATTTCAAAAGTGGCAATTGCAAGGCTTACATTAAAGAAGCACATACAAATGATTATAGGCGGATTCTTCACGGCGGTTTTTCTATTTGGAATTATTTCGGGGGTTACAGGGTATAACGAAAATCTTCGCGATAACTTGATTACCAATATAGTCATGCTTGTTCCGTCCGCACTGCTCTTGTTAAACGGCATTAAAAACGGAAGAATGGCGGCGCGTGCGTATCGCTACAACTCAATCTTTATGTGCGATGTCGATGGCACGGTGACAATCAATGAGCTTGCAAATCAATCCGGAAAACCACCGTTCAAGGTGATTTCAGAACTTGAAAAACTTTTCGATAAAGGAGTGTTCTGTGACTGCACTCTACAAAAGCAAGGCATGCCCTGTGTTATGCTTTCGGGCAGAGAAAACAGTAAAACAAGCTTTGTTAACGTTGTATGCGAAAAATGCAACGGAACAACAAGGATCCG
>CAKSIW010000110.1 GCA_934463175.1 uncultured Clostridia bacterium | reverse complement strand
ACACAGTAGTTAAGCTCTTTAGCGCTGATGATACTTGGCGGGTGACTGCCCGGGAAACTAAGACGTTGCCGGAACTTTAAAGGCAGATAATAATCTGCCTTATATATTCCTCCTTAGCTCAGTCGGTAGAGCATGCGGCTGTTAACCGCAGGGTCGTTGGTTCAAGTCCAACAGGGGGAGCCAGATAAACAGAACAGGTAATTAGAACCATTGTAGTTCCAATTACCTGTTTTTATTTATGGAAAAGCCTGTATTTATGCAGGTTTTTGCATTTTAATTCATTTCGTATAACATTTATACACAGCTGTGAGTGCTATATCAGTCATTTTTGTGCAGCTAACAAAACATGGATAAAGAAATAGACTTTTAATAATGATTGAGCCTCGTGCCTGCTTTCGATTAAGCTCACTGTAGTGTTAACTGAGCAGCAGGCAGAAGAACTGCTGAAGCTTTGAAGTAATAAACATTAGTGTAAATGCAGCAGCTGTAATCTGTTTTGTCCGTTCTTTATGCATCTTTACACACTTTGAAAAATGAAGGCTCAGTTTCAGCAGTGGGGGGAATACTATCCCATATGTCAAAATGGAACAGCCTTATCTGAACAATTTAAAAAATTTTGTTAAATTACTGTAACGAATTGCATTTTAGAGTGTCTAATAGGTGTCGAGGAGGTGAAAAATGTGCAAGACTTTGATAGAATATACTCCGAATATTTTTCAGAAGTATATAAATTTGTGTTTTGCCTTTGTCAAAATTCAGCATTGGCAGAGGAAGTCACACAAGAATCATTTTTTAAGGCTTTGAAAAATATTGAAAACTTTAAAGGTGATTGTAAAATTGGTACTTGGCTTTGTAAAATTGCAAAAAACACTTTCTGCAATTATGTAAAACAGCGCGGCAGACAAAGCGGGTATCCTCTTGAAACCGTTATTTCCGATGAAAATATTGAGCAGCAATTTGAAGATAAAGAAACGGTTAACCGCATACATAATGTCTTACACAAGCTGAATGAGTCGTATAAGGAGGTGTTTTGGCTCAGAATTTTCGCAGAGCTGTCGTTTTTGCAGATTGCAGAATTGTTTGACAAAACGGAAAGCTGGGCACGAGTCACTTTTTACAGAGCCAAAATTAAGATTAAGGAGGAAATGACTTATTCTTGCGGAATTATCAGAGATTTATTCCCACTGTATATTGATGGAGTATGCAGCGGTGAAAGCACACAAGCGGTTGAAGAGCATTTATCGCAGTGTGAAAAATGCAGAAATTATTATGAACAAATGAAAACAGCAAATGATTTTTACAGTATAAAATATGACAGCTCAGAGGATATAAAAATGGCAGACAGCTTAAAAAGAATTAAAATTAAAATTGCAAAAAAAAGAGCGATTTCGGCATTGACAGCAGTGGCGGCGGTTATTGCAATATTTTTCGGTACAATTTCGGTTTTAAAGAGTATAAAGCGTGATATAGCTTATGATGACAATATTTCCGTAACCGCAAGCACACCGGAGAGCTTAAAGCCGACGCAAGGCGGAATGTACCTGTCTGCACAAATTGCGGGACACACCGTTCTTGATGTCACACAAAAAAGAGTGGAAACAGAAAACGAAGGCGAAGCGGAGGTCAGGATTTATTTTTATGCCACAACCACAAAATGGGAGGATATAATCGCAGACAAAAAAACAATATCATATCATGTGCTGACGCCATTGAATGAAGATAATGATGTTGATAAAATTTTTTATTACATCGGCGATTACACTGTGTTAGAAAACATGAATCAAACGGAGCTTTCACAAATTGATGAGCAATCCAGGCTTTTATGGAGTAAATAGTCAATTAAACAGGGGTGCATTCATTTACGCACCCCTCCCGATCCTAACATTGAAAAGTGAAAATGCGCGGCGCAAGTTTGCGAAAGTGAGCTTGTAATTTATAATGGGCGCAATAAAGCAAGCTGTTTATGAATAATCTGCATGAGATGATGGAGCGGAGAAATTCTGCTCGGGTGTTTCAATAATTTATTGCATTAAGAATAAAAGTGTGATAGAATGAACATGAAACGGAAGGGGCAGAGGTGGCTGAGATTATGAAAAGATATGTTGCTTTATTGAGAGGTATCAACATAAGCGGAAAAAACAAAGTGCCGATGGCGGAATTAAAGAAAGGCTTTGAGGAGCTTAATTATACAGAGGTCAAGACCTGCCTGAACAGCGGCAATGTGGTTTTTTCAAGTGATGAAGCCGATAAAATCAAGCTTGCAAGACGGATTGAGAAAATGATCGGAAATCGGTTTTGCTTGGATATTCCCGTTTTTATCATATCAAAGGAAGAGCTGGAGGATATTTTAAATCATGCGCCCGATTGGTGGGGAGATGAAAGCAAGGAGATTTATGACAATCTGATTTTTATTATGCCGCCTGCTGTATTCAAAGATGTGTACAGTGAAATCGGAGAACCTAAAGAGGGCTTGGAAAGGATAAAGGAATACAAAGAAGCGGTATTTTGGTCTTTCAGCCGCAAGGACTATCAAAAAACAAACTGGTGGCATAAAACCGCAAATGCAAAAATCAGCTCAAAGCTAACAATAAGAACAGCAAATACGGTCAGAAAAACAGTCGGTATGTAGCAGCACTTTAAGATTAGGCTTGCCCGGCTGGTTTGTCATCGCGTCCTGATGATAAAGCAACGTCAGACACGGAGAACGGAGCAGAAGCTGCGCCGTTAAAATGGATTGAGTTTTAATAAGCTTTTTTGAAAAGCCTGTCAGTTTGCGCCTTTGCTGCGTAATGCGACAGGCTTTATGCATTGTTTGCCGATGAAAAAAGCTGCGGAGGTGTTTGAAGTCGGATAATCGGCTTGAAAAGTTTTTGGGGATATGGTATAATTAAAATACCGTAAATATCATACTGCAAAAACACAAGCACGGAGGACTTCATATGAAAAAAACATTTGTCACGGTTATGCCGAACCATATCGGCGCGTTTTTAAAGGCGAGCAAATGCTTTGCGGCTTGCGGCGTCAACATAACGCGCGTCAGCTATAACAAAGCCGTTGATTCCCATATGCTTTTTATTGATGCGGAGGGAAGCGGACAAAGCCTTGAGCGTGCGGCAGCTGCACTTGAAAAAATTGGCTATCTTCAGTGCGATGAAGAAGGAAAGAGTGTGATTCTGCTTGAGTTCAGACTCCGTGACATTCCGGGGAGCGTCACTTCGGTTCTGGAGCTGATATGCGAATTTAATTTCAATATTTCATACATAAGCTCTCAGGAAAACGGCTCTGATTATCAGTATTTCAAAATGGGCATTGCAGTCAGCGATGCGGCAAAAATTGATGAATTCATTGAGGCGGCGGGGAAGCTGTGTGAGGTTCGTGCAATTGAATATAACCATGCGGATAAGGTTTATGATAACAGCGTGTTTTATATACATTTTGTCAATGAGCTTTCGTCGCTTATGGATATTTCAGAGGATTTGCGCGAGGCGCTGCTTGTCAACACCAACCTTGCAATGCAGCAGCTTGATGAGACCAATGTTTCGCCATACCGCACCTTTGACAGCATAAGCCGTTTTTGTGAATTGCTTTCAAAGTCGCGCGGTGCGGATTTTGCTCCGCGGATATCGGTGCACAGCGTGACGGAAAACACGGATATAATACTGATTGAGCCGCCATGCGGAAGCAATACTGCAATAATCCGCAGCAATAATAAATATTTGTTTGTTGACACGGGATATGCCTATTGCAGTTCGGAGATGAATCGGATATTCCGCGAGCTGATTCCGAAGTTTGATGAGACGGAAAAGGCGGTTTTTGTCACTCATGCAGATGTTGACCATTGCGGTCTGCTGCCGGAGTTTGACACGGTTTATGCAAGCTGCGACACGGCGGAATGCCTGAGACTGGAATATGAGGAGGACGACGGCTTTCGGGAACAGAATCCGCTGCACAAGCCGTATATCAGAATATGCAAGATACTGACATCGTATAAGCCGACAGATCCGCGGAAAATCAGAGTTGTCGGTGACGTGCCGAAGGAGGGCGAAGGTGTGCTTGCCCGAACGGGCAGTTTTGATTTTGAAGAAATGCATTTTGAGCTGTATCAGGGAATGGGCGGACATTTGCGTGGTGAATCGGTGCTGATTGATTATGAGAATAAGGTCGTTTTCAGCGGTGATGTTTTTGTCAATATGAAGGATATGACCGCACAGCAAGCGCAGTATAACCGATATGCGCCGATTCTGATGACATCTGTTGACACGGCGCCGCAGCTTTGTGCTGAGGAGAGAAAAGCAATTTTTGCACGGCTCGGGACAGGAACATGGCAGATTTTCGGAGGACACGGAGGAAAGAAAACATACACTGTCAAGCCTGCTGAGATATAAAGACACGGAAGGCGGCACAGCTATCTGTTTTTTTGCACTAAATTCGGAGTATTCAATGATTTTTTTGCAGAAAATGAGTTAGATCAGCCTTAGTTTTGCGGTATACAGATGAAATTTGAAAAAAGGTCTTGACATTATGGTGAAAAAGGTATATAATAGGGGAAGTGTTTCGGGGTGTGGCTCAGTTTGGTAGAGTACCTGAATGGGGTTCAGGTGGCCGCTGGTTCGAATCCAGTCACTCCGACCAAAAGACGAAAACCGCCCATTATAGGGCGGTTTTCTTTTTCGTTACACGATTTTTACACGATTTTGTCTAAGATTTCAACTGCTCTTTCCTCTTCTTTGGGATATAAATGAGCATATGTATTCCACGTCATTTTAATGTCTGCATGACCGAGACGGCGCGCGATTTCCTGAATGTTTATCCCATTGTTCGCGAGAAGAGAAACATGGCTGTGCCCCTATGGTATGATAGGTGTTCCGTGGCTGCTTGCATTCTCTCTGCGTGAAAACGGCTGGTATTTACGCTCGGACATCATATGGCACAAGAAAAACTGTATGCCGGAGTCTGTCAAAGGCCGCCCGGCGAAATGCTATGAGCATATATTTCTGCTTTCAAAATCACCGCAGTATTACTATGATTATGAAGCGGTAAAAGAGCCTGC
>CAKSIW010000109.1 GCA_934463175.1 uncultured Clostridia bacterium | reverse complement strand
TCCTTCGGGATTAAAGCTGAACGAATTTGCCTCACGCTTGATTGCGTTTTCGTTGAACTTTTTCAGGTCCTCAAGCTTGTTGGGATCGTCCTTGGTCGAAATGTAGTCGAGAAATACGTTTCCGATTGCCCATGTATAGCCGTACATGCTGTAGGTTGTATCGTCAAAAATTCTTATTGTCTTGTCATCAACCTTTTCATAGTGCTTGCCCTCTATGCCGTGCACAACAAGGTTTTTGAGATATGGATCCGTGTTGAGCAGATTGAGGAAGCGCGCACATCTTTCGGGGTTCTTTGACGTTGAAGAAATCGCCATCATTGAGCCGAGACCCGGAAGAGACTTTTCAATAACCGGAGTTGCTCCTGCCTGAGCTATCTCATACGGACAGTTCTTTGCCATTTCAGTCACCTTGCCCGGTTTGAGCTCTGCGACATAGCAAAATGTTTTTCCGCTGTTGAAGCGTGCGTTCAGGTCTGTTGCCGTTGCAACGTCCTTCTTAACCAAGCCCTTTGTGTAGTATTCACGCATAATATTATATACGTCCTCACCGCTGTACTCAAGCTTTGCGTCCTGATTGCGGACAATCTTTGTGTCGTCAGCTCCCTCTGCATATGATATTCCTATATTATAGTCCTGCACGGGTCTCACAAAGTCGCCGAAATTATACATATATCTCTGATAGCTTGAAGAAGCGTCCCAGTCAATCGGATACTGTATGCTCGGCTCCTTCTCCTTCAGCATTTCCGCAACAGGCAGAAAGTCCTGAAGATTTTTATATTTCGTCATATCTATGCCATATTTGTCGGCAATATCCTTTCTGTAAATCCAGCCGTACTGTGTGGCAGCCTCCTTATATGCCGGAATTGCATAAAGCTTCCCATCAACTCTTGCACTGTCAAGATAATCAGCCGGTATGGTGTCCTTCACGTCTTTAAGATATGTATCCAGATAATCATCAAGCTGAACAAAAGCACCGAGAGCTGCATTTGCCATATAGTCAAGCGACCAGGTTGCACAGAAAGCAATGTCAAAATACTCGCCCGAGGCAACCACGGTTGACATCTTCTGATTATACTGTCCCGTTTCCATAGCAGTCATTTTCACCGTGGCATTAATCTTGTCTTTAAGGTAATCGTTAATTGCTTTTTCCACCGATGCAACATCGTCCTGCGGTTTGCCGAGCATATACCAGCGTATTTCATATGTATCCTCCGGAACCTTGTTCGGATCTTCTGCCGCTGCCGTCTTTTTGCCGTTGCCGCAGGCGCAGGCACTGACTGTCACTGCTGCACAAAGTAAAAAACCAATGACTCTCTTAATATTTTTCATTTAATGCATTCCTTTCTTATACCGTTGAAACGGATTTTATATTAATTTTTATTATTTTCGTTTTTAAGGATTTGCCATATATTCAAGCAGCCGTTCCGTTTCAGCGTATGAAGCGTTGTTTTCCGCTGCCTCTGTCAAACTCAACTCGTTTTCATAGAAATTCACGGAGAACGGAAATGTGCAAAATTTTTCACCGTCAATATTTTCGATGTATGTAATTCTGTCAGCCGTGAAAACATCGCTGTAATTCTTTTTCATAACAGGCACGCCCGGCATATCGCTCATGATTCTTCTCTGTGAATCATCACTTAACAGATATTCTATCAGCTTGAGCGATTTGCTGTATGCCCTGCTTTCATTATTTATTACAGCAAGCTTCGTTCTGACCAGCGCATTGTTTTCAAGCTTTATTTTCATGTTCACCGCGGCCTTCGGATAGTTTTTTTGTATATCGCCAAGCCGGCTCACCCATGCTCTGAGCTTTCCTGCGTCTCCGTCTATAAATTCGCCCGCTGCTTTGCATTTGGACGCTTCCGCATATGCCTTGTACGCCTCGCTCAGCGAAAGTCCGCTGTCAATTCCTTCTCTTATGTGGGCAGCCATATCGGACGCGTCTGTTTCAAGATACATTGTTTTTCCGCTGCTGCTTTCATATTTTTCAAAGCTTGCCATTGCGTCGGCGTATATCGGAATCCCGTATATCTTATCTTTAAATGTCATTGCACGCTTTGCCGCCGGAATAAAAACCTCATCGTCTATATCCGTTATTTCCGACACAAGCTTTTCATCAGCGAATGTGCTGAGCCAAGTGTCATCTATGATTAAAACGTCTGCGCTGAATTTCTTGTCAAGCAGCATTGAAACACAAAGCCGATAGACCTCTTCATCTGTTCCGCCGATATTTATAAGCTTGATTTCCGTATCATCGTTCATGCTTTCATATTCCGATATGAGCGACGCAATTACGGATTTGCCGTCCGACGGAACAACCGCAACAATTTCACTGTCCGCCTCAGCGTCTTTTTCGATTTCGGCTTTATGTCCGCAGCCGGCAGCTATTGCCGCAGCAATCAAAATGGTTATAACCGCTGCCATCAGAATCCGCCAAATTGTTTTTTGTGACATATTCTCACCGTCCGGAATACATATTTTCATATATTTTATACTAAAATCTTACACCAAGTCCGCAGTTAGTGTCAACCGTAAAAACTTTTGATAATTGTGCTTTCTTTCTGACTTTTCGGAATTTACTTTTATTTTTTTTATTTTGTGTTATACTATAGTCAGAAATTATAAATTCAGCAGCTGCACAACACAGCTGTCTGCATCGGAGGAAGCCGTATGCTTTTAAAAAAACTTCAGAAACAGTCGCTCACCGGTCAGTTTTTAACATTGTACCTTGTTACAACTGTTTTAGTTATGGTTGCTTTCATTGCAATAACATACATAAATTCCACTCATACAATGATGAAAATCGGAACTCAGAACACACAGAGCATAACCGATTCGTCAGCTATTCATCTTTCGGCAATGGTTGATGATATTGAATATCAGTTTTTTCTCATGCAGAACAACAACGAGATTCAGTATCTTTTATCCGATAGCTGCACCTACTCCGCTGAGGAGCAAGTGGATAAAATCACAAACATTTTGTCCATTTATGATGTGTTTCGCCGCAAGGTTGAAAAGTTTGAAATATACTCACTAACCAAGAACTATTATCCATCGGTCGGAAGCTCCGGCGCGAACGTCTTTAAGAGCAGTGAGCTTTTGAACGACGTGTGGTTCAACGAGGTGCTTGCGAGCAACTACAAGCCCGTGTTTCACACAGATGACATTAACAGCACTCCATACATCACCGCTTCCCGTCTGATAGCCGATACGCGGACGCGGGAGCCGATTGCCATTGCAAAGGCATATATTAACGCAAACATGTTCTACTCGCTCATAAAGGACATCAGGCTTATGCAGAACGGAAAAATGTTTATTACAACAAACACCCACATCATTAACCCTTTTCAGGACAAAGCAATAGATTCATTTGCGAATAACACCGATATATACGGCAGAATCATTCCGAAGCAGATTCAAAGCTCGGTTATACATATGCCCGATTCGGAATACCGCATTTTTTGTTATCCCATACAAAATACCGGATTATACCTTATTGCATTTGTTGCAACAAGCGAGTTTGATATGCTGGGACGTTCAATGCTGATTTCCACACTGACAGCCTCTCTTCTTTTAATGCTGTTCGTATTTTTAATACAGTATTTTATTTCCCTTTCATTTATTAAGCCGATAAAAATGCTGTCGAACGATATGTCGCGGTTTGACGATGAAACCTCAATCATTCCCGTTATGCCGCCGGGGGATACCGCTGTTGAAATCACCTCGCTCTATCACTCATATGAGAAAATGTGCAAAACCATAAAAGAACTGCTCAATAATATCAAAAAGCAATCAAGGCTTCAGCGCGAAACGGAGTTCCGTGTTCTTCAGGCACAGATTAAACCGCATTTTTTATATAACACTCTCGGTTCCATTTCCGCACTTGCGGACGAAATAAATGCTGAAGAAATCAAGCGCCTTGCCGCCTCCCTGTCCACATACTTCAGAACCTCACTGAACAACGGAAAGGAGCTGATAACGGTGCGGCAGGAGCTTGAACAAGCCATGAGCTATGCTGAAATTCAAAAAATACGCTATCCCGATAAATTTGAGCTTAAAATGGACATAAACGAAAGCATTCTTGATTATCAGATATGCAAGCTTGTCCTTCAGCCGCTCATAGAAAACTGTATTACTCATGCGTTTAACGGAATGACAAGAAGGGGAATTATAAAAATTAAGGGCGATTTCGACGGTGATAATATGATTCTTTCCGTAAGCGATAACGGATACGGCTTAAACTATGTTTCGATTGACGCGCTCAATTCCTATGCAAACGCCGCATTTGACAACGAGCAGTTTTCGTCAATGAACCATTTCGGCATATATAACATTGCTCAAAGAATACGGCTATACTACGGGAAGGATTACGGTCTTGAATATTCGGAAAATGAGGAAGGCGGAATTACAGCCACAATTCATCTGCCGAAAAAAAGCACATTAAATTTTTAAAAACCGGAGGGGACCCAATTGAATGCAAAAATACTGATAATCGAAGATGAGTTTCTGATACGCAATCAGCTGTCACAGATTGACTGGAGTTCAACAGGGGCTGCACTTTCGGGAGCATTTCCCGATACGCGGTCGGCGTGGAACTTTGTCAAGCACAATCACCCGGATATACTTATAACAGACATACAGCTCGGAGACGAAAACGGTCTTGACTTTGCCCAAAAGCTTAAATCACATCTGCCCAAGCTCAAAATAATTGTGCTGACCGCTCATAACATTGTCGAATATACCAAAAGTGCCATAGATGTCGGCGTAATGGCATATCTGCTTAAACCGATTGACAAGGAACAGCTCATAAGCACTGTTAAATCCGCAGCAGAGGCTGTTGAAAAGGATCGGCAGAATATCCTGATGAGCAACATTGCAAACTCATTTAAGGAAAACAAGTATCTGCTTAAAAGCTACTTTCTTTCTGCCTGCTCAAGCAAGCGCCACAGCATGGAGATGAATGCTTTGTTCGATCTGCCCGACACTGCCGGACTCTGCTCTGCAATTATAGTTAAATTCTATGAAAGCGGTAATGTTTTTTCCGATTTTCTCAATATAAAGGAGCTGCTC
>CAKSIW010000108.1 GCA_934463175.1 uncultured Clostridia bacterium | reverse complement strand
GGTGACAACCCTGCACAGGCATCCATGGCGGTGATTGACCCGTATACGGGAGAGATTAAAGGACTTGTGGGCGGAATCGGCAAGAAAAGCGGCAATCTCGTGCTGAACCGCGCAACGCAAACGCTCCGCCAACCCGGCTCGACAATCAAGCCGATTGGGGTATATGCCCCCGCACTTGAAAATAAAAAAATTACCGCCGCCGATATATACGCCGACAAGGCAATATCCTACGGCGGCTGGACACCGAGAAACTATGACCACACATATTCGGGCAGTGTTTCGGTCAGAACCGCACTCAGACGTTCGCTCAACACCGTTCCCGTGCAGATTCTGAACGAAATGGGAACGGACAAGTCGTTCGATTTTCTGACGCGGAAGCTTGGCATAACGTCACTTGTCAGACGTGAAACCGACAGTCAGGGAAAGGTGTATTCCGACATCGGTCTCTCGCAGCTCGCGCTCGGAGGACTGACGCACGGAATGTCGGTCATTGAGCTGACCGCCGCATATTCCCCGTTTGTCAACCGCGGAATCTACACCAAGCCGTATTGCTATACCTCCGTCACCGATTCGGAGGGAAAGGAGCTTCTGAGCAACAGTCCGCAGCAGGAAATCGCGATGAGTGAGGCGACCGCATATATCATGTCGATGATGCTCCGCGAGGTTGTGACAAGCGGAACGGGCGGCGGCTCGCAAGTCGGCGGAATGTTCACCGCAGGCAAAACGGGAACGACCTCCGATAATAATGACAGATGGTTCGTGGGATATACGCCTCATTACGTGGCTGCCGCATGGTATGGCTATGACACGCCGCAAACCATAAAGGCACGCGGAAACCCGTGCATTCCCGTATGGAAAAACGTTATGACAAAAATAAACAGCGGAAAGGCGAACAAAAATCCCGATCGTCCGTCAAACATCAGGTCGGTTGAATATTGCACTGTCAGCGGACATCTGGCAAGCGAAGCCTGCCGTGCCGCAGGAGACGTAACATCATTCTGGTTCACAGCCGACAACAGACCTCAGACAGTGTGCAGCCTTAGCCATGTTTCAGAGGAAGAAGAAAACACAGTGACCGAAGAGAGCGAAGGCAACGGCACCGCCGACAACAAAACCGATTCGGAAGCTCCGAACACGGAGGGTACACCCTCAGAAGCCGCACCTCAGCCGCCAGCTGACAGCACAGCTGCATCGGGAGCGCAGAAATCCGAGACATAACACAAAACCATTAAAGAAGCACCTGCATATGCAGGTGCTTCTTTAATGATTTCATAACAAAGATTCTTCCGCGCAAAGGCGCGCAATCGCAAAAAAGGCTCAAAATTCCGCATACATAGTGCAAAACACTATCCATGCCTTTCAAACAATCCATAACAGAGAATCTTCCGCGCCGAAGGCGCGCAATCGCAAAAGGTTGATAGCAAGCCAAAGGCGTTATGAGGGCGCTTGCAACCGAATAGCCGACGCGACGCGTGACCTTTTGCGAAAGAGGAGCGGCAGCCGATAAAGTGAAGCCGCATTTTGGGTACAAAAATGCGGCGATCCAAAAGGCTCGCCGCGACGATGGTATGCCCGGTGCGATTCGAACGCATGACCTTCAGAGTCGGAGTCTGACACACTTTTTAAAGTAATGTGTGCTAATTTGCTGTAATCCTTGCTACAAAAGCGTTTTGTGGTTTTTACTTATTTTTCCATATAGTCATTTTTAGCCGTTTTTAGGGGTAATAAGCCACAAATAAGCCACAAAAAATCCTTAAAAAACCGCGCCGTGAATAGGGTTTCCATTTTCAATAAGCCACAAATTTACGATATTTTCGTAAAAATGCTAAAAAACAACACAAAATGAGTTGCTGTAACACAAAGAAACGGAGCGGCAAACCGCTCCGAAATACATCTTTTTGTTTAGTTTTTTATTCATGTTTGAGGGACACGACCTCAAGAGTTTTCCCCAACGCGGCTAATACTTTTAAAACCGTGCTTATCTGCGGATTGGTTATGCCCTTTTCCATTCGTGCAATAATGGGCTGTTTCACGCCGCTCAATTCTTCAAGCTGTTTTTGACTTATTCCCTTTTCCTGTCTTGCTTTTATAAGCTCTCCAATCAGAGCCGCTCTTAAATTGCTTTCTGCTGTCTCTTCGGCAGTTAGAAAAGTGTCCATAAACTCTAAAGCGTCACCGCCTATAGCAGCTTCACCGCGCGTTGCTATGTCGGCTCTGTTTGCCTTTGCCTGTTCTAATGCCTGTGTATATTCCTTATCTGCTTTCATTGCCTTCAGCCCTCCCGATATAATCATTCATGAGACATTGCGCCTTTTCTATCTCTCAGCGGTTCGCCGCCGTCCTTATCCTTGTAAAATCTCACTGCATACACTTTGTATTATGCCCCCTCACTGTTTATTATACTTTTAAGTTGTTGAAATATCAAGTACTTTTAAGTTATTAAAATATTTTCCCCTTTGTTCAATTGCCTTTTTCTCTCGCTTCGCTCACGCTTCAATGTGCAAAGCTTGAAAAAGTTCGCACCAAAAAAGAGCGGTTTTTTTACCGCTCCATGTTTGGAACAAGTCAATCAAATCGTTTTTTAGCTTTCGCGTTTTTTGTTCACTGAGCCCTTGTTATAATCGTGTTTCTGACACACCTCACCACAAGGTATATACTTTCATACCTCATAGGGGGTTTGTGTCTGCAACATGACTTTATCATCATGAGTTACCCCTCATTTTTTGATGTAGTAGTTTCATTCTTTGCCGCGCTTTCTCTTTTTGTTCTTCGGTCATTGGACGCGACGCCTGTATAAATCCGCATTTTTTATGCGTGTTTTTTTTTGTGCGCAAATTTCCGCAAAATGTTCGGCGTTCAGCCGCTCCAAAACAGTCCCGACACAGTATCACCATGCTTGTGTTTTGTCTTTTTCCAAAACCTTCACAGCCGCCCATTCGGTTGCGCTTGTCCATGTAGTTTTAAAATCCGTAACGCCCACGTGTCGGTATGCGACCTCATGCACGTAGCGTTCCTTCAGAACTCGGTTGTTCTTCAGCTCTCTCAAGGCTTTGTTTTTTATCCGCTGTATATCATTCTGCGAAACGCCCTCCGAATCGGCAATGCTACTGACGGTCTCTCCGTTCAGGTAATGCCGCTTTATAACGTCCCTGTGTGTATTGTTCAGCTTGTCAATCTCAGCATAAAGAGCGTCAAAATAATCACAGCTTTCGACCCTTTCAAACTCTCCCGAAATCTGTTCGTCTTCAACGGTATCGGCAAAAGTCAGCTTGTCCGTCCCTTTTACAGGTGCGTCAAGTGACAGTGTTGGAGCGGCTTGTTTTCCAAAGCCTAAAAAATGCCTTATTGCGCTCTTGACATAAAACGCCGCATAAGTGACAAACATCATGCCTTTTTCCGCGTCATAGCTTTTTACTGCACACTCAACGCCTAACCATGCAACTGACATCAAATCGTCAATGCAGTAGCCTTTCCATGCGGCATATTGCGCGTATTTTCCGCAAATCAGATATAAGAATTTATATACCCCCTCATAAAGCTCGTTTTTAAGGCTTTCTCCATTTTGAATTTTTATAACAGTTTCTTCAACACTTGACATATTGCCGCCCCTTTGGTATAATATATCTTGTTTACGATCATAACTCACAAAAAAACAAAGTCTCTGTGTATCAAAATACATGGGGCTTTGTTTTTTTTGTCATCATTCCCCGATTCTCCTGATTCCAAAGCTCGGCGTAACAATTTCTGCCCCCTCACGGTTCAGATACCGCATAAACACGTCATAGTTAATCAAGTATTTTTTGCCGCTTTTCATTGCGCGAAATTCGCCTTTTTTGACCCATTGACGAATAGTATATGCCGACATGCCCGTTTCCTCTGCAAGCTGATTTATGGTGCAAACGTGCGGCTTTTGCCGCTCCGTGTTCTTGGAGCTTATGCGCGGCGGCTTGTGTCTTTTAATTCTTGTTCTTTGCATGTCTTTTCCTCCCGTTCGGAATGTATGCACCGCCGAAAAGCAAAACCACGGCGGCAAATGTAAAATCTTTTTCAATTGCTCCGAATATGAGCGCAAGCATAACCAAAACTATGTATAACGCTTTCATTTCTCAGACCTCGATTTCCGTGATTTCTTTAAACTTGTTTTTGTCAAAGTTCGGCATTGTCAAAAGCTCCGCTTTTTCCTCGGCTGTGTATTTGCTCCACCACTTTTTGCACGCCTCTTGAAAACTGTATTTTTTCAGATAACCGCCGATAAGCTCTTTTTCCGCGTCGGCTTTTTTCTCGTTTTCCGTATACTCAACCCATTCTGTGAGCATAAGCGGATATTTTGTGAGCAATGCATAATGCTTTGACCTGTAGAACTCCGAAACCGTCATGTCGGTTTCAATATCAAAAATCCGCGCTTTGGGTTCTTCGGTGCAGAAAAAGCCCGACGAAAAATTGCAGAGGTTAAAACTGCCTGTATTGTAGTTGCCGATGTTGCGGAAGCCCGTGTTGCGATCCCCTGTGTTATAGTTGCCTGTGTTATAGTTGCCCGTATTAAAGTTGCCCGTGTTGCGGAAGCCTGAGTTGCGGAAGCCTGAGTTGAAATTACCTGCGTTGCGAAAGCCTGAATTGCAGTCACCTATATTGCGGTCGCCTGAGTTGTTGCCTCCCGTGTTGTAGTCGCCTGAATTGCAAAAGCCTGTGTTGTCGTTGCCTGTGTTGTCATCGCCTGTGTTGCCGTTGCCGGTGTTAAAGCCGCTTTCGGTTGTCGCTTTCTTCAAAAGCGGTGCAAGCTCTCCGTTGAGTTTATGCGCAGCGGCAAATCCGACCTTGAACGCGTTGCGCTGTTCATCGCCGATAACATCACCAAGTGCAAGGAAAAAATCGTCAAGTTCGGAATTTTTCATGCCCTTCGTGTATCTGTCATAAAATTCGTTAAAGCGTCTATTCATTTCCGCAGTGTCGAATGCGTTCACGTCTTCTTCGCCTCTGATTTTATAGTATAACAAATCAAGTATTTTTTTGTTGTTCATTTTTTATCTTTCCTTTCGTCTGCTTTTAGAGATATTGCGTTTTTTTTGTTCGGTTTTTGTCCACAAAGTCACATAAAATCCCTTACGCGCGTATACATAGCGTGTATAACGTAATTTTCCTTTATAACTCTTATGTTTTATAATTAATAGA
>CAKSIW010000107.1 GCA_934463175.1 uncultured Clostridia bacterium | reverse complement strand
CTTTTTGCGAAAGAGGAGGAACGACGGAGCGTGTGACTGATTTTTTTATTGCATAAAAAAATCGGAACGGAGCAAAGTCCGTTCCGACGTGGAGGAGAGGATGGGATTCGAACCCACGGTACGCTATAAACGCACACAGCATTTCCAATGCTGCGCCTTAAACCATCTCGACCACCTCTCCGAGACTACAACAGTATACTACATTTTCAAAAAAAAATCAACCCCCAAAACGCAAAAAGTTTAATTTTTGCGTTTCGGGAGCGGAAATTCAGGGCTGAAGCATGCCGCAGCCCTCAAAAACATCATCTTCAGTCTCTCAGCGGGTTTCCGTCCGCGTCAGTGTTAATCGAGTTTGTCAGAATCATAATGCCCTCAACAAGCCCCCAAATTGCGGACGCCCATGACAAAAGACCGCATGAAAGCACCGACATCAGAAGCTGAATGAGTGCCTTGCTTGTGTAGCCGAGATAGAAATTATGGATTCCGAACGCTCCGACCAAAATTCCGAGAACGCCTGCGGCAATTCTTGATTTTCCCTGCGCTTGAACAACACCGTCAAAAACAGGCGTGCCGCCGACCCTTGTTCCGCAGCCCGTGCAGAACTCCGCACCGTCAATCAGAGGAGCCCGGCAGTTCGGGCAGAACTTGTCGCCGCTCCCTTTTGCATATCCGCATTGTGTGCACACCGCCGCATTATCGTCCAGCGGATTTCCGCAATTTTTGCAATACATAAAGGTACCTCCTGTTAATTCGCGCGTATGCCGCGCCTGTGCTTTGACTTCATAATATCACAAAAGGCGCACGGTGTCAATACCTCACATCAATTGTCAGCGTGCGTCTTCCGCTGACTGCTCTGACAATTCCCGTGACGCCCCAGTCGGTTCCCGTCATGCTCACAATGTGGTCGCGGAGCGGTGCGTTCTGAGGATAGTATTTCGGTGTGGAGGGCGTGAACTCAAAGCTGTCGGAATCGGACGGAAGCTGTGCCGCAATTGAACGCGCGAGGTGCAGGTCAGCCTGTGCCGTCCGTTCATAGTCGCATACCTCCGAAACGGACGCCGCAGTGAATGCAAACAGGCACACCGAAACCAAAAGCGGCACAGCCGACCGCAAAAGACAGGGAAGGAACGAATCCAGAACAAGTGCCGCGCCGACCATAATCGGAACGGCACTGCGCACATTCGGCAGATTTCCCGCGGTTAAGAAAAACGGCAGTGCTGCCGCTGCTGCAAGAGACGCTCCGAACACAGCCTCCGAGGGGGCAAACCGCTTTTTTGCCTGCGGCGGAAAAAGTGCGGGCAAAAGCGCGCACAAAACCGTCAGAGCTGCAAGCCAGATATATGCGCGGTCGGCGGCAATTCTTGCAATGCCGCGGACAAAGCCGCGCGAGATGATTTTTCCGTGCACTGAGAAAAGAATTTCTGAGAGATTTTTGAGCTGTGCCGCCGCGTTCGGAAAAAATGTCATGAGGTCTGCCGTGCGCAGTCTTTCCGCGTTGTCCGACGCCGCACCGAACAGCAGGTAATATGCGGCGAGCGCAAGAGCCGATGCGGTCGGCACGGCAAGCCGCCAAAGCCGTTTCCGCTCCATCAGAATCAGTCCCGACACGGCAAAAAATGAGAGAATTGCGGTCTGCTCATAAAACCACATTGACAGAAAGCAAAAAACGGCAAACAGAACATTGCGTCCGCGCATAAGAAAGAAGCAGGAGAGCGCGGACAGAAAGAGCGAAACGGCAACGCGTGAGGACGCGGAGAGCCAATATACCCCCTCTATGTTGAGCGGAACAAAGGCATATGCCGCAAGGAAAACGGGCGTCATCTCAAAGCCTGCCGCGGAAAATGCCTTGAAAAACAAAACCGCGGACAGACCGAAAAGCAGCGATATGACGGCGACCGCAAGCCCGAGCTGCGGACTGAATGCACTCCAGACAAACAGGTCACAGAACGCGGCAAGCGGACGGGTGAACGCGGTTTTTGCGCCGCCCCAAAGAATGCTCCGCCATGGATTTTCAAAGGAGGGGTAGTGGAAATACTGCACATAATCATCGAGATACGGCGTGTATGAAAAGCCGAGGTATGAAACCCTGAACACGCAGAGGACGCAAACCGTGCAGAAAAAAAGCCGTTCGCGGATTTTCGGGTTTTCAAGCATCACATTCGCTCCCTTCGTGCATTTTCACGTTTTTTTCGGACTGCAAGGCGGCATATGTCACGCAGAATTGCCGTGCCGTCGGAAATCGGAGATATGCGCGAGGCGGAGCGGTGGGAAAAGCGCACGGGCAGCTCCGCAAGACGCTTTCCGAGACTTTCGCAAAGGCTGATGATTTCAAGATCAAAGCCAAAGCCGCACATCTCGGAGCGTGAAAAAACCTCCTTTGCCGTGCGCCCTTCAAATGCCTTGAAACCGCATTGGGTGTCGCGGACGGAGGTTTTGAGCATTTTTTGTGCGATATATTCAACAGCCGCCGAACCGAGCCGTCTCAGCGGAGGATAGTCATGCCGTTTGTCGGCTCTGACACCGACAACGCCGTCTGCGCCCTGCTCAAAAAGCCGCATTGCCGCTCCGATGTTTTCGGGGGAATATGAAAGGTCGGCGTCGGTGTAGAAAATATAATCGCCGTCAGCACGCAGAACGCCCTGCCTGACCGCATACCCTTTTCCGCGGTTTTCGGCATATGAAACACAGCGAACGCCGTCCGCGGCGCGAATGACCCTTTCCGTTCCGTCCGCGCTTCCGTCATCAACCGCAATCAGCTCATATGAGGAAAAGCTGCGGCTCAGATAGCTCCGATATTCGGAAAGCGTCCGCGCAATCCGTTCTTCTTCGTTATATGCAGGTATAATAACCGAGATTTTCATAAGTATCATTCCGTTTCGTCAGGATAGGCGAAAGAGGATAACCCGGGCTTCAATTCCGAACCGCGGATTTCTTTCGGCTATGCTTAGTTTCCCCGACAAAACAAAAAATATTACACTACACGCGGTCGAGCAGCATCCGGCGCACAGCCCAGCGTATGTCCGACCGTGAGGGTGCGCCGAGAAAGGCTGCGGCGAATGAATATACAGCCGCGGCGGCGGCACAGCCCGTGATGAGCGCGGACAGAGCGGAGGTGTCCGCAATGCGGCTGAAAAGCGTGTGAACTGCCGCCGCCGCGCATATTGCCGCAAAAAGCGGCTTTGCAATGCATGAGCTGACCTCGAACGAAATTCCCGAGCCGCGCCGTGCATATGTCCCCGTCAGAGTGAAGGTGAAAAGATTGCTGAATATTATAATGAAGATTAACGAATTTATTCCGAAATGCGGAATCAGCAATGCAATCAGCGCAAGACGCAGGGCTGAGTCGGCGAGGCTGCATTTTAGGAGAAACGGCTGTCTGCCGAGACCGTTGAGTATGCCGCATGACACCGAATCCATGAACATCACGGGCGCAAGCGGCGCAAGACACCTCAGATATGTGCCGAGACCTGCATCGCCGTATGCAAAATGCGTCAGCTCGGGCGAAAATGAGATGAATATGCACATAATCATAAATCCGAAAAATGCAGTGAAACGGTATATGCGCGACACAAGCGTTTGCAGTCTGACACGGCACGAAAGGCTTGCCGCACGCGAAATTTCGGGAACAAGCAGTGTGAGGAAGGACGAAAGAAGGGTGAGCGGAAAGCTGAGAAGGGGCATAATCATTCCGTGCAGAGCACCGTATGAGCTGAGTGCCGCGGTGTGGTCAAGCCCCGACATTTCGAGTCCCGAAACAATCCAGACGTCCTCCTGCATTCGCAGAAATGAGCTTATGAGTGAGGTTGCCATGACAGGCAGTGCAATTCGCGCCACGGCGCGCACTGTGCTGTCCGAACGGGATATTCCGCGGAGCGTGCGGCAGTCGGCGAGATAGAGCAGTGTGAGGTAGAGACAGGAGGAGAACTCGCCGACTGAGAAGCCGAGAAAGACAGCCGCACAGCCTGCCTCCGCGCCCGCCGCAAGCCGCCGCGGCAGAAGAAAGCCGATGGCGCAGACCTTGACTGCCTGTTCGAGAAACTCGGAGGACGCAGGGCGGAGAACCTTCCGTGAGGCATAAAAATAGCCTTTTATGCAATATGAAATTCCCATAAAAAGGACGCTGGGGGCAAGACAGACAATGCTTTTTGCACAGCGCGGCTCGCCGAGGAATGCCGATGCGATTTTTTCGGACGCGGCGGACGCCGTGATGATGACGGGCAGGCTGAGAAGTGCAACCGCGCAGAGAGCAATCCGCATTGTTTTTCGGATTTCGCCGAGACTGCGGCGTGCATATTGCTCGGAAACCAAGGTTGCCACGGCAACCCCGAGACCGCCCGTTGCAACGGTCAGCATGATTCCGTGAACCGAAAAAACGAGAGAGAATATACCCATGCCCTCGCTCCCGAGGCGTGCGGAATACCATGCGCGTGTCAGGAAATCAACCGTTTTTGCAATGATTCCCGACATTGTCAGCATTGCCGCACTGCGCAGTACGTTCTGTCGTCCCAAAGAAAAAACCCCCTTTGTGAATATATATCGCAAAAGGAGGGCTTTTATGACACCCGAGGGTTATCACAGGATTTCCTCAATGTGGAAGCCCTCTTCGTGAGGGATATGGTCAACAAGCATGGAAAACATGATAAACTCGCCCATGAAATCGCTTTTCTGCCCGAGATGTGCATATGCTTTGCTTTGATTGAGGGAAATCTCGATTTGTTCGATTTTGCTTGTGTTTATGGTGAGGGAAGCCCACATTCGGCGCGAATCCCAGATGTCGCTGATTTTGTCCAGCTCCTGCTCGACGCTGTCCCAGCTGTCTGAGTTCACAAGCTCAAGTGTTTTGTTGCACCGCTCGGCAATGCTGTCGGAAAGATTAATCATTATATATGAATGAACTCCGATGAAGGTGCAAAGCACAACAAGCAGAATTATTGAAATTACAAAAGCTTTCATAAGTTTTCTCCTTTTTACATTTTTTCGTTCGGAACAGCAGCAAAATTTCTGCGGGGGGATTTTTTTCACACCTCTTTTTCTATGAGGTGTTACCCTCATATGCCTTTTTTTATGGAAACGCTGTTTCCACACCTTTTTTATGGGGGCATCGCCCCCAAACTCCTTTTTTGCGGGGGTGCCGCCCCCGCAGCCCCCTGCGCGCCGTCATTCGTCTCGGTTGGATTAATTTGCTCAAACACAGAATTTTACGAGCAGCGCGAGTAGGGC
>CAKSIW010000106.1 GCA_934463175.1 uncultured Clostridia bacterium | reverse complement strand
CAGCACCTCAATTCTCTTATCAATTTCGGCTCTGTTTTTAACAAATTCATCTTCGGTAATTTCATTTTTTGTGAGCTTCATGTATTCTGTCAATTTTCTTTTCTTTTCACTGTCTACATTTTTTTGAAGCATCAATACAGCTTTTTTATTTTTGTTCATAAGCTTATCGACTTTTTCCTGCGCTTTGGATATATCAACAGTCTTTTCAAGTTCTGTTTTGATTATTGTTTTCAAAATCTCAACCAAATCCTGTTCAAATATTCGTCCTTGAAAGCAGTCATTATTTGCAGAAAAACGCTTATAATCACACCAATAGGATGTGTCTTTTATTTGTGTTTTTGACATAGACATCTTATGTTTACATCCACC
The DNA here is from genome assembly GCA_934463175.1 of uncultured Clostridia bacterium. Classification (GTDB taxonomy): domain Bacteria; phylum Bacillota; class Clostridia; order Monoglobales; family Monoglobaceae; genus CAKSIW01. The sequence continues at coordinate 4,894 of CAKSIW010000106.1, read as the reverse complement.
GCAGCACACCAAACTTGCCAAAGAAAATTTACTTGTATTACTACGCTTTTTTCGTTTCGATAATGCCTGCACCTCATCGTAGGTTTTCTGCGATATAATCGACTCGTGCGTGTTCGGTACAACGATACGATTTTCCGATGCAACAGCGCGAACCTTTGAGCTTCCGACTGCTATACGCTCGTACTTTTGTGCAATCAGTTTACCTGTATAACGCTCATCACGAAGTATATTACCAACCGTACCTGAACTCCACTTGCAATATTCGCTGACAGTATTCCAATCTCTTGTGAGCGGATCATTCATCTTTTTATAAACCGATGGCGTTGGGACCTTATCCTCATTCAGAATATATGCAATTTGTGCCGGTGAGGATCCCGAAATACGCAGTGCAAATATTCTCTTTACTATTTTTGCCGCAATGGGATCAACTATCAACTTATGCTTATCATCAGGCGATTTATTATATCCAAAAAATGCATACGGTGCAAAATATTTTCCCTGCTTTTGCAATATTTTTCTTGCACTTTTTACTTTTTCGGATAAGTCACGGCTATACATTGTATATGCAATGCTTTTTAAAGCCATATCAATACCGCCCGTAATTCCTCTGAAATCGTTGCTGTCATATCCGTCATTTACGGAGATAAAGCGTATCTGCCATTCGGGGAACTTCTGTTCAGCATATCGTCCGACCTCAATATAATCTCTTGCGAATCTTGAAAAGTCCTTGACAATAACGCAGTTTATTTGTTTGGTTTCCGCTAAAATAAGCAGTCTTTTCATACCCGGTCTGTTCATATTTGTACCGGAATATCCGTCATCGACTATTTCAATTTTTTCAATGTTCTTGTCTTTAAAAATCTGATGTATATAATAGTCAAGCAGATTTCGTTGATTTCCGATACTGTCACTTTCCTCTTTATCGCCGTCATCCAATGATAACCTTAGATATTTTACTATAACATACTTATCAAGCAATTTCCTCACCTCCACGGATGAGCGACATTAGTTCGGATTGATTGCCACTGTATGTCCACATTATCTCTATACGCTTATCGGGATATATTATAATTTTTTTGATAAAAGCTTCAACCATATCCCTTGTCAGAATTTTTGAATCGTGATATTTCTTTAATTCACTAATCCATTTAGGAGCAGATATTATTTTATCGAATTTATCACGCTTTTTCCTTATTCCGTCAAGCTTCTCTGTTTCCGCACGAAGCTGCTTGTCAAATTCATTTTTGATTGTGTTAAATTCTTCATCACAAATCAGCCCTTTTGCCAAATCCGAAGCAATACGGATACGGCTTGTTCTGATATATGAAATATTTGCAAGGCTGTCACTTATAGCTCTTGTAAGACCTGCTTGTTTTTTCTTAACTTCCTTGCTACTTGCAATATTTAAAAACATTATTTCCATATCAGACAGATATGACATCTGCATTTTTATCGAACCCATAACAATTTTCTTCAAATCATTTTCAGAAATTGAATGAAAACTGCACTGTGTAGGATATAAAGCATGATGTGGACAAATGTAAGAATAATGTACTTTATTCTTGTTTTCAGGCTTCACGCTCTTATATCTTGTTAAAGGTGCTCCACAATCACCGCATACAACTTTTGTTTTAAAAATGTTTTCCTTATTGCTTATCTTGTCATACTTGCCGAGATTCTCAAAATACCTTTCTTTTGTCATTGCAAGCTGCTTTTGAACCTTGTCAAACAATTCTTGCGATATAATCGGTTCATGTGTGTTTTTAACAATAGACCAATCTTGTTTATCGACTTTAACTTCATTCATGCCTTCAAAAAATCGTGATTTTCTTCTACCCTGCACCATATTACCGATATATACTTCATTTTCAAGAATTGTTTTTAATGTTCCTCGTCTCCAAAACACAATATCAGAATATCTTTTATCCTTTAAAATTCCTTTATCATATCTGTATCGGCATGGCGGCATAATACCCATATCATACAGTTTCCTGCCCATTGAGGCATATCCAAGCCCCTGTGCTTTCCACTCAAATATCATTTTAACAACAGGTGCGGTTTCTTCATCAATCACGATTTTATGTTTATCTTCCTTTGATTTCATATACCCATATGCCGCATATGAGCCGATAAATTCGCCGTTCTGCTGTTTTATTCTGAGTGCTGCCGCAGATTTTTTTGATAAATCCTTTGCATAAAGCGTATTTATGATATTCTTTATCGGAACGGAAATATCAAACGCTGTCACATTATTATCGTAATTATCGTTTATTGCGATAAACCTTACGCCTATAAGCGGAAAGATTTTTTCAAGATAATCACCCATTTCTATATATTCCCGTCCAAAGCGTGATAAATCTTTTACTATAATACAATTTACCTTCCCGTTATAAACATCATACATCATATCTTGAAAGCCTTGCCGTTCAAAATTTGAGCCTGTTTCGCCGTTATCCGAATACACCTTATACAGCTTCATATCAGCTTTGTCTTTCAGATATTCAAGCGCCATTTCCTCTTGAGTGGATAGTGAATCCGTTCCGTTTTTATAATACTTATCTTCAATAGATAGTCTTACATATACTGCAACATTATAAATATTACCGCTTAAAGGGACCGCTTGTTCGGCAGCAATCATTCGTTTGCTTTTCCTTGCCATAATCACACAGCCTCCTTATTTAGTTTTTGCTCAAATTTCAACAATTCCTCATACTTATCCTGATAATTAAATCGAATCACTATTCTCTTATCCTCATACACATAAATTCTGTCAACAAGCCTTGCCAATACCGTGCGATTAAGCTCCTTTAACTCACCCATTTGAGTAAATGCTGCTATCCACGCAATATTTTTTTCATATTCGCTCAGAACATTATTTTTTTCAACCGACAGTTTAAGAATTTCATCTTCAAGCCTTGCAATTTCATTATAAATATCGGCACAAATTTCGTTGCAGGCAGCTTGTGTTTCAAGATTTTCCAAGCATCTTGCTTTAACAACCGATATTGTGTGTTTCAAATCATCAATATCATTTTTCTTTTTCTTTTCGGCATCATCTATTCTTTTTGTCTGTGCTGTTTTTATTTTATCCAGCGAAATACGATTTAGCTTTACAGATAAATCCGATATATTTTTGCAATATGTATTGACTGCTGTCAAAACCGCTATATGTAACACATTTTCATTTACCCTATGAGAAGAACAACCCAAACCGAGTTTGTTTGTTGAACACATATAGTAAGCATAAGTCTTATCATTGGATTTATTGCATCGTCTGACAAGCGATGAATGGCAATCGGCACACTCAATAAATCCCGAAAACAGATATGGTGTTTTATTTCCCGGTTTTACTCTTGTATCATTTGCTATAAGCCTTTGAACAGTATCAAATTGTTCCTTTGATATAATTGCCTCATGATTATTCGGAATAACCGACCATTCGCTCCGATCCCGTTCGATCACTTTTTTAACCTTATAATTTGCGGTCGTGTTTTTACCTTGGATAAGCGTTCCCGTATATATTTCATTTTTAAGTATGCGAATAACAGCCTTTGCCGACCATTTTGCCTCATGCCTTTTTTGCAGATTGGCGCTGAAATTGCTGCCCATTTCCTTTTTATGTTCTGCCGGAGATGGTACATTTGTAGCATTTAATTTATCGGCGATAGCGGATGCACTGATCCCCTGCATACGCATATTAAAAATAGTTTTGATAATTTCGGCAACATATTTATCCACAACAAGCTTATGCTTATCTTCTTCCGATTTCAGATAACCATATGTCACAAAAGCACCTATGTATTCGCCTTTTTTGCGTTTAATTTCAAACTGACTTCTGATTTTTACCGAAATATCTCTGATATATGAATCATTCAGAACATTTTTAAAAGCCATAATCAGCTTTGTGTTTGAACTGTCATCTGTCAGAAAATCAATATTATCATTTATGGAAATAAATCTGACGCCCATTGACGGAAACAGCTTTTCGAGATAATATCCGGAACCGACATAATCTCTTGCAAAACGGGACAAATCCTTAACGATAACGCAGTTGACCTTTCCCTTTGTTATCAATTCTATCATCTTTTGAAAACTCGGTCTTTCAAAATTCGAGCCCGTGAACCCATCATCGACCAGAGTGTGAACAAGCTTGATTTCGGGATGCTTACTTAAATAATCAAGCCCCAAATCACGCTGATTTGAAATACTGTAGCTTTCCTCCTTATCTCCGTCCTCCTTGGAAAGACGAAGATAGAGAATCGCATAAAATTGCTTTGTTTTAGGCATAAAAAATCCTCCTGTATATTAACATTAGGCAGATCAAACCCGTGCTAATATCCAAGAGTTTCGGCATTTATCTTATTCATTTAAAAGTCTGAATTCATTATATCATAAAAAACACATTGAGTCCAGACTTTTTTTCGGGTTTGAATAATTTTGTATAAGTTAGCTAAATCAAATTTTCTATATAATCTGAAAAACAGTCCTCGATTGTTCTTGCAGTATTTGCAAATTCAACCTTTACCGCATAACCATTGCATAAAAAGCAATACGGATTTTTGATTTGGTTTATATAATCCTTCATCTTTTTTTCGGGGCTGTCATTGGGATTTATTTTTACACTGCTTATATCCGTAAGTGTAGATTTGTCAACCGTGCGAACATCAACATTTTTTAATGTATTCAAATTTACCATAATCAAAACCTCCTGTTATTCCATACTATGAAAGACAAGCCGGATTTATTCAAAATAATCCGGCTTCTTTTTTTCCATAATAAATCTTTCAACGCTTGTTATATTATTTGTCACCTCTGCGTCAAACAACGATTCAAGTACAATGTTTCTGTATTTTCCCGTAGAATTAACACGGCTGTCCAAAATTGCGACAACCCC
>CAKSIW010000105.1 GCA_934463175.1 uncultured Clostridia bacterium | reverse complement strand
AAAAAATTCCTCCTATGATATTATTTATATTCTATCATAGAAGGAATCAAATTTACAGACTTTTTTTCACACTCTCATTTTATGAGACAATTTAAAATACATACCCAAAAAACTCCCTCTCAATACCGCAGCAGTTTTTCTCTTTGAGAACAATCCCGCATTGCAAGGGAGCGAAATGTTAATTTAAACGAAAATATACTTTTTTATCTGTTATTGAATTTTTACTTTTTTCTTCGGAATATGCTTTTGCCCATATATTCAAAACCTTCGGTCTCACGCCCGGCTGCCAATGCTCTTGCAAAAATCTCCGAAAGCCACGGTTATAAATATTTTCGTTTTTTTGCAAAGCGTCCAGGGGTATCGCCGCTTGCCTTATCAAATGCCTTTTCCCAAGACATGGTGCAAAAAGTCTGCAACCCATATTGGGTTTAATGCATCGTAATTGGACAGAAGGTTTTCATATTTTGACACATCACAGACTCCAACTATAACCGCATACGACTTTGAAGCACTACATTTCTCTGTAAGCTTTAGGAGAAACTCCAAAGTTTCGTTTGAAACAATGGCTGAATGAATACACATCAGAAAAGCCGCACAGGATTGCTATATCAGAAACAGGCTTTGATGTATTTAAAATTAATAGTTCTGCTTTATTCATACGGATGTCCCTCAAAAATTCATGCGGTTTCTTTTTATATACATCATAAAAAACACGTCTGAAATGCTTTTCACTCATACCTGTCATTTCTGCAACTTCTCTGATTTTTAAATCAGAACAGCTGTAATTTCGATTTAAATAATCAAGAGCAATTTCAATTTTATTTGCCATTTTATAATTAATCTTATCAAAAACAAGGTCATTGTAAAGTTGACCTATTATCTGATATAAAATCCCATTGCATATCATTCGAGAGCCGGGCAAGTCCAGACTATACGCATTAACAGCTTCCCGAAATAATTTCTCGTATCGGTATGCGTTTTTTTCCGAGCAAACAGTTTCAAACGGCAAATTGCGGTTTAATGAAGCCGGACTTGCATCAAAATTAAAATTGACTGCGATATACGAAACGGCATCGCAACCATATGCACTGCTTTTATCTACAGAGCCTTTGGCTATATACGCAATCTGTCCCTGTTTTACCTGCACGGTCTTTCCTTGTTTTTCGTATTCAAGCGTTCCGTCTGTAACAAAGGCCAGACTATCGTGATTTCTGGGCTTATTTGAGATATAAGGAGTACTGTATGTCAACGTATCACAAAAAAATACCGCATCATGAGTATATATCATTGTTTCTGTTTGCATTTTCCTCTTTTCCTCTTTTTGATTTTATTATATCATGCGTGCAACACATCAGCTTCTTGTAACCACCGACTGTAAATATTATATCATACATTTCTCGGCATTTCAACAATAATGTCCGTTTAAAACAAATTTATTTTTTTAAGCATTTACATTTTTAAATTTTGTTATATACTTAAATAAAAAGATAAATTATTAAGGAGTGAATAAAATGAGAAAAGCTTTGGTTACAGGTGCAAGCAGGGGAATAGGATATGCCATTGCAAAAAAGTTATCTCAAAATGATTGTGCCGTCGTTATAACAGGACGAAATATCTCAACTCTTGAATGTGTTGCACGTGAACTCGGAAAAAATGTATTTCCCATGGTTTGGAACTCTATGGAATTTGACAAGGCAGATGAAAAAATAAATGAATCCGCAAATATTCTCGGTGGATTGGATATTGTTGTAAATAATGCCGGAATTTTTGCACAAAGAGGCGAATGGGACAGAAAAAATCTTTTAAAAACAACAGTAAAGGAATGGCAGGATGTTATAGATGTTAATGCAAGTGCCGTATTTTTCACAATGCAGGCCGCTGTTAATCATATGCTTAAAAATAATATAACAGGCAATATATTAAACATCACATCGGTAGCCGGCGAAGAGCCTGTTTACGGCGCATACGGAGGTTCAAAAATTCTTGCAACCGGTCTGACGCGCGGTTGGAGCAGAATGTTTGCCGCCAACGGAATAACAATAAACGGAATTGCACCCGGTCCTGTCGCAACCGAAATGAACAATTGGCACGAAGGTGATTCCATGAAGCTCGACAGCGTACCGTACGGAAGATTTGCAACAATAGATGAAATCGCGGAACTTGCTATGTACCTTTTGAGTGAAAAAGCAAAAATGATATGCGGCGAAACCGTTATCATCGACGGCGGATATTCAATAAGATAATATATGGAGAACAAATAAAATGAATGAAAGAATAGAAAAATTAGTTAACAAAACCGTTTCAGGCGAAATGTATGTTTATCCTGTAAAAACAGAATATGACCGTTGTGACTTATTTTTACCGCCGATAAAAATGTCCGCAAAAAGAGCATGTGAGTATATAAGGAATCAGGAACCTCTGATTCTTGCCGAATCCTGCTTTACAGGTTTAATTAAATTTGATGGCAGCGTGGAGGGTGACATTTTTGGACGACCGGGACATACGAATTTTGGTATTGCTTGGAATAATTTTTATAATAAACCGGTAGATAATTTGCTTACTTTTGAATGGCAGCATTCAGCAGGTGATTTCGGTAAAATTATTACTGGCGGTATAATCGGTGTTAAGGACGAAATCATAAAATCAATCTGGAATCACAAGGAAGATAAAGACGCTATCCAATTTTTAGAAACTCAATTTGACATTTGCAATGCCATTATTGACTGGGCAAAAAAGTGCTCAAAAAAAGCATTAATAGTTTCTGAAAGTACAAAAAATACAAAATATAAAAAGAATCTGGAGAGGTTATCCCAAGCACTTGAAATTGTCCCACAAAACCCTGCAAAAAATTTTTATGAGGCTATACTGGTGCTATATGTTTGTTATGGTTTCATTCCCGACAGCATCGGGTTAATCGACAGATATTTATATCCCTTTTATAAAAGAGACATCGAAAACGGGGATTTGACCAAAGAGGAAGCATCGGAATATTTGCAGGAATTATTCTTAATGTTGCAAGCGAGAATACATATTTCCAGCGATAGATTTTACCGCGGCGGCGAATCTCATTTTTGTGTAGGCGGGTATCTTGAAAACGGCGAAGATGGTTTTAATGAATTATCTAAACTGATTGTTGATTCGCTTATGGAATTGCCAACATGGATACCGCAAATTTCTCTGCGTTGGACACCAAAAACACCGCACGAGATTTTGCATTACATGATGGACTGTGAAAGAAAAGATCCCAACAAACGTATTGCATTTGTTAATGATGATCCGCGCGTAAAAGGTTTGATGAAATACACTGGTTTTTCATATAAAAAAGCGGTAAACTACACAATGATTGGTTGCAATGAAATCGCACTTCCCGGCGGAATTGTTTTCGGCTTTGATCCGATGAATATTGTACGTTGCGTATCAAATACCTTCTTTAACCGAAGTGATGATATTATAAAAGCAAAAACATTTGATGAGTTTTATGATATATTCCAAGAAGAAATGTTCAATGATTTATGGGAAGCCGACAAAATCGGTCACGGATTTCAAACCATACGCAGCCGCGACTGTAATTTAGTGAGCAATATATTTATTGACGGATGCATAGAAAACGCAAAAAGTGTTACACAAGGAGGTACCGATACATATATTGCTGTGGGATTGCTTATAGGCATATCAAATGTAATAGATTCTCTCTCTGTGACAAAGCAGTTGGTTTTTGATGAAAAGCGAATAACAATGGAACAATTGGTTGATGCACTGAAAAACAACTGGGCAGGATTTGAAGATTTGAGAGAATACATTTTGAAAAAAGGAAGTTTTTTTGGCAATGATGATAATTGCTCAAACGGTGTTGCAAACAGTTTCTTTAAAAGTCTTGACAATTGGAATACCGGTGATAATTATTTAAAAAAGCCATTAGTGTTCGGAAATCTTGTCGGATATAACGAACATCATAAATTTTTCGGTAACAATACAAAAGCCACGCCCGACGGAAGATTTGACGGAGATATGATAAATTTCGGAATCGGTCAGTCGGAGGGCAAGGACAGAAACGGACTCACGGCACTGCTATCCTCGGTGGCAAAATGTGATCCCTTTTCGATATTGACAGGTCCGAGCGTCACAAATGTTTTGCTTGATGAACAATTGGTAAAAAAAGATGAAAATTTTGAAAAGCTTGTTTACCTGTTTGAATCATATTTTAAAATGGGCGGAACACATTTTCAGCTTACATATGTTTCAAAGGAGGATTTAATTAACGCAAAGAAAACACCTGATAAATATAAGAATTTACGTGTCAGAGTTTCGGGATTTTCTGATTATTTTGTATTTTTAAACGAAGGTTTACAAGATGAAATAATTAAAAGAACCTCACACACAAGATAGGAAGTGTCCTCCATGAATAAAGCAAACATCTTTGACATTCAAAGAACCTCATTTGTTGACGGTCCCGGAATACGAACCACCGTATTTTTTAAAGGTTGTAATTTAAAATGCAAATGGTGTCACAATCCCGAAAGTCAGTCGCCAAAACCACAGATAATGTTTTATAAAGACAAATGTACAGATTGCGGCAGATGCAATGGCATAACCGAAAAAAATACTGAATTTGTCTGCTTTAATGACGCAAAACAAATTTGTGGAAAGGAATATACTGTCGGGGAAATTTTTAATATTATACAAAAAGACAAAATGTTTTATGAAGCGTCAAACGGCGGTGTCACCTTTTCCGGTGGTGAATGTATGCTGCAAATTGATTTTCTGTGCAAAATACTAAAAAAATGTAAAGAATGTAACATACATACCGCCGTTGATACCGCCGGATTTATCCCATGGGAGTATTTTGCAGCAATACTCCCATATACCGAACTGTTTTTATACGACATCAAAGCATTCAACAATGATGTACATAAAGAATTCGTTGGTACAGAAAACGAATTGATTTTAAATAATCTAAAGAAGCTCTTAGAATGTGGGGCGAATATTTCGATAAGAATACCTATTATTCCAACGGTTAATGATTCAACAGAAGAAATGAAAAGAGTTAAAGATTTTCTTACACCATATAAGCCTAATGTTGAACTCTTACCATATCATAAAATGGGAGAGCATAAATACACTGCTCTTGGAATGGATATGACATCATTCGATATTCCAGCCGGAGAAAAGATGAAAGAATTAAATGAAATCTTTCAATATGAATGAATGATTAATTAATAAAACATATCATTAATAAATAAATTTTGCCGAAAGATAATAGGGTCAATCAAGCAGCCAGAAGTAATTTTCGGGGCGGTTTGGAGGAGAGTGTGAAAAAAAGTCTGTAAATTTGATTCCTTCTATGATAGAATATAAATAATATCATAGGAGGAATTTTTT
>CAKSIW010000104.1 GCA_934463175.1 uncultured Clostridia bacterium | reverse complement strand
ATTTTAAACCGTCTAAGCAAACCGTCTGCGTTTTTGCAACAGAGTTTTTGCTGAATCCGTTTCCGGGATAATAGGTGAAGGTGTCATGCTCGTCATCTTCGTGAACCAGATAGCGAATCTCTCCGTTATAGTAAATGGTGTAGATTTTGCCTGTTATAATCCACGGATCTATATCGGCAGGGTCGATTCCCGGAATGCTCCGCATATCTTCGTCGCGGTCAAACGAAAATTCTTCAATGCCGTATACGTTCACCCATTCTCTGTCATGTATTTTGTTGATGTCGCCGTTGTTTGAGCTAATCCATGCAACGTATTGGCTCATCATATTTTCGTCAACATTGATATATCCGAAACGGAATGCTTTCAGCTTTTCAATTCCTTCGGGGGAATAGGTCAGTGCGCCCCATTCGCCCCAGGGGGTATCCACGGACAGAACGCCGATTGGTGTACCGAGAACTGCCGTGTCCGCTGCGGACAGGGTCTTGGTGAACTCATCGAGGTTGCTTGTCGGAATGACGCATTCCTTTGAGTTGAACCAGATTTTTGAATTTGTTCCGTCATAGTCCTTTGCAATGACGTCAATCGCCGCGCCCTTTTTAACCGCCCCGACAACAGAAGAGCCGTCGGAAATATTGCAGTCAGCGGCTGCTATTGCTTTATACTGAGTGGTCGGTTTTTGGGTGTTTGCAAGCTGCATGTTCACATATTTTGTTTCAACATAGTAAAGACCTTTTTTATAGTAAATCTTGTAATGACCGTTCTGCGGTGTTGCGTCCACAATCTGAAGCGACTGATTGATTTTGATGACGCCCGATTTCACATAATCCGTATTATCGGGAGTGGTCTTAACCATCAAAAGACCTGTTGCCTTGCCCACTGCCTCGATTTTCGGAGGTGTTGACACCTGGTTGTTAATGTCTAAAATATAGCAGTTCTTTCTCGGAAGGAAATATACAGCCGGCTTCCAGCTTGTGAAAGCGGTTCCGTCCTTCTCACCGCACTGTCTGATTGTGCCGCGCGATTCGTCAACACCGCCTTCGCTCCATACTGCAACCCAGTTTTCGTTATAGGCAACAACTTCAAATTCACTCGTTGCTGTGGCATAAAACGCAGTGTTTGCGTTTGCTTCTGTTCTGCTGTTTTCTGCAAACGGGGGGTCATATCCGATTGCTTTGAGCTCATCAAGTCTTCTGGAATGATAGTTAATCGGCGGAGTGCCGGGGTAGAACGAGGCTTTCACCGAGCCCATTTTTCCTTCATCGCCGATATGCACAACAGCCATTCCGACAAGCGGCAATGAAGCGGGGCGGTCGTGTCTCACCCATTCCGTCGGCACTTTGGCATAGAAATTCCTTTCCTTGCCCTCGGTTGTTTTGCTTCCGCCGTAGATGTAATCGGAAAGAAACGTCATCTCGATTGCGTGCTGATATTTGTCGGTGTCGGAAGCTGCCCATTGCTGGTTCAGCTCTTTTTCGGCAGTTGCGCCGGCTTCGAGTATCGGTGTTGTTTCCCGGGACGATGTATAGGCAAGGACATATCCGACTGTGCCGTCCGAAAGCTGAATCTTATGAAACTTTCTGTTATCCTCTCCGATAACATTAGCTTCCAGAACCGTCACGCGTGTTCCCTTGCTGATCTCACTTATACCTCCTGAATAAGAGGGGGTTTTTGTAACATTCACGGTGCCGCCGTATGTGACGTAGGCAGTGTCGCCCGCCTTCAGTTCGGCTGCGAACACAGCAGTTCCAAGCAGCATTAATGTGCAAAGTACTGCCGTTAAAAATTTCTTCAACACAATAATTCCTCCTTTTATTTTTGCGTTGCTTTATTAGAATTTATGTACCATAATAATTATATACCATATCGAATCAATATGCAAGGGGATTTGGAAAATTCATATTAAAATTAATCTGCAATTGTCGGGCATATGTTTGGCAATTGCAGAAAAAATCAAAAATATTTTAAAAAAAGGGTTGACAAGCCGTATGATTTATGGTATTATATCTGTTGTCGGTCGCAAACGCGATTCGGCGAACAGTGTAGGCTGGTGTAGCTCAATTGGCAGAGCAGCTGATTTGTAATCAGCAGGTTGCGGGTTCGAGTCCCATCACCAGCTCCACATTACGGAGGGGTTCCCGAGTGGCCAAAGGGGGCAGACTGTAAATCTGTTGCGTCTCGCTTCGATGGTTCGAATCCATCTCCCTCCACCAAAAGACGAAAACCGCCCATTATAGGGCGGTTTTCTTTTTCGTTACACGATTTTTACACGATTTTGTCTAAGATTTCAACTGCTCTTTCCTCTTCTTTGGGATATAAATGAGCATATGTATTCCACGTCATTTTAATGTCTGCATGACCGAGACGGCGCGCAATTTCCTGAATGTTTATCCCGTTGTTTGCGAGAAGAGAAACATGGCTGTGCCGAAAATCATGAATCCTTATCTTTTTCACTCCGGCAGCTTCGGCAAATTTTTTGTTCATATTTTCGACCGAGGTGTCACGCAAAGGACGCGCTCCGCCGCATATACGAAAATCATCACTGAACCCTTCCGCATGCTGCCACCTTTCCTTGTGTGAGGAAAGAATGTCAATCAGCGGCTTTGGCATTTGCAGCGTTCTGATTGAGGACTTGTTCTTGGGCGGTGTTTCGGTGTCTTTTCCTTTAAGCTTCTGTGATATGCTTCGGGTGATATGAAGATACTTTCCGTCAATGTCGGACCATTTCAGCGCGTGAATTTCACCCTTGCGCAGCCCGCAGTAGAACGCAATGGAAAAGAACACATAAAAATCATACATTCCCTCTTTGGCGGTGTTTTCCGCATATTTGAGTGCTGCTGCGGCAAAGCGTTTATATTCTTCCGCAGTGTAGAAATCCATTTCCTTTTTTGATATGTCCGCGGACTTGAAATTTCCGACTTTAAGCAGTATGTTGTTCGGAATATAATCAAGCCTCACGCCCCAATTCAGGAGAGTGCGGAAGTGACTGTATATATTTTGTTTGGTGCGTATTTTAAAGCCCTTTTTTTCAATTTCAAGCTTCCAGTTCTGAATCACCGGAGCATTCAGCTTGTCGAGAGGCGTGTTTTGGAAATATGGCAGGACATGTGCGCAGAGAGTCTCTTTGTTCTTGTTGAATGTTGTTTCCCTCAGCTCATGCCTGACCGATTCAATATATTTTTCATAAAGCTGACCGACCGTCATTCTGGCGGTCGGTTTTTGTTTTTTAATATCCTGTATCAGCTTTATCTCAAGCTCTTTTGCGTCCGAGCTGCCATATGCAACGCGCTGAATTTGCTTGTTTTGTCCCAAATTGTCCTGATAGTTGATGACAACACGGTATTTCTGCTTGCCGTCTTTTGAACCATTCATTTTGTATATTGGCATAAAATCACCTTTGTTCCTCTTTTTCCCGACTTTTATTCTTCATAATGACCGCGGCAGGCAGCAATAAGCAAATTACCGCCTGAATCAACATCATATACAAGTCTGTTCTTTTCGTCTATACGACGGCTCCAGCCTTTTCTGTATTTAAGCGGCTCAGGCTTTCCTATGCCGTGAGCAACGCCGTTTCGTTCAATATCCTTTACAAGCTCGTTTATTTTTTTAAGCGTTTTCTTATCCTGTGTCTGCCAGTAAAGATAATCGTCCCACGCTCGGTCAGACCAAAGTTTATTCATTGCCGTCCTCCTCGATTAACTCATGAGGAACGCCGTTTCCGGAACGGAGTTGTTCAAAAGAACGATCCAGCGCGCCGAGATATTCGGCATTACGCGCAGCTTTACACAAAGCATTCCACTCTTCAAGACTGATGAGGACAACGTTTTTTTCGCCTTTCCGCGTAACTATAACGGTTTCACGGTCATCTGTAACTTTGTCACAGTATGTTTTAAGATTTCCCCTTATTGTTGAATAGTTAACTGCTAACATAAAATCAACTCCTTATAATTTCACTATTGTACAAAATATTGTACCATATTATTATATGATTGTCAACGGCGAAACTATTCAAAATATTAAAATTTTATGCCGCAGATTGTTTCTATTATTCAAAGCAGCAGCGGCAGTACTTTCCTATGCCGATAAATCATTAAGCGAACGCTGATTTCTGTTGGAAAACATTTTTGGCTCTTAAAATTCGTCGTCATCTTCGTCCATTTCTGCCTGTCATAGCTCGGTCTATATCTCCGCGGACTATCCTATAACCGTTTTTGTTGGCATATATATATGTAGCCACAAGTTGTCCCTCTATGCTCTGTTTGCCCTGACGATGGCTTGAATACCTGGCATATACTACTGCTTTTTTACATTGGATCCTCACTTTCTATAAAATCGAACAACGATGCTTGCTCATCTATTATTTTGTTTACCACCGCTTCATCGGGTATAACATCTGATACGTCAACAGGCTCTAATGAGTCGCCGTTTAATATATTTTCCGCCCATTCACATCTTTCACGATGAGTATCAGCTAAAGATGTATCGTTTTTGCTATCCACTGAAATATCTGTGTTTCCCTTAAAACTCAAGCTTTTATTTTTTATAAATGCAAAGACAGCCATAAAAGAAATAGAGCCGAAGGAGAGAACAATGCTCTCAACACACAAACCAAAACACCAACCATGAAAAACATTATACCTATTAAAAATCGAAATCGTTATCGAGACTACTGAGGATAATATTGTTGTACTTAATGAGCGAAGCTCTCCCGTTACAAGACCGGTTATTGTTTCAAATGCATACATTACGCCGCCGATTACAATTAAAAACGGAATGCCACAGAAAAATCCGATTATTCCTAATATAGATGTTACAATATTTATAATTGCAAGTAACAATATCTTACACCTCTTTTTCTAAACCTCTTATTACAAAATCCTTCTCTTCATCAGTATTTAAATACTGTTAGTTATTCTCCGCCCGTATAGGCGTTCAAGCTGCCATCGGCAAGATATATCTCCAAAGCCATGCGGACAAACTGTTCGGGCATTTCAAGATACTTTGCAAGCTCCCATATTTCGGAGTTGCCGCCCTTTACCGCTTCAATTAATCTATTTGTTTATTTACACTTATGTAATTCTTATATTTTTCATTCGCCTTGCTTAAAGTTTCTTTATTTTTCTTGCTGAACATAATCAAGGCTTTGGCTTTTAGCGAATTACATTTTTGATATAAATCTTCGATTTCTTTTTGCAATTTAGCACAATCTTCTTCCACGCTTTGCCGTCTGGTTTTTGCGTAATCATATTTTAAATAATCATCATACCAAGACATGTCCGGTATTTCATAGCTTTTAGCACATTTTTTACACAAAAGATGTGCTAAATTACAATAGTGTTTACAACGATATATGTGTAAAGGATTTGTTGCTGAGCAACAATTATATTCTGTGTGCAGTTTTGTGCCACTGTTGCTTTTATACAAAGTAAACGACTTTCCCCAATGCAAAACGCTGTTTTTGTCTTTAGGCAGGTTATCCATTCCTATTTCATATGAATTAGGAATATGAATGTTTTCGCATGCTTTGATTTGTGTGTTTAGCTGAGAAAGCTCTTTATAAAGTTTATCTGATCGATACATTGAATTGACGTATCTATCTATATTTGTTACCATAGCTGTGT
>CAKSIW010000103.1 GCA_934463175.1 uncultured Clostridia bacterium | reverse complement strand
TTCCAAACCAGTCAGAAGGTCGTGTTCTTGGAAACCATCACCGTTGGAACTGTATGCAAAAGGTATATCCTGCATTTGGGCATAGGTGATTGCTTGTTGCAGACCATAGGAAACAGAATGGTTATTATCCTTAGCTTCAACAATAGCGATGGGTTTATTTTTATTTAAGTAAAGGACATAGTCCGCCTTCTTAGGCTTCTCACGGATTACAATATTTCCTTTAAGATTGATTCGGCCATCGGTTATTTTGGTTTCCATTGTAATACGGTCGAGTCCCCATTTTGTTTGTATTGCCGGAGTTATATATTGTAATTTGATGTCTTCTTCAGTCATCTGCTTTTTATCTAAGATCACTGTTGGACCTCCTTCGATATTTTCCCTCAATCATCTACAAATTTCGCACTAATGGTTCCAATGAACCTTGGCTTGAGGAAAAGATATATGCGGGATAATAATTTATTTTGATTATCACTATTCTTCAGTGTTATAAAACTCATCTAATACATAGGTCTTAACTGGTATGATGTACAGTTCATATCTTATAACCAGTCTTACTAATTCGTTGCCGTCAATCAGTGTAATGGGTGAGCCTTCTCTTGCGGCAATTCTTGCAGCATTGGTAAATCTACCGTTTGTGATAAATACACCGTAGTCTGCTTGATACTTATTCATAACACCTAAGAATTGGTTGATTTCCGGCTCGGATACGGGAGCGACATTGTATCGTTTGCATTGAATGACTACTCTTGTGGTTCTGAAATCATTAGCATCAATATGGTAGCCGTAGCCATCAATACCACCGTCATTGCTGATTTGAACACCTTTTTCAGTGAATTCAACGCCCATTCGGTTTAATAATGCTCTTGAAAAAGCTTCGAACTTTTTGGGAGACATTTTGGCAATAGCGGCAAGCAGTGCTTCCTTAAAATCGTCTTTGATTTTTTCTTCGACTTGAGTTTCTTCTTCGTTGTCGCTAACATTAACAGTTTTGTTCTTTTTGTTGTTTTTGCTGAGTTCTTCCCAATGCTTCTTTGATGGTTCAATAATTTCTTTTTGAACATCAAGCTTATCAACATCAAGATATAATCCTTTTTCTGTTAAAGTAACAGGGGATGAATCTGTGTATGTCAACAAATCATTAAAAAACAAATCTTTGATAGCAAAGTTGAATTTAAAATTAAACTCTTTATATGTGTTGCCGGTTTGCTTCGATTTCTTTTCAAGCACAGAATATTCAGCAATTTGGTCATCCATATCTGCAATGCGTTCTTTGATTTCAGAACGCTCTAATTGGCCGCCTGCTTCTTGCAATACCTTTAATATGGGTTTAATCAAATATGCGATTTTACCTTCTGAAGATAAAGTCTTTAAATTCATAATCAATCCCTCTATTCTTATATGTTAAACCAAAACTTCCCATTTGCCGTAGCGTTTGCCGTCAACTCTACGGATATATTGTTTCTCTTTCAGAGAGTCTATAATACGCTTTATGCTTCTGACGGACTTTCCTGTTTGTTCTGCAAGCTCGGCCTGCTTAACAGACGGGTTCTTTTTTATTAAATCTAACACGGCAAGTTCTTCTAAAGTACACTTCAAAGTGTCAATTTGGCACTTTGGTGTTTCACTTTTGGCACTTTGGGAAGCGGTTTCATCCACAAAATCAACGTGCATATAGCGATTTTTTAATTCGTAGTTTGTGCCGAGCAGAAGGTTTGAGAAAAACAATTCCAAAAACTTTGTGGTGGAATGAATACCTTTTTGCAAATCGTTATAGTTTGCTCGAACCAGTGCGTTGCGGAAATACCAAGAGTTTTCACGGAACGCATCGTTATTGACACGGAACCCAAAGGTTTTCATATACTTAATCATAAACACGGCGGTGGCTCTTGTATTCCCCTCGCCGAAGGGATGAATCTGCCAAATATCCGATGCAAATTTTGCAAGGTGCCTTACCGATGCTTCAACCGACAGTCCCTCATAGGAAAACTGTTTTTCGGTGGCAAAATCATAATCCAAAGTATCTTTTATACTGTTAAAATCTGCATAGATAACTGTTCCGCCGTTCAGTATCCATTCCTTTTTGGAAATGTTGTACTTTCGGATTTGTCCGGCATGGTCAAATACGCCCTCAAACAATCTGCGGTGAATGGTAATCCACTCGGCAGGAGAAAACTGAAACGCCTTTTCGCCCAAAAGTTTTGTTATTCTTGCAGATACAATATCCGCCTCTTTTGTTTCGTTTTCGATTTCTGTACGGGTGGTTCTATGCTCGTAATAACTGTGAATACGCTTTTGAGCCTCGTCAATGGTGATTTTGCCCTCGATGTGATCCTTGGCAGTATCCAGCAAATATTCAGAGGTTTTCAGTCCGTCAACCGCCTGCAAGCCGATAGCAGTTTGCCAAGCTTCACTTTTTTCGGCTCTTTCAGGCTCGCCCTGCTTAATATATTCTTCAAGTTCAAATTGCCAATTCTTGTCGGGCATATTTGCACCTCCGTTATTTATTATCATTCTCCAAAAGACCGTATGTCCGGTAGTACGACAATATCGTTTGATATTGCAGTTTGTTTGTAAAAAGCTGGCGATAGGTAACGGTTTTCTCTTTTTCTTCAGCCTTGAGTGCCGCCAATTTCTCTGTAACCGAATCATATTGCGCAAGAATGTCGGAAAGCATTTTTTCAAAAGCGTATAATCGTTCTTCGTTCATAATACAGATCTCCGAATTCTGATTACTGTTTCTGATTATGAATCTCCTTCAAGTCCTCAATAGCAAGAACGGGATCCATAGTGTGGAAAATCATATAATTTCGTTTCATTGTTTGGGCGGGAGCTTGCTTATAAATCTTTGCGCTATCCTCACCGTTGTAATAGTGCCAATAACGGTAGATATAGCCTATCCAGTACAGCGCATCGGCAGAAAATATCTCTCCGTTTCTTGTAAGCGATTCACCTGCAACAGAGGCAACTTCCTCAAGTAGATATTCTTCTCCTGCCCACTGCATACGGTTATACTTTGAATCAAGCTCCTTTGCGGTATCGGACATCATAAACGCCTTGATAAAAGCGGCGCTGTTATATTTCTTTTCGGCAGATAGTTCAAATAATCTACCTTGAATATCACAAAGCTTTAACTGAAGTTCGTTCATTGCTTTCCTCCACTCTTGGCCTCGTCGAGTCTTTCATCAAAGAACATACCCTCACGACGATAATTCTTGCAAATATCGTTGGCAAGGGAAATCCCTCTCGCCCGGTTTTCTTCGGCCACTTCTTTCATAAACAGTCTTTCAAGATAAGAAAGCTCAACTTCTACTTCGATATGCACAGAATCACAACCCTTTTGTGAAACAGCCACATACTGCTTACCAAGTTGAAGGGCGGAAAGACTGTTGATAAGCGCCATATCGGTTACATTGCCGACAAAAAAGTTATCAATAACGAAAAACATGCGGTCGTTCGCAATGCTTCCGATAATAAGATCCTTGTTTAATGTCATAGCACGGTACTTGTTGTAGAAAGGCGTACCGTTTATTTTTTTCATTTTTCCTCTGTGATATTATGCCACAAGCATTGCCCAGTCAATATCAGCGGGAACTTCAATGTGAGCGAGCTTATCCACGCTTACAGAAACAATGTAGAACTTAGACTTCTCATAGTCACAGATCAAAGTAAGTGCCTGACCGGGATCGGTTCCCGTATAGAAGCCTTTGCCAAAGTCACATTGCTTTCGGCTTTTGGGCTCAATAGGGCCCTCAATACCCGACTTTGAGCCATGATAAAGAAGCACTCGGTCTGCATCCAACTTAATTGCTTCTGATTCCTCAGCAATTCTTTTCAGAGTCATATCATAAACAGGGACATGCTTTTCCTTGCAAAAATCAAACATTTTTGACTGTGCCAATTTGTTAGGCACAGCACGACCGTTCTCCCAACGATTCACGGTTTGGAAGGTAACATTAAGTTGTTCGGCGAACTCGGTTTGACTCATATTCAAATATGCTCTTATCTGTTTTATAAGTTTCTGCATAATGCCACCTCTTAAATATAACATTGTTTCTATATAATATTATATCTAATGTTATACTCTATGTCAATGAATTTTGTTCGAAAACTGAGTTAGAAATACTGTAAAATTGAAATTTGATCAGAAATTGATACATTTATTTTACGAACGACGGCACGAAACGTGGATGCGCTATTTTGTTATATTCCTTCTTGTATGTTGCAAATAACATTTTCTGAGAGACGATATGCACATTGTCATAACGCTTACTTAAAGTCCAAAAGCTGTCCGGTACACGGTTTACTGTGCAGATAACATATTCATTCTCGTAAAACGATCGCTTCTTTGTGGTGCTGTTTTCAATCTCATTCCAGAGCTTTTGTGTAAGCTTTCCACCGGGAGTTGTATCGTAATACGCATATACAGCCTGCTTTTTCTCGCAGGCAAGGTAAAAGGTTACATTGCCTACCTTGACGTTATGATAACTTGAGTTTTTGGTGTCGATGTACTCGGTTGAAATGGAGTTAAGGTTTTTCTCGAGCCAATAGTTGCACATATCTTTATAAAAATCCGCCATCAGCTCGTCATTGAAAACCTGCATAAACCGATTGAAAATATCCTCTCCGAAGCTTCCTTCAGGGTTCGGCACGGCAGTCAGCAAAACTTTATACCACAGGGTTAAATAAGTGTTTGCGGGAAGATATTTTGTGTGTCCGTTTTCGCCGGGAGCTTTTATAACTAATCCGTGTTCTATTAGTGACTTTATGTATTTATCGCATTTATTTTTCTGAAAGCCTGAAAATTTCGCTATCTCACCGATGCGGTTATAACCGTTTGCCATTACATAGAGCAGGGTGTTATAGCTTTCGGGCGTGCGAAAGCTTTCGTTCATCCAACTTGCCGCCAAACGATAAAAGGGCGAATCGGTGCGCAGAAAAGCTCTCACATTATCTTCAAAGGACTGTTCATTATCGTACAAGGATAGCAACGCCGGAATTGCGCCGGTTAAGCAGTAGAGTTGCGCCGCTGTTTCATCCGGCATTGAGCAGACATCTGCAAGCTGCGGCATTGAAAAGCAGCGGATTTCTACTTCCCGACAAGGGATAGGTGGAGCCTCCCAAGGTCTGCCGAGTAATACAACTGTTGATTTGCTATCTAATTCCAAAAAATTATTCAGCGCCGCATAAAAATCATTTTTATCATTCCGTTCACCTGCATTGTCAAAAAAGACAAGCAGGTGTTTTTTATTGCCGTAATGCTTTAAGCAACCGAAAAAATCTTTCCAGCTTTCACAGCCGCCAAATATCTCGGTATGCGCATTGCAGAACGCCCGAAGCGCAAAAGCAGTATCAAGATTTTTGAAAGAAAAATACAGATTTTCTTTATGCTCGGCACAATATTGAAGCGCCGCAAAGGTCTTGCCCGAGCCGGGCTGTCCTGATACAAATACCGCCTTTTCATCCGTGGAAATATTCTGTAAATTGTGAGCCAAATCGGAAAAATACATTTTATCACCTGTCATATCATAAGTTGACCTTTTCTGTAATTATAGCCGATTTTCTGCCTTTTTGCAATCAAATTAGAAAAATTTCAAAAAAATTTTTACCGCTGAAAACGTCCTGTTTATCAGGCTTTTCGGCGGTTTTCGTGTTTTGAGCAAAAAAAATATTTTGAAAAAAGGGTGCGCAAACTCCGACCCTTGTCGGAATAAGTGAAGGGACAAAAGCCTGATATACGCCATTTCCAAGCGGAAATAAGC
>CAKSIW010000102.1 GCA_934463175.1 uncultured Clostridia bacterium | reverse complement strand
CCTCAACACTGCGTTCGATATATCGGCGCATCGGACGTGCACCGTATCTTTTGCTGTATCCGTTCTCACAAATAATCTTTTTTGCCGCCTCCGTGACCTCAAGCTTGATTCCCTTTTCAGAAAGTCCCTTGGCAAGCTCACCCAGCATAAGCTCCGCGATTTTTTCAAGTTCTGCCGTGCTCAGTTCTCCGAACACAACAATTTCATCAACACGGTTCAAAAACTCGGGACGGAAAATCTGTCTGAGCGCCCTTTCCGTTTTTCTCTTTTCCGACTCCGAAACACTGCCGAACCCTGCAATCTCCGCACTGCTGTCACTGCCCGCATTTGACGTCATGACTATAATTGTGTTTTCAAACGAAATTGTTTTCCCGTGGCTGTCGGTTATCCTCCCGTCATCGAGAATTTGCAGTAGCATATTAAATACATCAGGGTGTGCTTTTTCAATTTCATCAAACAGAATAACGGAATACGGGTGACGGCGGACTCTTTCGGTCAGCTGACCTGCGTCATCATAGCCGACATATCCCGGAGGCGAGCCGATGAGCTTTGAAACCGAATGCTTTTCCATAAACTCCGACATATCAAAGCGTATCAGCGCGTCCTCCGTGTCAAACACCTCAATTGCAATCTGCTTGACAAGCTCTGTTTTCCCCACGCCGGTGGGACCGACAAATATAAATGATGCAGGACGCATTTTCAAGCCCAGTCCCGCACGCTTGCGCCGAATACCGCGTGAAACCGCAGAAACAGCCTCGTCCTGTCCGATGATTCTCTCATGCAGTCTTTCTTCAAGATTAATCAGCCTGTTTGTTTCAAACTCCGTGATATTCCTGACCGGAATTTTTGTCCATGCCTCAATCACAGCCGCAAGATCCTCTGCCGTCAGATATATGTCCTTTTTCTGTGCTTCAAGCTCCGCAAGTCTGTCCTTCAGTTTGCATTCACGGCTTTTCAGCTCTGCAATTTTTGCATAATCCTCCTCCGTCTCCTCATTTGCCGTCTCCTCCTGCTGAGCCGCGTGAACCTCATCAAGCTCCATCTTCACCTTCTCAATATCGACCAGAAGGGTGTTGTTCAGATTTGCGCGCGATGCTGCCTCATCAATAACATCAATCGCCTTATCGGGCAGGAATCTGTCCGTAATATAGCGTTTTGAGAGAATTGCCGCACAGCGGATTATGTCATCGGTAATTTTCACCTTATGATAGTCCTCATAATATCCGCGAATCCCCTTCAGCATTTCAATCGTTTCATCGACCGACGGTTCTTCGACCAACACAGGCTGAAACCTTCTTTCGAGGGCACTGTCTTTTTCGATATATTTTCTGTATTCCTCCAGTGTTGTCGCACCGATTATCTGTATTTCTCCGCGCGACAAAGCAGGCTTCAGAATATTTCCCGCGTTCATAGCCCCGTCTGCATCGCCGGCACGCGTCAGAACATGCACCTCATCAATCACAAGAATAATATTCCCGAGAGCCTTCACTTCATTGATTAAGCTTTTAAGACGTGATTCAAACTGACCGCGGAACTGTGTTCCGGCAACCATTGCCGCCATATCTATCAGATATATTTCATATCCCAATAGCTTTGCGGGAACACTGCCTTCCGCAATTTTAAACGCCAAGCCCTCAGCAATTGCCGTCTTTCCGACGCCGGGCTCGCCGATTAGAACGGGGTTGTTCTTCGTGCGGCGGTTGAGGATCTGCGCGACACGGGTCATCTCGCGTTCTCTTCCGACAACTCGGTCAATCCTGCCTTCATGTGCCTTTGCAGTCAGATTTGTTCCGTACATATCAAGAAATTTTTTCTTTTTTTCTTTCTTTTTCTTTCCGCCGCGCACACGTTCCTTTTCTGTCTCTCCGTTTTCGGCGTATTCACCGTTTTTTGCCGTTCCGAACATATTATTAAGGAAAGAAAGCGGAGACTTTTTAACTGCTCCTCCGTCCTCACTGTCATCAAACTCATCGGAATCCGCAAAAGGCATATCTTCCTCAAAAGGCGCTCCGCCATCCATATCCTGCATAAGACCCATCATATCACGGTTCATTTTGTCCATTTCATCAGGATTCAAGCCAAGCTTTTCAATCATACTGTTCACAGCCTCTATATTAAGTTCCGCAGCGCAGGAAAGGCAATAGCCCTCATTAACCTGCTTGCCGTCCGCCTCCATTCTTGTGACAAACACAACCGCGGGATTTTTTTTACATTTTGCGCAAAGCATATTTGACCTCCAATAACCTCATTAATGTGGCATAATTTTGCGAGTAATTCCGCAATTTCATATAGTATAACACATAACATATGTCAATTTCAATTATTTTTTATATTTTTTTCAAAAAAAGCTTGCATTTTTTTTTAATATGTGGTAGAATATGAAGTACTGATTTGAGAATTATATACAAGTGTGGAGGTGAAATTATGCCTAATATTAAATCAGCAAAGAAAAGAGTCAAGGTTATCGCAACAAAAACTCTTCAGAATCAGATTGTTAAATCACAGCTTAAAACCGCTATTAAAAAGTTTGAAGCCGCTCTGAGCGAAGGCAAAGAAGCTGCCTCTGCTGCATATGCAAGTGTTGTCAAGAAGACAGATCAGGCAGTTGCAAAAGGTATTCTTCATAAGAACACCGCTTCTCGCAGAAAGAGCCAGTATGCTGCAAAAATGAATAAAATAGCGTAGTATTTTGAGAGTGCATTCTCAAAATTGTGTTTTGAGAATGCACTCTTTCATGCAGTTTTCAAATTAGGGGTTTACAAATCTTGAAATATGTGTTATAATAGCACAGTTATCAGACATAGGGGTATAGCTCAGTTGGTAGAGCAGCGGTCTCCAAAACCGCGTGCCGTGAGTTCAAGTCTTACTACCCCTGCCACACCGGAACAGGCTTTCGTCTGTTCCGTTTTTTTCTTTTTCCCTGTTTTCTAAAAAATTTCTAAAAATTTCTAAAAAGCTTATACTTCAAGCCGTTCATTCAACGCTTCCGCTATTTTCACTTTTGAACTCCCGTCTATATGAGAATAAAAGCTAAGAGTGGTGCTCGCATCACTATGTCCGAGAAAATGCTGCACATCAACAACCGAAAAACCGCTTGCAAGCAAATTACTTGCAACACTATGTCTGAGCGAATGGATATGCACATCTGGCAAGTCGCTGTTTTTGATGATTTTCTTGAATGTTCTTGTCAAATAATTCGGTGCTATCAAATGTCCGTCATTCCATGTACAGATGTAATCACTCTGACTGTATTCGCCTTTAAAAATCTTTTTATTATTGTTCTGTTCCGCCCTTTTTTGTCCAAGCAATTCCTTCACTTTTTCCGTTAAATGGAGTGTTCTGTAGCTGCTTTCGTTCTTTGTTGAACCTCTCTCATAGTCTCCGCCCGTATGCTGAAGTATGGAAGATGAAATTGTAAACTGCATATTTTCAAAATCAACATCTTCCCATTTCAGTGCAAGACACTCACTCCTTCTCATTCCGTATGTATCCAGCAGAACAACCGGAATCTCAATAACCGTGCCTTTTACAAGCTCAATCAAACGGTTAACCTGATGAAAATTTAAAAATGCGCTCCTGTACTTTCGTGTTCTTGGTGTTCTGGCATTAACAGCCGGATTCCTTGCAATGAGTTCCTTGCGGACTGCATCATTCAATGCTTTGGATATGTTTTGATGATGGTGCTTTATTGTGCTTGCTGACAATCTGCCTTTACCGTTCAGCATAGAATCGGTCGAATATTTATAATTATAATATTCATCAAGATGATATGTCTTTAAATCCTTCAGTTTCAAATTCAACCCTCTGAAATACGGAATAATATGATTTTTCATATTTCCGCAATATGAGCGGTATGTATTTGGTTCAACCATAGCCTTTTGCTCATCAAGCCAACATTCAAAATAATCCGCAAGCAAGACATCAGGCATCTCGACGTTCTTGTCACTCAAATCGTCAAGCATTTCCCTCATCATTTTTTCCGCTGCTCTTTTATTTCCCTTTATATCCAAGCCGGTTGATATCCATTTTGTCTTCCATTTATTTGTATTGTCCTTAAATGAAACAACTACATACCATTTTCCCGCCTTTTCATGTATACTACCTGTCATATTACTGCTCCTTTCTTCAACAGGCAGTTTGATGTGATAAAATTATTTTACCACATCAACCCCTTTTCTTCAAGTAATATCATGAAATTTCTGAACTATTTCAGATACTCAATAACATATATTTTGGGTATTTTATAAACCTTGCCTATACGCACCGATTTAATTTCACCCGATTTTAAAAGCTTATATGCTGTGTTTTTGCCGATACAAAGCACCTCGCATAATTCTTTAACCGTAAGAATATCTCTATACTTTCTAAACATCAAATTCACCGCCTGCAAGATATATTCTTGTCACATCGTCCCTGTGGTGTCCGAGCAATTCGGACACAGCCTTCCGAGCCTGATGATCGCTTTTGCCAAGCAGAATAAACTCCATATACTTTTCATGCGCATATGTATGCCGCAGTCCGTGAAATGTTATTCTGCTGTCTGTGAAAAACTTCCTGTGGTATGCAACAAAGCATTGCAGTCTTTTCATTGCGCGATGTGTCTTGTCCCCCGGCTGCACAAAAAGCTTTTGTCCTCTCGGAACAGTTTTCAGAATCTTCTTCAGCTCTATTCGTATACTCTCGTTTATCGGAACATATCGCACGAGTCCGCCTTTTCCCTTTACAAACAGTTTTCCCGTTATCACCGCACTTTCCGCATCGCTTGTGTCAATTCTGAAACATTCTTCAAGCCGCAGACCTGCAAATCTTGCAAGAGTGAATATTGCCGCATAGTCCTCACGATGATTCTGCATTGCCGCCGCAAGCATATTGTTAAATTCCTGATTTGTCCATGTTCTGTCCACTCCGCCAAATGTGCGTTTATCCAAATTAAGCTCAGTGTTTTCCGGCAGTTCATATCTCGCATATGGCATACTGTCATGAAAAAATCGAATTGCCGCAAGCTCGGTTTTAATTGTTGAGGCAGACAAGCCTCTGTCCTGCATATAGTTTACATACATAAATATGTGTTTGGGAGAAATGTTTGCAAGCTTTTGCAAGCGGTATTTATCTGCCAGAAACACCATAAATCTCTTAAATGCCTTATCATAGCGTTCTCTTGTTTTAAAGCTCCCCGACTTAAGATGGCGGAATGTTTTGTTGTACTGAACCTCCAAGTTTTTATATATTTTTGTTTTCATGTTCTATCCTTTCCTTCAGCATAGGCACAGTTCTCCCGTTCTCATCTTTTTGCCGTTACCACCAATATTTCCGAATTTAAAACCTTTGAAAATGTTGACACGACGGCTTCTGCATGAGAAATTCAGGCTCTGTCTCCATTGTAATGACATATTGTCCGTTTAGTAATATTGCCGCTATGTTGTTTAAACCGAAATAAAGCTTTCCGATTCTGCGGCAGCATCATATCCCGAAATCGGAACGCATACTGTGCCGATGCTGAAATATATCACGGCGATGATATATGAATTTTTGAATTGCACTGTCGCCGCAGTGCTTTGAACTTCTGTCACAGTCCCCGCGGTTTTCAATATACCGAAACAGGTCAAACCGCAAAACAACCTATTCCTTTTCCGCCTTTCTTTTTAACAGCTTTCTTTTTGTCTGCTTAAACGGAAAATGACAGTTTTCAGTTTGAGCATAAGTGACTAATATTTGCATACAAAAAAAGAATATAGACTTAGCCCTACATTCTTTTCATATTCGTTGTTCAATTCTTTTTAATTTGGGAATATATTTTTGGATAAATAAAAAAGCTGACAGATGTATGTCCTCATTCGGACATAGATATACTGTCAGCTTTAAATACAATCACGACATCTCGTGTGTTTAAACCCGAAAAGGTTTTGGGAATCCCCTGCACAAATTTGCTTTACAATAATACTATACCA
>CAKSIW010000101.1 GCA_934463175.1 uncultured Clostridia bacterium | reverse complement strand
AAATCCTTGACGGAACCATTAAAACCTTTGACATTAAGTATGACGGTGCAACAAATTCAATTGACATGCTGAGCTTTTATGACTACACATCTGTCGGCGGTGAGCTGACACCGGGTGACGGCGCAGCAAGAACAGCTCTTTCATCATCGGCATTCTTAACTCTTGACGGCGTGCCGATTAAGGCAACCTGCTTTAATATTGAAGGAAACAACTATTTTAAGCTCCGCGATATTACAGACGCGCTGGATTGCCGCGTTGAGTGGGACGAAAGCACTCAGATGATCTGGGTCATTCCTGCCAGATCGGCATATGATGATCCTGACGAGATAGTTGGCTGATATCTTAAAACAAAAAAACCGCTTCCGGACATTCGGAGGCGGTTTTTTAGTCCCCGAACTGTGACAGACTGTGAGGGTTTTTAAACTTTTTTTTAACAAATTCTGTCAGGCATTGCAAAACGAACCGCATTATGATACAATAAAGACGCAGAAAAAAAGAAAACGAGGTGCTTTGACAATGGAAGAGCTTAATATAAAAGGAAAAGCGGCAAAGCTTGCGGCGGCAAAGCTTGCGGTGATGTCAGAGGGAGAGAAAAACGCTGCACTGCTTGCCGCAGCAGACGCTGTGTGCGAACGTGCGGAATATATCCTTGCCGAAAACGCAAAGGACGTTGACGCGGCACGGAAAAACGGAATGAATGAGGGCTTGGTTGACCGTCTGACGCTGAGCAGCGCAAGAATTGAAGGTATTGCCGAGGGAATCCGCCAGGTTGCGGCTCTGCCCGACCCGATCGGCGAGGTTCTGTCGGAAATCAAACGTCCCAACGGTCTGCACATAGGTCAGGTGCGCGTTCCTCTCGGGGTCATCGGAATAATATATGAAGCACGCCCCAACGTGACGGCAGACGCTGCGGCTTTGTGCATAAAAGCAGGAAATGCCGTGATACTGCGCGGCGGCAAGGAGGCATTCCGCTCCAACCTTGCACTCACCGCGGTTATGCATGACGCGGTTTGTGCGGCAGGACTGCCCGACGGCTGCCTGAGCCTGGTTGAGGACACCACGCGCGAGAGTGCCGCGGCTCTTATGCGGCTGAATGAATATCTCGATGTCATCATTCCGCGCGGAGGTGCAGGATTAATCCGCGCCGTTGTTGAAAATTCAACCGTCCCCGCAATTGAAACGGGAACGGGAAACTGTCACGTTTATGTTGACGAAAGTGCCGACCTTGATATGGCGGAGAAAATTGTGATTAACGCAAAAACCTCACGCCCGTCGGTGTGCAACGCCGAGGAAAAGCTGCTCATACACCGCAGCGCGGCGGATAAATTTCTTCCGAGAATTGCTGCGGCTCTCACGGAGCGCGGCGTTGAGATTGTCGGCGACAGGCTTGTGTGCGATATGCTCCCCTCAGCCAAAGAGGCGACCGAGGAGGACTGGGCAGCCGAATTTCTTGACCTCAAAATCGGAATTAAAATTGTCGGCGGCATTGACGAGGCAATTGCGCATATAAACAAATACGGAAGCGGACATTCCGAAGCAATCATAACCGAAAGCTATGCAAGCTCGCAAAGATTTCTGGAGGAGATTGACGCGGCGGCGGTCTATGTGAACGCGTCCACAAGGTTCACGGACGGCTTTGAGTTCGGTTTCGGCGCAGAAATCGGGATAAGCACGCAAAAGCTCCACGCGCGCGGTCCCATGGGGCTGAAGGCTCTCACCTCAACAAAATATATCATACGCGGAAACGGTCAGATCAGATAGGCATACCGCGCCGAGGAGTGTTCAGATATGGAAAAGGAAATTAAAAAAGCGATATTCGCACAGGTGAATATGCCCGAGGACAGGGGCGAATATTTTGCCGACGTAGCACAGAAGTTCGAGGAGCTTCTGACCATGTATAGCTGTGCAATTCAGGAGGTCAACACCAAGCTTGAGGTTCTGAGCCGCGAAATGTCGGTTCGCCGCAACCGAAACCCGATTGAAACGATTAAATACAGAATCAAAAAGCCGAAAAGCATTGCGGAAAAGCTTGTCAGGAACAACTTCCCCGTGACAATCGATTCACTCATGGAAAACCTCAACGACGTTGCGGGGGTTCGCGTGATATGCTCATTCATTGATGACATATACACCGTTGCGGAAATGCTGACGCGGCAGGACGATGTTCACCTGATTGCGGTTAAGGACTACATAAAAAACCCCAAGCCGAACGGCTACCGCAGCTATCACATGATTATTGAAATTCCCGTGTTCTTCTCCGACCGAAAGCAGTTCATGAAGGTTGAGGTTCAGATCCGCACAATCGCCATGGACTTCTGGGCGAGTCTTGAACACCATGTAAAATATAAAAAGGACATTGAAAATTCCGAGGAAATCGCACAGCGTCTGAAAAAGTGCGCCGATATTATTTCCGAGACCGACTGCGAAATGCAGGACATAGGCAGGGAGATACGGCTGGTGTAGACCGCAAAAGAGGGACTGTATTTCACAGTCCCTCTTTTGTATCACCGCTGTCTTTTTCCGAAAGATAGACAGCATATGCGTCACGGCTCGGAATTTTCAGCTCCGCGGCAACTTTTTTTGCAATTTCTTTTCCTTTCATGCCCATGGAAATATATTTGCGCGTCAGCTCTTCGGGAGACGGAAGCGAGGCGCGCTGTTCATCTTCAACCGCCGCCGCGTCCGCCCCTCTCAGAATCAGCACAAATTCGCCCTTCGGCGGTGTTTCCTCATATCTTTCAATCGCTTTCGACAGCGTTGTGCGGAAAAATTCTTCATATTTCTTGGTAAGCTCCCTTGCAAGCGTGATTTCACGGTCGCCGAACACTTCAAGCATATCGCGCAGAGTGCTTTGAAGCTTGTGCGGTGCTTCATAGAATATGAGCGTTCTTGTGTCGCACCTGACCGCCTCCAGATGCTCGCGCCGATTCTTTTTGTTGGTTGTCAGAAACCCCTCAAACGCAAATCTTCCCGTCGGCATACCCGACGCAATCAGCGCGCATGTCAGTGCCGACGCCCCGGGAAGCGGCACAACCTCAATACCCTCATCAATGCAAAGACGAACCAAGTCCTCACCCGGATCGGATATTGCAGGCATCCCTGCGTCCGACACAAGCGCAATATTTTCCCCTGCTTTCAGCTTTTCAATCAGAACACCGCCCTTTTGCGCCTTGTTATGCTCATAGTAGCTTGTCATCGGCACCGATATTTCAAAATGATTGAGCAGCTTCAGCGTGTTGCGCGTGTCCTCTGCGGCAATTAAATCAACGCTTTTCAGTGTCTCCAGTGTTCGCATCGTCATATCGCCGAGATTTCCTATCGGCGTCGGGCAAAGATACAGTTTCCCCGTCATGTCATCTCTTCCTTCCTATATTATATACGTCCGTAAATTCTGTTGATTTCTTCGGTGTAGTTTCCGCTGCCGTCATGAACATAGAGCGGAGGTTCGAGGTGAAGCTTTGGACGACCGCCGCGCGCCCCCTCCGCAAGAACCATTGTCGCGGTCTTTGACGGGTACGGGTGAACAAACCTCAGCCGTTTTGGTTCAATGCCGTATTTCCGCATGAGGCATATGATTTCAACAAGCCGTTCGGGGCGGTGAATCAGACAAAGCTTTCCGCCGCTGCGGAGCAGCTGACCCGAAACCGAAATGACGTCCTCCAGCGTGCAGAAAATCTCATGCCGCGCCGCCGTCACGGTGTCCTCAGCGTTCTTCATTCCGCCGAATGCCTCTTTATACGGCGGATTGCAGGTTATGCAGTCAAAGCAGCCCTTGCCGAACCGTGCCGCCGCATTTTTCAAATCGTCAGCCGCAATTTCAATTTTTTCTTCAAGCCCGTTGAGCTTTACGCTCCGCTGCGCCATCTCCGCAACCTTTTCCTGAATCTCAACGCCGTATATGCCGAGTGCGGAGGTCTTTGCCGAAAGCAGAATCGGAATTATGCCGTTTCCCGTGCAAAGGTCAAGCACGCGGGCATCTTTTTTCACGGTTTTTGCCGCAAAATCCGACAGCAAAACCGCGTCGACGCCAAAACAGAACCATTTCGGGTTCTGAATCAGAAAAAGTCCGCCGAGCTGCAAATCGTCCAGACGCTCCCCCTCTTTTATGTAGCCGCTGTTCATATTCATCAGACTCCTCCCATCACCGTTTTAGTATACCAAAATAATTTAAGAATTTCAATAGGGAATATTTTTGCCATAATATGGATATAATATAGGTATACGGAGCGCAAACGGGAGGATTTGGGAGTATTCGGAATGATTTCTGACCGATTTGTGAATTTCGGGCTTGACACAAAAACTCAAAACCGATTAATCCGCATAATCCGAAATAATTAAATTTGACTTGCGGGCGGATTTAGTGTATAATTCGGAGTATCCGCATAAGCTGCGGAGGATAAAAAACTAAATACAGAGGTGATTTGATGCTGAATGGACTGAAGGATAGAATGTTTAACATATCCTCATCAGCCAAACGGATTATTCTTATATCAGCAATCTCGGTTTTCGCGGTCTGTGCCGTTTGCGGCGTGATTTTGTGCCGCAAGGAGATTACAATAGCTGACGGAGATAATCCGCCGAAACAAGTTGTAACATTTAAAAGATATGTTGAAGATGTTCTGAAGGCTCAGGGAATAACCCTTCTGGAGGGCGACAGACTGAGCGCGGATTTGCACGACAGAATTAAGGACAACATGGAGCTTGAGATATACAGAGCCTTCACGGTGACTGTGACCGAGAAGGGCGAGAAAAAGGAATATAAAACAACAAAGCACACGGTTGGAGAGGCTCTTGCGGAGCTTGGATTCGGGGCAAAGGAAAGTGATATAACCACCCCGGGATATTATGACGAAATCACAGCGTTTTCCGACATAACGCTCATCAGGACTTCGGAAGAGGTTGTCTGTGTGAGTGAGGAAATTCCGTATGAAAGCCGCGAGAAAATCAACACCTCCCTTGCAAGCGGCGAGAAAAAGCTGATTCAGGAAGGAAAGCCGGGCGAGAAAAAGGTGTCATACAGGATTTCATATCAGGACGGTGTTGAGACCGCACGGGAGACTCTCGGCGAGGAGATTGTGTCGGAGCCTGTTGACCAGATTAAGGAAGTCGGACCGAGAAAGAAGATTGACTATTACCAAATTGCTTCGGCAGGTTCGATTCAGACCTCACGTAGCGGTGATATTTCATACAGCAAGGTTATATCGGCAAATGCGAGCGCATATGACGCGTCAAGCTGCGGAAAAAGTCCGTCCAGTGCGGGCTATGGCGTGACTGCAACAGGAGCACGCGCAGTTCACGGCGTTGTTGCGGTTGACCCGTCGGTGATTCCTCTCGGAACGCGGCTTTATGTCGAAAACTACGGTATGGCGGTTGCGGCTGACACAGGCAGTGCAATTCGCGGAAATAGGATTGACCTTTGCTTCAATTCACGTTCAGAGGCTCTTTCCTTTGGCAGAAGACAAGTAAAAGTATATATATTAAATTAAAAAAAAAGCGGTGCATGTTAAGCACCGCTTTTTTTATACCTCTTTTATGGGGAAAGTTGTTTCTATAACCCCTTTTGCGGAGGATTTCCCCACGCCTGTTTTTTTAGGAAACGCTGTTTCCTCACCTCTTTTTATGGAGCGTTGCCTCCAAACCTCTTTTTTACGAGGCGGTGCCTCCACACCTTTTTTATGGAAACGCTGTTTCCAAACCTCCTTTTTATGGGGGCATCGCCCCCAAACCCCCTGCGCGCCGCTGTCAGGCTTGTGTCGGAATTGCTTTGCTCGAACAAAGAATTTTGAGCAGCGCGAACAGGGCTCCCAAAAAGCGGAGCTTTTTGGGAAAGAGGAGCAGCCAAGCTCAAAGTGATGTCCGACCGACAAGGGAGGACTGAACATAATTGCTTGCGCTGCTCCGATGACGCCGCACAGATTAAAGCCGCAGTCAGCGGCTTTGCTGTGCTGAAACGCACGCACATTCAATGAAATTGATTGATT
>CAKSIW010000100.1 GCA_934463175.1 uncultured Clostridia bacterium | reverse complement strand
CAGGAGAAGATGACGAAACAAACGAAAACGAAAATAAAACTGAAGATGAAACGGAATAACAACAGAGAAAATCATAAATACCGCGCCTTGCGTCAGTCTTGATGTCGGTTTTTGCGAAGAACATGAATTTTTAACGTGAAACGCACGCACAAATCAATCAGTTCCATTGAAATGTGCGTGCGTTTCAGCACAGCAAAGCCGCTGACTGCGGCTTTAATCTGTGCGGCGGTAAAAATTCTTTGTTCGAGCAAAGCAATTCCGACACAAGTCTGACAGCGGCGCACAGGGGGCTGCGGGGGCGATGCCCCCGCTACTGAATTACAATTACCGTCGCTTCCAGCACTCCTGATGAATTGGAGCCTGTCACGGACGCCTTTCTGCCCTTTTCGATTGATTTGAGCGTCATTGTGTTTCCGGTCACGCTGTCAATTATTTTTGTTCCCGAATTTACGAAAACGCTGTATTCAACGCCGTTTTCCTCAACAACCATAAGACCGTAGGTTGCATTTGTACTCTTAACCGTTCCGCTTAACTGCGACTTTGAAATCGTGCCTGCGGCTTCAATGCGGATAATCTCACTGCTCTGGAGCTTAATTTTAATATCCGTACCCGGACGCAAATCATAAACCGAGCCGTCCGCTGAGTCTATGATGACTTCTGCGCTCTTGTTCACCTTATATTCCGTCACTTCTCCGCCTGTCTCAATTCCGATTGTCGTTCCCGAGGTTGAGAACGTGATGAACGAAATCGCTCCCGAATTTGTCTGGTTAAC
This sequence comes from uncultured Clostridia bacterium, assembly GCA_934463175.1. Taxonomy (GTDB): domain Bacteria; phylum Bacillota; class Clostridia; order Monoglobales; family Monoglobaceae; genus CAKSIW01. Next base: position 5,715 of record CAKSIW010000100.1, on the reverse strand, counting down.
GCTTGTTGCCGTGATTTTTGTGACCTTGCCGTATACCATTCTCAGGCTCAGGCTGTCACCCTCCATGAGCGCGCCGAGTGTGCTGTCAAGGTTGTTCCTTGAAACCTGAACACCGTCCGCCGAAACCTCATAGTCAACTTCCGCACCCTTGCTGTCCTTGAGAGTCAGAACCGTAAATTCGCCCGTTGCGTCAAGCTTCACAAGCGTTCCGCTTGCCGAGGTGTTTTTGCTGACAACCTCAATCTCCGCAACGAGTCCGTCCGATATGGTCAGCTTGACATAGTTATTCGCCTTGATTTTGCTGAACGTGTCAATCGCGCCGTTCACCCTCACCTTTGCGTCCTCCGCAAGCTTATATGTCTGGGTTTTCTTTGTGTTGTTCGCGTCCGCAATCACAACCGTTCTGTCATTGCCCGACTCGGTTGTCTTTGAAACAAGACCGTATATCTCGGAATCCTCAATCACGGTGAAATTCTCAATCAGCGAAACCTTTCCTGCAAGATGAGTTATCTTAACATTCATGCCTTTTTTGAGTCCTGCTATTGTGGAGTCTTTGCCGTCGATTTTATATTTTGTCGCTGCTGACACATTATTAATTATGCTCATTCCGTCAATTTCAGCCGTAACCGTTTCGTTGAAGCTGTCGGTTGAGACAATGACGCCCGTCTGAACGGATATGTCAAGAACATCAATGAGACTGCACAGCATTTTTGCCATCTGCGACCGCGTCACAGACGTGTTGGGCGAGAAAAGCGGCTTGCCCTGCTCGTTGTTGCCCATGCCCTGCATGATTCCGGCTTCCTTGACATATTCAACATATGCCCTTGCGGAATCGGGAATGTCAACCGTGTCGGCATATGACGATGAAACAAATGCATTGCCCTCAACCTCAGCCTCCGCTCCGAGAAGCTTTGTCAGGAGAACCGCCGCCTCATATCTTTTCAGTGCCGTGTTCTTGTTTGCGGTTGAAAGATAGCCGTCAAGGTCGCTTGTTTTCAGAACTCCCGTATATAATAGGAAGCAAACCTCTTTTTCATAGTTGGTGGAATATTTGCTTATCGCTGAAGAATACTCCTCCAGTGCAAGCTCAACCGAATCGGCATATGACGCAGAATCAACGCCGATCATGCGCGAGAGCAGAATCAGTGCCTCGGTTTTTGAAATCGTGTTGTTCGGCTTGAACGTTCCGTCCTCATAGCCCTTGATGTATCCCTTTTCGGACATTTCCGTTATGTAGGGCTTTGCCCATGCAACGGTCGGGTCATTCTCCACGTCGGAGAAGCTTGCTGCCGAAACAGGCAGCATGGTCACAGCCATTGCGGCACTCAAAATTCCGCATAAAAAAGTTTTTTTCATCGTTATTCCTCCTTAATTTCTATTATATCAAACTCGTCCAAAATATAAACTTCCAATTATCTGATTTTATTCTATCATAAAATTTTATATATTTCAACCATATTTATTTAAAAAGTTATTACAGATTTTTTACAATGTTATTAAAAAACCTTCCACATAGGAAGAAAATTGCTAAATAAGGTAAAATTTTTGTGTTGTAAATTTTTTTCCGTGACGCAAAATAAGCATGAAATCTATATGTTTTCAAATAAAAAACAAGGAGGAGAAAGAAATGTCAAGAAAATTTATTGCCCTCTTCACGGCGGCAGTTATGCTGTGTGCGGCGGGAGTAAATGTTTTTGCAGCGGAAAGTTCGGTTCCGGTGTCGGGTGAGAACGCAGCCGACCTCGGCGGCAGCGCGCAGAACGCACCGGGCAGTGCGGCGCAGACAATGCCGCGCACGGCAGGCGGCACTTCCGCACAATCGACACAGACAGCAGACAACAGCGAAGCCGTTGTCGAACAGAACAAAACCAAAAACAACGCAATGATGAATGATGAGCTGTATGAAGGCGTTGCGCTTTCAAGATACAGCAGCAGCAGGGTTGCTCTCGCGCCCGACATTAAGAACACGAAATATGAGGAGGCAGCCGAGCTTCTCGGCGCACTCGGAATCATGGTCGGCGATGCCGAATCGGGCGCATTCCGCCCCGATGACAATATTCTCCGTTCGGAGATGTCAAAGGTTTCGGTATACGCAGTCGGACTTGAGGACGTTGCCCTCGGCGCAACACACGCAACACGTTTTCCCGATGTCGTTTCAAACCACTGGGCAAACGGACCGATTAACATTGCAGACCAGCAGGGAATGGTCATCGGCGATGACGTCGGAACATTCCGCCCCGATGACCCGGTTCTGTTTCAGGAAGCGGTCACAATCATGGTCAGAGCTCTCGGATATGAACCGCAGGCAAAAACAAGCGGCGGATATCCGACAGGATATATGGTTGTTGCATCGTCAAACCAAATGCTGAAGGGTATTTCGGCAAATGCGGCAGCGCCCGCAACGCGCGGCGATATTGCACAGCTGGTTTTCAACAGTCTGACCGTCAACCTCATGGAGCAGACGGGCTTCGGCTCGAACTCAAACTTTGAGGTTGTTGACAAGACACTGCTCTATGACAGACTCAATGTTGAAAAGGCATACGGACAGGTCACGGGAACAAGCGAAACAACGCTCTCGGGCGGCAGCACCGTGGCAGATGACAGGGTTATGATAAACGACAGCACATTCATTGAGGGCGACACGCTTGCGCGTCAGTTCCTCGGATATAACGTTGTCTACTATGCAAGAATCGACACCACAACCGACGAAAAGACAATCATCGCAATCAGACCTCAGGACAGCAAGAACAACTCAATCACAATTGACGCCAAGGACCTTGTTTCGTTCACGGGTGACGCGGACGCAAACAAGACTGTCACATACTGGCGCGACCCCGACAAAGACACAACAACAAGAGAGGCAACCGTTGTCGCAAAGCCTGTCTATATTCTCAACGGCAAATATGCGGCAGATGTTTCTCCCGAAAAGCTGATTCCCACATCGGGTAATGTCATTCTTCTTGACACAGACGTGAACAACATCTATGATATTGTGTTCATCAACCACTTCACAAACATTGTTGTCGAGACGGTTTCGACCGCAACGGGCAGAGTGACCGATAAGTATAACAACGGCTCGCTGCTTCTCGACCCGAAGGATACAAACGTAAAATATACAATCATTCTGGACGGCAGAGAGCTTGAAACGGGCGACCTTGAGGAATGGGACGTAATTTCCTATACGGTCAGCGAGGATAAGCTGCTCATCAAGGCATATGTCAGCCGGAACAGCATTCTCGGAACAGTGACACAGATTTCAAAGGACGGATATAAGATTGACAATTCAACCGAGACCTATGAAAAGGCAAGCAACTATCCGAACGAGATTAACCTGCGCGACAAGGGACGGTTCTATCTTGACATTGAAAACAAGATTGCGGCGGTTGACACAACAGCCGACATCAATGCAGGCTCGGCAATCCGCGGAACGTATGCATATCTTGTGAACGCGGGAATCACCGGAACAATTGAGGATACTCTTCAGTTCAAGCTGTTCACAACGGCAGACCAGACAGTGGTGCTTGACGCGGCATCAAAAATCCGTGTCAACAACAAATACGGACTGACACCCGAGCAGGCACTCGCCGAGTTCGGCAAGGACGGCGTGGTTTCGCCGCAGCTGATCACCTATGAGACAAATTCGTCGGGCAAGCTGACGGGAATTGACTTTGCGGCAGACCAGACCGCAACAGGTGCGGTGAACAAGGACGTGTTCACAAAGAACATTGCCGCAGCCGACCAGGTGTTCAAGAGTGCGTCAAATATGCTGGGCAAGGTTAAAATCACCGACAAGACTCTGATTTTTGATATTCCTGCCGAGGCAGGCACGGATACAACGCGCTATTCGATGAGAACACGTTCTATGTTTTCGAACGATACGCCGTATGACATCATTGTTTATGATTTGCAGGAGGACTTCTCGGCAAAGGCGATTATTGTCACAAGTTCAACAGGCGTGACAGACGCGCAGTCGCCGATTGTCCTGGTTGATGAAATTGCATCGTCACAGAACGAGGACTTTGAAGCAATTGACATCGTATACGGACTGGAGAACGGTGAAAGAATCGAGCTTAAATCGACCGACAAGAACGTTTTTGTGAAGGACAGCGGAAAAGCAATCGCACAGGGCGATATATTCCAGTACAGCACAAACTCGAAGGGTGAGGCTGACGCAATCACATTGCTCTTTGACAGCGAAAAGAAAACCGAGGAATTCACAAATAAGGTCGGCACGGATTTGACCGTGGTATACGGCAAAGTCACAAAGAAGTTCTCGGATTCCGTCAACCTCAGCGTGAACGGCACGGTTTCAAACTATTCGACAGCAAACGCAACGGTTTATGAGTATAACTCAAATAAAAACAATAACAACGTGACAAAGGTAAGCTCGGGAGACATTGAAGTTTATGAGGAAGGCAATGAGGTTCGGCTCTTTGCAAAGATTTATAAAGATGAAGTTTCGGAGCTTGTAATCGTAAGATAAAAAAGATGGGTTCGGGGGATTCCCCCGAACCCCCTTTTTTATAGGAAACGCTGTTCCCTTCTTTTCTTATTTTAAAAATTTTTTTGTGAGGCGGTGCCTGCCAATATTCTTTTATGGAAAACAATGTTTTTCAAACCCTTTTTTGTGGAGATTTTCCCACGCCTCTTTTTAAAAAAACTTCTTTTTTTCTGTGGGGGTGCCGCCCCCACACCTCTTTTCATGAAAACTCTGTTTCCAAACCTTTTTTATGGGGGCATCGCCCCCAAACCCCCTGCGCGCCGTCATTAGTCATGTGTCGGAATTGCTTTGCTCGAACAAAGAATTTTTGACGCACGCACAGATTAAAGCCGAAATCATCGGCTTTGCTGTGCTGAAACGCACGCACAAATCAATCAATTTCATTAAAATGTGCGTGCGTTTCACGTCAAAAATTCATGTTCTTCGCAAAATCCGACATCATAACCAATAACAAGGCGCGTTTTCTCAAATTTTTCCAATTTGCCTCTTGATTTTTTTCTCAGTATGTGTTAAAATAATTTCGCCAGGTATTTTTATATAATTAAATAAAGCTATGTCAATAATAACATTTGTGAGGCTTTGTGTTTGGTAAAAACACAAGCTTTGATTTCGTATCCCTCGCACTGTTATTATTGGTGGATAAATTTAAAGTGGATATAAAAATGCCTGGCAGCATGAGTCAAGGCTATTGTGTTTTTCGGTGCGTAGCCTTGTACTGCGCACTTTTTTATTGCGCGGCAAGATAAACAAATTTACAAAAAGGAGAAATGTAAAATGGGAAAAGTGATAAAACTTGTCGCGGGATATTATGAAACAATGTATCACAGAATGTTCAATGCGGCAACGGACGCAATTTGGGAAATTGAGAATGTTGAGGGAAACGAAAAGGTTGAAAAAGCAAAAGAAATGTTAATCCGTGCACAGCAGGATTGTGAAGAAATTTACATATCAGCAGGAGAAGATGACGAAACAAACGAAAACGAAAATGAAAGTGAAGATGAAACGGAATAACAATAGGGGCGATTAATGAATCGCCCCTATTATTATTATTGTTGTTACCTCCGACCAAACGTTTTGTCCTCACAGAAAAACATAAAAATCGCGCCTTGCAAAAGGCTTGATGTCGGATTTTGCGAAGAACATGAATTTTTAACGTGAAACGCACGCACAAATCAATCAGTTTCATTGAAATGTGCGTGCGTTTCAGCACAGCA
>CAKSIW010000099.1 GCA_934463175.1 uncultured Clostridia bacterium | reverse complement strand
GGTCTCTACAGCTACACAAGGTATGTTAATGACATTCCCGTTGAATCGGACACTGTCAGCATTACAATCGGTGCCGACAACAAGCTTTCGAGCTTTGGAAGCAGCTATTCCGAAAATGAATTTCCGTCTGCCGAGGGTGTTATAGATGAAGCCGCGGCAGGACGCGCACTTTTTGAAAATGTTGCATATACAATGGTTTATATGCCGCAGACAAAGAGCGAAAAATCAACGGACTTTGACATTTATGTACCCGTATATGTCCTTGACGGCGAAAAGCCGTGGACGATTGACGCATTCAGCGGAAAGCTTCTCGACGCTGACGGTGAGGAATATGTTGAGTTTTCTCTTCCCGAATACAGCGATTTGAGCGGTCATTATGCAGAATCGGCAGTCAGCGAGCTTGCAAAATACGGAATCAGCTTTGAGGGCGGAACATTCAGACCTGATGAAAAAATCACGCAGAGCGACTTCATAATGCTCCTCACAAGTGCCTTTGACGGAGGCTTCAGCCCTTATATGTCAGCAAGACGCATGAGAATCCTCAAGGACGATGAAGTGAACCCCGACGCCGAAGTGACCAGAGAAACCGCTGCCGTATATCTGATCCGCGCTCTCGGCATTGAGGAATATGCGGCGCTTGACGGAATTTTCATAAAGCCGTATGCGGATGTGACATCGAACTGCGGTGCAATTGCAATTCTCAGCGCAATGGGTGTTTTCCACGGTGACGAAAACGGTATGTTTAATCCGAACGCACCAATCAGCCGTGCAGATTCCGCAATGATAATCTACAACTATCTCTCAAGATAACGGACTTTAATCAGTTATACAAACCCGATTTAAGAGTGCGGATAGCTGACATCAGGCAAAGAAGGACTGCAAATTCAGCAGCCCTTCTTTGCAATCAATGCAAAAAATCAAAGGAGGCGAATATAATGAAAAAACTGTTAGCCGCAATGCTGTCTGCCGCAATGCTTTTCCCCGTTACATCTGTGTTTTCGGAAAACTCAAAAAACTACGAATACATACTTCCCATGGAATATGTCCGTATCGAACGTCTGCAAAACAGCTATATTGCCTATGACAAGCAAGAAAAATGTGCAATCTATGACCGGGACGGCAAAAAGCTTTCCGATGACTACGATTATATCGGCTCATTTTTCAATGATACGGCTGCCGCGGCAAAAAAGGGCAACGAATACTATATTATAAATCCCTACGGAACGGTTCTCAGCAAATTCGATAAAAGAATAATAGACACAGCGGATTATGTGCTTGTAAACCTGACAGATTCAAACGAGGACGGCAGACCGTCTTCATATTTCGAGGGAGAATTCGGCGTATATACATACACGGGAGAGCTTGTCAAAGTGCTGCCGTATGACAAATTCAAGCCGAATAAAAATGACGGCTTTTGGCTGACAATCGCCGGCGGTCGCCTGCTGTTCCGCGAAAACGGCAAATGGGGAGCTGTTGACAGCAGCTTTAATACTGCCATAGAGCCTGTATATGATAAAATATACCCGTTTACAGATTTGGAAAACGGAATAACAATAGCAATCATAAACGGCAAATACGGACTCATTGACAGCGGCGGAAACACTGTCGCAGATTTTGTCTATGACACGATAGAGCCTCTTTTTCAAGGCGGCAAGGTCAATGCATATAAGGTTATGCAGGGTTATGCGGAAAATAATGACGAAAAATACGGTCTGCTGGACAAGTACGGAAAAATGATAAAACAGCTTGACGAAGCAGAGCCGCAGGTGCTGTATGAAGATTATAAGCTGATAGAGGTGTCCGCAGACAACACCCGTGATGACAGTGATCAATACGGTTCATTATACGGATTGATTGACTATGACGGAAATGTCATAGTTCCTGTTGAAAACACAAACATATGGGGTATTTCCGAGGGAATTGCCGCCGTGCAAAAAGCCTATGACCAATGCGGATATTATGACTTGAGCGGCAATGAAATCACCGGATTCAAATACAGAATGACCTCCCTTTTTTCGGAAGGGCTTGCATTTACGGCAAGCTGTATCAATGATGTGTGGACATATGAGGTTATAAATCAGGACGGCGAAGTTGTTTTTAAACCAAGCGGCTTTGCAAACGGTTTTTACGGAGGAATCGCCGAGGTTGAAACAGGCAGATTCATTGACACAAGCGGAAAAACCGTCATTGACAATCCCGAATGGAAAACCTCATCAGATCTTAATTGGTGGAGCTATAAGAACGACGGCAGATTCATTGTTTCGGACGGTGAAAACTACGGCGTTGCAAAATACACGGGGTTCATCTCACCGTGGGCAAGGGAAACGGTGTCAAAGGCACAGCAGCTGAATTTAATAAACGCTGACGGAAACTATAATTACACGGCATTTATCACCCGTGAGGAATTTTGCGGACTTATATTTAACTATATTGAAAGCTTTTCCAAGCCAACGTTTTCGGAAGATATAACGAAATCACCGTTCACCGATACGGACAACAGACAAATCGCCATGCTGAATTCAATTGGAATCATCAAAGGAAAGTCCGAGACAGCCTTTGCCCCGAACGATTTCCTCACCCGCGAAGAAGCAGCGGTCATTCTGCACCGCCTGATAAAGAAGATATATCCCGATTCCGCCGCAACCGAAATATATTTCAATTTTGCCGACAGCGAACAAATATCCGACTGGGCAGCGAGCAGCATTCAGGTCATATGCAACATGGGAATTATGAAGGGCATCGGTGAAAACAACTTTGCACCGCAGGATTTATACACAACAGAGCAGGCTGTCGCAACGCTTGTGAGAGTATATGACAATCTTGCAGCGTCAAACGGTATGCCCGATACCGAAAGGCTTGTTGACGAAAGCTTTATGGTTTTGTCACTGCCATGGGGCGAAAAATGGGAAAACCTTAAAGACCGTGATGTTTTTTCAACAGCAAACATAGTTGCCGATGACGGGAACAGATTTGTCGTTGAGCTTGAGGATACTGAGTTTTTGGGGACAAACGGAAAGATGATATTGCTTTTTTCCGTACCTGATGACTCATTCCCATTTGTCGGGCTTGTAAAAGCATATTTCACCTTTGATGAAACAGCTGAAAAGGATATACTGGCGCATGGAACCGGCATTTACGGGGAAAGGAAGAGTTATTTTCTCGACAGGAACGGTCTCGAAAACCCTCTGAGCCCGTCCGCATGGTACAGCAGCGAAAACATGGACAACAGCCTGTCAGCAGATGAAAGAGCATATTTTGAAAAAATACTGAAGGACAAGAACATTGAAGAAACAAGAGCCGACGCAATAATAAGAGGTCCTCTTGTTGTTATATCCGTTAATGAAACCGACAATGTAATTACAATAGACGGAGATAACGCGGCGAACGTATTCAATCTGAGGAATTATCCGTCTCACGAATGAAGGCTTGCCAAAATCGGGGTTTCGGCAATTTTCGCCGAAACCCCGATTTAATTTTATATCCACTTTTTCTTTCTTAAATACCAAATCAGTGCTGCAACGATTGCCGCACTTGCCGCAATAACATACAGATACCCATATTTCCAGTGTATTTCCGGCATCGCGGAAAAGTTCATTCCATACCAGCCCGTGATCAAGGTCAGCGGGAGAAACACCGAAGTTATTATTGTGAAAATTTTCATAATGTCATTCTGCTGAATTGACAGCTGCGACTGATATATATCATACAGCTGACCGGCGTAATCCTGAAGTTCCTTCACAGTTCTCAGGTATCTATCAGTTCGGTTTCCGAGAATTGACATTTTCCTGACGGTTTCATTTTTGAGCAATGAATTATCGTTTGCAGACATCTCATCGAAAATGATATTAAGCTGCTCATAATACCGTTTCAGCTCCAGAAGAAGCCTCCTCCAGCCGCTTATTCTCTCAAGAGCTTTTACCTCCTTTGAGCAAAGTATTTTTTCTTCAATGTCATTCATTGACTCTTCAATCACATCAAGCAGATTTATGTTTCCCTTAAGCAGTCTCGCAAAAAAAGCATAAAGAATCTGCTCATTATCAACATTGCCGTTTTTGTCAATTTCGTCATAAATGTTCTTGACACAAGTTAAAGCCTTGTCAGTCTCACAGAAAAAGAATAAATTCTCTTTGTCCAGATAAATCACGATTCGAGAGTTTTCTTCGTTTCCGTCAACCATCGCAAACCACTCAAACGACATTAAAACAAAACCGTCATGTTCCTCAAAGCTCTCATTTTGCAGCGTCTCAACATAGTCAAACACCTTTGAATCCATATAAGGCGAAACCTCATTTATACGCTCAAAAGGCAAAATATTATTCATCATAAATCCTCCTCCACTACGATTCGTTAACAAGTTTTCCCGACATATGCTCAGGAATTAATTCAAGACACATCACTCTGTCTGCCGAGCTTTCAATTTCGCGTTCAATATACTTCGCGTCATCGGTAAATTTGCGGCAAAGATTTTCACATATCCAAAGCTTTTTCTGCGCATCAAAAACGGGCTTCATTCTTCCGAACACAACAACGCTTTTTATATTCAGTGCCCATTCGCCTTCATTTCTGAAGCCGCTGTCAAAAACGCAGAACGAGACCTTGTCACACCTGTTCAATGCATCAATTTTATGTCCCTCTCCCGCACCGTGAAAGTATATTCTGTTATTGTCGGCACAATACCAATGGCTCATCGGTATTCCATACGGATACCCTTCATCACCCATTAATGATAGGACTCCGCGGGGTTCATTTTTCAGAAGCTCTATGCACTCATTGTTTTCAAGCTGCTGATTAAACCTTCTCATTTTTCTGAACATGATAAAACAACCTTTCAAAATCAATTAACTAAAGTTTAACACACTTGCATTTAAAAGTCAACATTATCCTTTCAGCTCAATTTATTGTTTTTCAGGCTGTATTAAACTAAATACCGCTAAACCGTGCCTATGTATGCAATCGTTTCAGCCGGTATGGAAATACAGTTGTTCGCCGAAAACATATCAAATATTCCGTTGATTTCTTTCAGGTATTCCGCATATCTGTCATCATCTTCTTTCAATGAATATGAAGAAGACAGCACACGGTTAATATAGTCCTGCCGTTCATAGGTCTGCGTGTTGGCGGCACGGAACACATTGCAGCCGTCCTTAAAGAAGGAAATACATTTTTCACCGCTCATGCCGTTTGAAAATCCGTGAAATTCCGGATTATACTTATACCGCAGCCTTGCAAGTGCTTTGGTGCATTCTGCTTTTTCATCACGGAAATTGTAAACAAGCATAACCTTTCCGCACGGTCTTAGAATGCGATTGCATTCTTTTCCGAACGCTTCCGCATCAAACCAGTGAAATGCCTGTGCGGCAGTAATATAATCAACACTATCGTCGGGCAGATTCGTATTGCTATCACTCCCGTTAACAGAAATGAATTTTTTGTCACCTGACAGATTTTCTTCTGCCTTTTTTCGCATATCGCCATTCGGTTCAACCGCAAAGACTCTGTAGCCGCAGTCTAATAACTGTTTGGTGAAGATTCCCGTACCTGAACCAATATCCGCAAATACACTTCCCGCAGGAATGCTTAAAGTGTTTTTCAGATAATCAAAAAGTTCCAAGGCATATTTTGGTCTTGATTTTGCATAAATTTCTGCCTTGCCGTCAAAACGATTTGTATTATTCAATTTACCTCATCTCCCCAGACTTGATTTGTTTAATATTTATCCTGTTTTGCATATGCGCTCTTGCAGATTAACTTCACATTTCGCATTGTGTCACGCTTGAGCTGCTCGAAAACCGAAAATTATCCGTTTGCATGATACCCCTTAATGATGTAAATACATTCCCGAACAGCGGATATACTTGCAGCAATACACGCAAATATAAGTGCTGCCGTCTTTGCCTGCCACGCAAGCTTTGTTCCGATAAGCAACGGAATGACAAATACTATTATTCCGCAGATTTTGTTCAATACAGAATGAACCGCAATAAACCGGTGATACTTAATAAAACCTATGATTATATTTAAAGCCTTAATTATTGTAATAACACAAATCCAAATCAGCAGCCATAAAGGAACCGCAGCGAAACAAATAATTCTGATTATCACCGCAAGCACAAAAAAGGTGTCAGCTACAGTGTCAAATTTAGCCCCGAAGTCCGTCGCGCTTCCCGATTTACGAGCTGCAATACCATCAGCTGCGTCCGTAATTCCTCCAAGCAGATAGAAAACGTAATACCACTTTGAAAACATTGGAAAAACCAGAATCGACAAAGCACATATTATTCGTATTGATGTTAATAAGTTCGCCATTTATTCATTACCCCGCATTTTTCGCTTTTGTTTAATCATCTATATCTTATCATATCTGAATATTTGATGCAAGCATTAGTAAAATCACCGCAACTTCACTCAAGGTTTAATTTAAAAGGAAGGCACATACGCCAAAAAAACGCTTTATCGCGTCAGGCAATGCAAGCCTTTTCCAAAAACATAGGTTGTGCAAATTTAAATTGCCCTTGTAACGCAAGGTCATTTTAAGTTTGCGTTACAAGGGCAATAGCTATTATAATTTGATTATCTGTTCCTTATTTGATTGTCTTTCCCTTGTGGATTTCCTTCATCACAACTATTGGCATTGAGCAGCAAAACAAACGATTCTATACACACAAAAAACACCTGCGATTAAAAAATCGCAAGTGCTTCTTTTTAAGTTCCGGCAACGTCTTAGTTTCCCGGGCAGTCACCCGCCAAGTATCATCA
>CAKSIW010000098.1 GCA_934463175.1 uncultured Clostridia bacterium | reverse complement strand
ATTATAGCAGATGTGACGGTGCAGGTTAAAAGCAGTATGGTGTTATTGAGAAAAAGTATATCAATGACGGAAGTGATGTAATCGGTTATTATTCGGGAGCAAGTTTTCTGAATATAGAACCTGCAAACATTGAAAAGGGTTATTATAATAGTTTTGAAAAATATGCATATAATATTTAACGGAACAGTGATTTAAAATTATACCGAATGAAAATTCAAAATATGACCGAATGGTATTGAAAAATTTCACCGAATATGATATAATATCTCGGTGAGGAGGCGAGCGAAAGTGAAAAATGAATTGTATAAGCCGCGTATAATTGATAAGCAGATAGATGAATACCTTTCTGTTTTTGGAGCGGTTTGCGTTGAAGGACCCAAGTGGTGCGGAAAAACATGGACATCATCTTATCATGCCAAGAGTGAGATTTATATCGGCGACCCGCGCGGCAATTTTCAGAACAGGCAGCTGGCGGAAATTTCTCCCGAGCTTGTTCTGGAGGGGGAAACGCCAAGAATGATTGATGAGTGGCAGGAATGCCCGCAACTTTGGGATGCTGTCCGCAGCAAGGTTGATGAAAGGGGCAGCAAAGGTAATTTTATTTTGACAGGATCCTCCACACCCAAACGCAAGGGGATATTACACAGTGGTGCAGGAAGAATTGCCAGACTCAGAATGCGTCCGATGTCGCTGTATGAATCAGGAGAGTCAAGCGGCGTGGTTTCTCTTGAAGAACTGTGCAGGGGAAACATGAAACCGCTGATGACAGGTGAGGTTAAGCTGGAACGGCTGGCGGAATACATTGTGCGCGGAGGCTGGCCGGGAAATCTTGACACTCCTGTCGGACAGGCAATGCTGCTGCCGTCGGAATATCTTAATGCTGTTGTTGAAGATGACGCCTTTCGCGTTGACGGAAAAAAAAGAGATAAAGCAAAAATGCTTCTTCTTCTGCGTTCTCTTGCCAGAAATGAAAGCACAACGGCAACAAACAAAACGCTGAAAAATGATATTAAAGAGATTGATGACAATGACATAGACGTCGATACTGTTGCATCGTATCTTGATTTGTTCGGGAGATTGTTTCTTTTGGATAATCAGGAACCGTTTTCGGCACATATACGTTCAGCAGTACGAGTGAAGCAGGCGGAAAAGAGGCATTTTTCCGATCCGTCGCTTGCTTGTGCATTGTTGAAAGCGACACCTGAGCACCTAATCGGTGACTTAAATACCTTTGGCTTTATGTTTGAGGCGTTGTGTGAAAGGGATTTAAAAATATATGCAGAGTCATTTGGCGGAAGGCTTTATCATTATCAGGACTATGCAGGAAAAGAAATTGATGCGGTTGTTGAATTGCCTGACGGCAAATGGTGCGCTTTTGAAATAAAACTCGGAGCAAATCAAATTGAAAGTGCAGCACGGGAGCTGGTTTCTTTCAGGGAAGCTGTATCAAAAGAAAAGGATGGCATCGCGCCGTCTGTTCTCTGTGTAATCTGCGGAATGTCAAACGCCGCATATAAGCGTGATGACGGTGTGTTCGTTGTGCCGATCACCGCGTTGAAAAACTAATGTGTTTTACTGATTATCCGCATTTTTGCTTTTGGCAAAGATGCGGTAATCGGACGGTGAAATTCCTTCGCTGCGTTTAAATGCACGTGAGAATGAATGGCTGTTTGTATAGCCGACAGAGAGTGCTATGTCCTCTATATGCAAATGTGTATCGGACAGAAGGCATTTTGAACTTGCGGCAAAGGCTCTGGAGGCTGAGGCAAGAGTGTGTACATTTTCAGGGCGCGGAGTTGTTGCCGACTGCCACGGAAACCGCGCCGAGCCGATGAAAATGTTCTATCCGCCGGCAAGCCGCAGCCTGCCTGTCAGGTTTGATTTTGCAGATGAGCCTGACATAACAGTGATAGCACTCGGCACAAATGACTGCGGAGGCGGAGTGGAAAATGATGAGTTCAAAGAGGCTGCAAAAGACTTTATTAAAATGGTCAGATGTGATTTGCCAAATGCAGAAATTATATGGATTTACGGTATGATGAACGAAAGGTTTGTTCCGATTCTGCATGATTTAACAGAAGAAATGAGAATAAGGGATAAAAAAATATCATTCCTTCCGATTGAGCATGTGAAGAAAGAAAAGAATGAACCGGGGGCTTTGGGACACTCTAACCGAATTGGACAGAAGCGTATTGCTGTGGAGCTTTTGAAGCATGTAAAGCAAAATATTGCGATTTGAAAGCAGTATGAGTGAAATGTACGAGACTGTATTGCTGCTTCTGCTGAAAGGTGTCTTGAAAAGATAAGGATTGAGGATTAAAGCGAATTACTGAACAATATAAATAATAAAGATATAAACTCAAGGCGAATTTGGCTTTGAGTTTATATCTTTTTAAAATTATTTGTTTATCTTTCGGAATTCCTTCGGAGTGATTCCTTCAACTTTTGAAAAGGCGCGGAGGAAGGTTCGCGCATTAATATAACCGACACAGGCGGAAATGTCCTCATTTTTCATATCGGTTGATTTCAGCAGCTCCTTTGCTTTGTCAATTCTGATTTTTCGGATATAGTCGAGAATACCGATATCATATTTAAGCTTAAACTGGGTTGAAAGATATGCGGAGCTTATTCCGAAATGCTCTGAAAGCTGTGCGGCTGAAAGCTCGGTGTCGCTGTAGTGGTTATCAATATATTCCTTTACGTGTTCATAAATCTCACCTGTTGTTTTTTCTTCATCTATTTCAATATAATCCCTGAGATATGAGTCAATTATGTTCATTGTTCGGAGCAGAATGCTTGAAACGGTGCTGCTTTCGGACATGATTCTGTCATATTCTGCGCTGACAAGAAGCGACTTTGTCCTGTCAGAGGCGGAAATCAGGCTTGAATTCATCATAATGCGCAGAATGTCACACGCAAAAATCCGAGCCATCTCCGGAGTTATTGCCTTTGATTGTTGAATGCTGTATATCGTTGCTTTTATAATGCTTCTGCATTCCTTGTAGTTCCTTTCGGACAAAGCCTGCTCAATGTCCTTGTGAAACTGCGGAAAATCAAGCAAAAATCCTGAATTCCGCGAAAGCAGATCCTCATAAAACAGGATTTCGGAATCAGAATGGCAAAGATGTTCAAAGCACAAAACGGCTTCACGGTATGCGGAGGATACAGTGTCCGCCGAAATCTTGGGATTTGACACCGCAGTCAGAATTTTAAAGCTGAATTCACTTGAAATAATGTCTGCTGCTCTCCTGAAAATGTCTTCAAGCTTGTTTCTGAATCCGTCCTTGTCTGTGTCATAGTTTACGATAAAGGTGACAAAAGCGTCTGTTATCAGTGGTTCGCAGATAAACTCTTCACTGAGCATTTCATGACAGATGTTGCTGATGATGACCTTCGACAGCATTTGTTTCTCGCTGTCCGAAAGCTCATCACCTTCATATGCCGAAAAAATGCCCATTGCGTTGTTTTCCGCTCCCACAATTATGACGGAAAACATATTTTTGTCCATTTTCACATCAATCATTTCAAGTTGTGCATTGTAGGACAGCTTATCGTTTGTTTTGCCGTATATAATATTTGTCAGAACAGTTTGTTTGAGCGTGTCGGACTGTTCGTCAAAGCGGTTTATAAGGTCGGCGTTCTTGGTTTGAATGGCTTCGACCGACTTTTTAATGCTTGTGTATATATCAGAGGTCTGCGTCTCAGAGCTTGAGTGCCTGAACATTTCCGAAATACTTTTCAGCGGAAGATATGTTTTGTTTGTGAGCCAATATATCAGCGCAATTCCAAGGACGACGCAAAGCATAATACAGGTGTATGTCAGCTCGCGTGTCATGGGAAGCGTTTTACGATATTCGCTGTATGGCATAATTGTTCCGTATGTCCAGTCACTCACTGTTGAGGCAGTTTTCATTGTGACATATTTTTCGCCGTTCTTTTTCACTGTTTCAAAGCTGCTGCTTGTGTTGACTGTGTCAGCGACTGCCTGAACCTCGTCGGGCGAAAGGCTGTTGTGAAGAACTTTTCCATCGGGCATGGCAATGAAAAATTCAGCACCCGACTGTTTTCTTGACTGAAAAAGCAAATGGTCAAGATTCAGCTCAACAATAATGTTGAACGAAATATCATCAGAAGTATATTCCGAAACGGGATATGAATGAAAAAGCTTTGTTCCCGATGTTGTTTCAAAGCTTATGAACCCCGGCAGCTTGTTTGCAAGCAGAATGTTTTTAAACTCCTCAGGCGAAAACGGCTGATTATCGGTCGATGTATTATCCGCAAGATAAAGCAGATTGAAGCAGTTAACGACAGAAAGAATCTGTCCGCTTGCATAAACACTGTCGGATTGAGGAAAATACACAATTCGCTTTGATATGTCTGAGGAGAAAATGTTATGCATTTGCCATATGTCGTTCAGTTTTGTCAAATCATACCTGTCAGAGGCTGATAAGCCTTCGGACTGCTTTGAAAGATTTATCAGGTCATGATTGTCGGACAGTGAAATGCTTGCCTGAACAATGCTGCTCAATGCGTTGTCAATATAGTTCTGTGAGCTTTGGAGAGAGAGTATGTTTGCACTCCGGACTTTTTTCTCAAGTGCCGACTCTGTGTAGAAAAACGAAATAAAATTGAAAATGATCGGCAGGAGCAGAATCAGGGCATAAGCAATGAACCAGTCTCTTTTTTTACTGAAAAACGATTTGCGAAATAGTTTTGCCACTGTCTCTCACCACCAACTCTATGTATTCTTTGATATTCTTGAATTATAACCAAAATGTATGAGTTTGTCAAGATGGACAATGGTAAAACTAAACAGAAAAAAATGCTAATTCTGTATGTTTTGTATAAGAAATGTGCGAACGCAGCGCGTTTTGAGGACAAAGGAAGCCTTTAGGGGTAAATTTTCCTGCAAAAAAAATGACACATACATCAAAAAAACGGTCACTTTACCGCGGAAAGCCGCTGTAGTATAATTATAGTATAAAACAAGGTGCGGCAAAGCTGCTGCGCAAAGCTCAACGAGGAGGAAGCGAAAAAGATGAGGGTAGGAAAAAGATTTAAACCGATTACGGCTGTTGCGGCAGCAGTGTGTCTGCTTGCCGAGACAATTTTTGTCGGCGCGGCACAGGAAGTCTCAAACGCGCCCAAGCTGTTTGATGTTAATGTTGAATACATTTCTGCAAGCAGCAACCTGGTCTTTTCCGGGACAATGGCAAAAAAGAAGACCGAGGTATTTAACATTGCGGTTGCGGCATACGGTAAAGATGTTTCGGAGTTCGCATCGGACGCGTCCGAGGAAATCATTCTGAAAACAAGCAAGACAGGCGGAGGCGGAGAGGTCAGCGTGGTTCTTGAATTGCCTGATGATGTGAAGTCGAACGGAAGAAATGCGTACCATATATTCGGAAGTGAGAGCAGACGGGACGGAGTTGTGTTCACTCTTGAGCATGGCGCGCTTGACGAGGCGGTGAACGCTGTCAACAGCGGTGCGGCGGACAGCGTTGCAAAAATTGCAGCGTGTCCTCTGAATGACGGCAAGGCAGGTCTTGCGTCAGACAGCATTGCGCAGATAGCGGCATACGTTATTAAAGCAATGCCGCTTTCGGGATATACCGAAGAAAGTCTTGCTGCGGCATATCTGAAGGCAGAAGGTTTTCTCAGAGCGAAAAGCGGGAGCCTGTCAGTTGAAAAATGTGCAGACGAATACAGCGTGTATATCGGAAAGGATTTGTGGACGAAATACAGCGCACTGAGCACGGCGGTTAAGCAGGCTTTTGAAACAGCACTGAAAAATTACACGTTTGGTGAAGTGACAGATGAGAATAAAATTTATGATGAACTGGTCTTTGTTGCCGAAAGTATTTCGGCGGAATCCTCTGCGGCTTTGCAGCAGAAAGTGATTGGCTATTTCAAGGATAACAGCATTGATCTGACATCGTATAACAACCTGCCGAACGATACGAGACGTGAGGCGGCTTTTGAAGCGGTATATGCCGAAAGAGCAACAATTAAAACTCTTGGAGATATAAAAGCTCTTCTTGCAGAAAAGGTTGCAATTGAGGCTGAAAAGGCAGCAAATATAGATGACAAAATTAATAACGGAGGAAGCACCGGCGGAGGCGGCGGAGTGTCTGTTGTAACTCCGGCAACGCCGACAACTCCGTCGGGAGAGACAAAAAACGATACATTTGGCGATATGACGAGCCACTGGGCAAAGGATTATGCGGCAAAGCTTTTCAAGAAAGGAATCATAAATGGATTTCCCGACGGGAGCTTTCAGCCCGAAAAAAACATAACCCGTGCCGAATTTGCAAAAATGGCGGTTTCTGCACTCGGACTTCAGTCTAAGGGGGCTGATTTATACTCAGACGTCACTTCTGACAGCTGGTATTATGCTTTTGTTGCGGCAGCGACCGAGGCGAAGCTTATTAACGGTGACGGGAATGAGTTTTTGCCTGACCGCATGATAACACGTCAGGATGCAGCAGCAATTCTTGCAAGGGCAATTATATATAAGAAGGCAACTCTGCCTGAATCAGCTGCAGAACTCAGCGATTTAAACGATGTTGCGGATTATGCGCGTGACGCGGTGAAGAGCCTTTGCGGACTTGGGATTGTCACAGGCGACGAAGGTGCATTCAGACCGCTGGACAGCCTCACGCGTGCCGAAGCGTCTGCTTTGTTTGTCAGACTGTGCGATTATCTTGACGGGGACGGAAAACTTACTTTTGAAGGTGTGTCTCCCGAAAACTTCAAAATCGTTGAATTGCCGATTAAGCTTGCGTCATTAAGCATGGACGCACTTGCCGGAACGAGACTGGCTGCGGCATTGAGCGATGCCGGGGAGCAGGCAAGTGAACCGGTGCAAACGGTTGAAAAAGAGAGCGCAAAGCTTATGGAAGCAAAAGCGATTCTGGCAGCAATCGCAGACGGTGAGGAGTTCTTTGACGAAAACTGTGAGGATGTCACAAGAGGGGAATTTCTTCATGCACTTCTGTCGCTCACAAAGCAGTATTACAGCGGAAGCGGTGTTCAGATATTTTCCGATGTTTCCGCAGACCACAAGTA
>CAKSIW010000097.1 GCA_934463175.1 uncultured Clostridia bacterium | reverse complement strand
CCTCCATATTGATATTTTTATTATACATCATCTTGGAGGCTTCGTAAAGACTTTACACAAAATTCGGGGTTGACTCAGTCGAACTCATATTTTTGCCCCTGGCAGTCCATGATTTGAAGTCTTCAGTTAAGAACAATGCTTGCGGAAACAGTTGAACGTGCTTTTATAAACAGTTTTTTAAAGGCTTTCAGTTCTCTGCGTCTTTTACGAACCAATCCGCCGTTTTTGCGTATAAAGACCATCGCTGTTTCAAAACCGTCCGTGTCGGATTTGTTGGTAATATCAACAGTTATGTGAAATTCAAAACCGTCCACTTTTTTGATCTGAACATTTTTATATACGAACTCTGAGTATGACAGCCCGAATCCAAACGGATAGAGAATAGTCTCATCGGCATTTACATATGCTTTATATTCATCAATATTGTTGTAGCATACCGGCAGACAGCCTGCTGAATACGGAATTGAAACGCTTAGCTTGACGCTTGGAAATAAAAACAAGTGTTTTTGAAAAAATTTTTGTCGATTGATAAAAAGGTAAAGAAGGTAACAATAACAAAACTGTATAACGCGGAAGAACAAGCTTTTTGGTGATAATGTCGGTTTATATTAGAAATTGTCAGTGGTATATGATAAAAAAATACGATAAAATGAATTTGAACATAAAAGAGATAATTGCTTTTGAAAAGCGATTAAGGTGACCGGAGAAAACTTGAAAATCCGGATGAAAGCTACATTTTTATCAGTAGCTTACATCGATGTTTTTAGTTTTTGTCGGCAAAAAAATTAAATTAAAAAGTTGGAGGTAGAAAGATGAAACGAAGAATCAGATTAACGGCGATGGCGGTGAGTGCATTGATTCTTGTCGGCTCAGTGAGCGGCTGTAAGGATAAAGGAGAGCAAGCGTCAGACAACAAACTGACATATTGGATGCCTATGGCAGGTCAAGTCAGTTCGCAGTTTTCAAATTTTGGAGAGACAGAAATTGCAAAGGAACTTGAAAAGCGCATCGGGGTTGAAATAGAATATATTCATCCGTCAAGCAGCCAGCAAACGGAGAAGTTTAACGTTATGATTGCTCAAAGCAAGCTTCCGGATTTAATTGAGTATACATGGCCATTATATCCGGGTGGACCCGCAAAGGCACTTCAGCAAAATAAGGTTGTTGATATATCTCAGCACCTCGACAAAACACCAAATTTCAAAAAGTATCTTGATGAACATAAAGATATTGCCAAACTGATTAAGACCGATGATGGAAAAATTTTTGGCTTTCCTTTAGTTAGAGGAGATGCGTCTCTCTGTACATCTGCAGGGTTGGTTATGAGAAAAGACTGGCTTGATGAGCTTGGACTTGAAGTTCCCGAAACAATTGATGATTGGGAAAATGTTTTAAGGGCGTTTAAAGAAAAAAAGGGAGCTGAAGCTCCGCTGAGCTTTATTCCTGCAGCCCAGCTCTCGTATGGTGAATTTACCGGTGCGTATAACACCGCAGCAAAGTATTATATTGATGGCACAACCGTTAAGTATGGACCTGCCGAACCCGGATTCAAGGATTTTCTCTCGTTGATGAACAAGTGGTATAATGAGGGTTTATTGGATAAAACAATCGCAACACAGGACTATAAGGGTATAGATGCAGGAATACTTGACGGAACAAACGGTGCGGTTATAGGCTCTCTCGGAAGCGGCTTGGGAGGTTGGCTGACAGCGGCAAAGGAGTCCGGTTATGATCTTGTCGGAGTTCCGTATCCTGCGCTTAATAAAGGCGAGATGCCGGAGTTTGGACACTATGATTCGCCTTTAACGGGGTTATATGTTTGCATATCATCAAGCTGTAAAAATCTTGATCTTGCGTTAAAATATCTTGATTATGGCTATAGCGAGGAAGGTTCAATGTTATATAACTTCGGAATTGAGGGTGTAAGCTATAATATGGTTGACGGATACCCGACATATTCAGAACTGATTACAAATGATCCTGAGGGTAAGCCGATGGCTGAAAGTATGTCAAAATATATCAGAGCGCATACAGGCGGTCCGTTCGTTCAGGATGTCAGATATATGGAACAGTATGCATCACGTCCGCAGCAGAAAGAGGCATGGAAAAATTGGTTATCAACAAATTCAGCGGAACATTTTCTGCCGCAAATATATGTTGACAACGAATCCGAAATTGCAAAGTTGCAAACTGATGTTAGTACTTATTACAGCGAAATGATGCTTAAGTTCATAATGGGACTTGAGCCATTGGACAACTTTGATAAATATGTTCAGGAATTAAATTCAAGGGGCTTAAATAAGATTCTTGATGCGAAACAGAAGGCATATGATAAATTCCTTGAACGATAAATTGAAATTATGTGTGAGAGCAAGTTCTAATTGCTCTCACACATGAAACACGGGACATTTTGAATGGAGAGGTGCTTATGGAAACAGCAAAAAGCATTAAAACGAAAAGCCGAAAGGTAAAAAATTTGAAGAGTCATTTAAAAAATAACTGGGAGCTTTACATAATTGCGTTACCGGTTGTTTTGTATTACTTGGTTTTTAAATATTATCCTATATACGGAGCAGTGATTGCATTTCAGGAATATAGCCCGGGAAACGGTTTCTTTGACGGTCCATGGGTTGGAATGAAGCATTTTGTTGATTTTGTAAATTCGGCAGATTTTTGGCGATTGCTCAGAAATACGCTTTCAATCAGCGTGTCAAATCTAATATTTGGATTTCCCGCGCCGATTATACTTGCTCTTTTAATTAATGAAGTTACAAATCTGAAATTTAAAAAAGTTGTACAGTCAATAACATATGTTCCACATTTCATCTCGCTTGTTGTAATTTGCGGAATGATCAAGACCTTTGTCGGCAGTGATGGAATTATTTCAGGTTTACTGACGCCTTTTATCGGAGAAAAAGTTGATATGCTGACTCGGGAAAATTTGTTTCTTCCGATATATGTCGTATCCGATATATGGCAGGGTGTAGGTTGGGGATCAATAATATATATATCTGCGTTGGCGGGCATCGATACCCAGCTTTACGAGGCGGCAAAATGTGACGGGGCAGGCAGGATGAAACAGCTTTGGCATATAACACTCCCCGGACTTGCGCCGACAATCATAATTATGCTGTTGCTTCGCGTAGGCGGATTGCTTAGCGTGGGTTATGAAAAGATAATTCTACTATATAATTCTCTGATTTATAACAAGAGTGATGTCATATCATCTTATGTATATCGTATGGCGTTTGAAGGACAACAATGGAGCTATACCACAGCGATTGGTCTGTTTAATTCCGTTATAAATTTTGTCTTACTTTTTTTTGCAAATGAAATGAGCAAGAAATTTGCTGATTCCGGATTATGGTAAAGCTAATAACTGCTTGATGAAAGAAAGGACTGTTAATATGAAAAAGAGTGTTGGCGGAAGAGTGTTTGAGACTGTAAACGCGTTGTTTATGTGTTTTATGATTCTTATAATGCTTTATCCGCTGCTTTATGTTTTATTTGCTTCGTTTTCCGAGCCTGCGTCTTTTATGATGCATCGCGGAGTTTTGTTGAAACCGGCAGGCTTTTCAACTTACGCGTATAAGATGATGGCTGGAAATACGGCGTTGTGGAGAGGATTCGGAAACACATTTATAATTGAAATTTTGGGTGTGTCTACTAATGTTTTGTTAACCTCATTCGGTGCATATTTTCTGACCAGGAGGGAATTTCCCTTCAGAAGACAAATTATGTTCTTGATTGTTTTTACTATGTATTTTTCGGGAGGAACAATTCCGTTCTATTTCGCAGTCAGAAATTTGGGACTTGAGGATTCATATCTTGCATTGGTTTTACCTGTTGCAATCAACACGTTTAACCTGATTGTTTTGAGAACAGCATATCAATCGGTTCCCGAAAGCTTGTATGAAAGCGCGCAGCTTGACGGAGCCGGGCATTTTAGAATTTTGTTTAAGATTTTCTTTCCGCTCACTAAGGCAACGACTATGGTAATTGTCCTGTATTATGCGGTTGAACACTGGAACTCATGGTTTAATGCAATGCTGTTTTTGTCCTCACGTGAAAAGTTCCCGCTGCAGCTTATCCTGAGAGAAATTCTGCTACAAAATGATACATCTGCAATGACACAGAATGTTGATACCGGAGACAGGAGTCTTGTAAGTCAGACGATTCAATATGCTGTTATAATAGTTTCGACGCTTCCTATATTGTGTGTATATCCGTTTATACAGAAGTACTTTGTTAAAGGAGTTATGGTCGGAGCGGTTAAAGAATAAAATTTGTAAAACATGGATGTTTTATGTAAAAATGCTCAAAAATACAATGGTGAATTAAAGTGATATTGTTGACTATAACAAACAATAGTGATAATATTAAAACTTAGAAGCAGTTAAAAAGATTATTTAATTGAAATCGGAAAGAGAGGATGCGTATGAAAAGAAAGGCAGCCATTTTGTTAATTCTTGCATTGATGCTGCAGAGCTTCTTCTGCGGAAATATTCTGGCGGCAGACGATGGGATAAATGATACTGCGGTGCAGGCATATGTCTCGGAATTAAGACCCGATAAAATATTGGTTGAAACAGAGAATAAGATAAACACAGACTTCTCAAAGAATGTTCCGAAAGAACTGAAGGGAAAAACCGTGAGAGTTGACGGCGAAAGCGTCTGGAGACTTGATGGGAAGAATGCGGTTGTCGGCGGAGAGCACTGCGGCAGTATAAGCGGAAATACATACATATCAGCAGATGTTAAGCTTGTGAAATCAACCGGTGTCGGAAGCGGTGCATTTTCTCTCGCATCGACAGCTGATACACAGTCGAGCATTACAGTGAGATTTGCATATGTGTCGGCAATTAAGTATAATCCCGAGACCAGAATGGGGGACGGAACAGAAATAATACGTGACAGAATTGCGATTGTGCGGACCTCAAGTTACGGAGTTGAAAGATGGATTTACGGTGCGATAAGTGACCACGAACTTGGCGTACAAAATAATTCCTCTATGACGACTCCGTGGATCAGACTAAAAGCGTTGAGTGTTGATGGAATGTACTATCTTTCGGCATACAGCGCAGAAGGCGAACTTCTTGATTCGCTGTCAATAAGTCACAAGGACTTGCTTGGGGAATCAACGGGGGCTGCTTTAACTCAGGGCGGATTTCAGGTGACTTCAAATTCGTGTGAGGTTTTGGTTGATAATCTGTCATGCGGCGAAATTAAGGCAATTGACGAACCAAAGCTGGCTTTTGATACAAAAAGTGCAGCAATTGATACGCCTGTCGGAATCAAGCTTGTTTCGGCGGACGGAAAAGAATTGGCAACAGACGGTATGCAGATGACATTTGACAGCAGCACAAAAAGACAAAAGGACGGAAAATTTGTTTTTTCATCGGTCGGGAGGCATTCGGTCAAACTTGGAATGTTTGACATCGGAAGCGAAAAAAATTTGGAATATACAGCGGAAATAGATGTAAAGAACAAAATTAATTATTCAGCATTGAAAATAGAGAAAGATAAGGAAAAGCTCTACCGAAATGAGGAAATGACAATCGGGGTAAAGGGAATTGATGAAAATGGCGATTCCTTTGATATTTCACCGGCGGATTATAAAATTGAAGAACCTGTGACGCATGGCGAAAACACTGTCAGCTTTGAAAACTCGGGAAAAGGACAAATAAAAGTAAAAAGTGAAGGTCTTGAAGGAACGGCTGAGGTTTATGTTTCAAAGTATGAAGCGCTGACACCTGCTGTATCCTCAGAAACAATAGAACAAGGCGCTGCTGTCGAGTATTCTCTTACAAAACGGATGAATTCAATGGATTACGTTATGAACGGAGATGAGTTCAGTGTGACAGCCGACCGAGAAGGCCTTGAAATTACAAACGGTGTAATCACGGCTGTGAAAACAGGCGAATATGTCTTGTCGTTTGAAACGGACGGAATGACCGAAAAGAAAAAAATTACGGTCATTGAAAGGCGGCAAGGCAAAATAATTGATGAGAATTTTGAGAACGAATCTCAAAACGAGTACTTTATGTATCCTAAAGACCATATAGTATCTGATAACGGAAATCGTGTTCTGCATCTTGCCAACGAGGAAACGGAGAAGTTTGGCGGAATGTGGAAACGCTATAAGATCACTGCAAGGGTAAAGATTGTTACCCCGGTACTTGATGAAAAGTGTGAGTATGCAACGTTTGAGATCAAGCCGCAGACCCGTGAACCTGCTGACAAGACGGTTTTGGGAGGAACGGGCGGAATACCGTGCATATATAGAATAAACCACAAGATTGACAGTGGTGCGCATATGAGAATTTCTGCCGTTGCCGGTGAAAATATAAATATTGAGGATGGGGAATATCATAATTTTTCTGTTGAAGTATATGGGCCACAAGTTATATTTGAAATCGATGGCATCAGACAGTATTATAATTTGTCCGCAAACGACAGCGGATATTTTACATTTATGGCAAACAACTGTGAGGTATATATAGATGATGTAAGTGTTGAAAAGAATGTTGCCAAGTGGAGCGAAGAGATTGTCGGTATTTCGGCTGATGAGGATATTGTCGAAGCGAACCCGTTTGAACCTTGGCAGTTTAAGGCACTGAATGCGTTCAGAGCTAATTTTGCTGATGGAAGCTATGCATATCCCATTAATTGGGGCACGAGCTATTCGTATTCCGAGGATAACAGAGGTGTACTGGAGTATGAGCAGATAGACGGATTTGAATACGGAGATGTGTTAAGAAAGAACACCATCGTGTTCAAAAGGAATGTGCCTGACGGTGCGGAAATTACAGTTAAGGCGAAATACAAGGGCTATGAATGCGTATTCAAGGTTAAAGCAAAGCGACCACAGCAGAGTTATGAGGAATATGTGAAAAACAGAGTTGATATTCACAGAGAAAACTATGCCTTCAGGCTGATTAGAGGATATAACAGTGGGATTGCAAACACTCCGAGTTCAAGAGGAACGCTGCCTCACAGAATGGCGGTAATGACCATATACCCAAAGGTCAGAGATTACAGCAAAATGTTTGAGTGGTATGAAAAAAGTACAGATTATGAAGAAAGATTTA
>CAKSIW010000096.1 GCA_934463175.1 uncultured Clostridia bacterium | reverse complement strand
GCAAGTAAGCCATTGACCTCTGACTTTAGTTATGCGCTTGATGATTTGCTTGTTGAAAAGACATCTGCTGCACCGTGCCTGGACATTTCGGTTTCAGACAGCACAGCAACGGCAACACTTGAACTGAATGCAGGAGTGGAAATTGCAGATGGCAGTGCACTCATTCTTGCGTCATATGTTGATGGCAAGCTCGCCGCAGTTGACATTGCGACAAAGAGCACAGACAGCACAGACAAGATTACGGCAACGCTCAGTAGCCTTGAAAAAGGCACGGTTGTCAAGGCAATGGTGTTCGATTCACTTGGCGGAATGAAGCCGCTTATGGATTTCGTTGAAGAAACTGTGAAATAGGAAAGACTGCGAATGAGAAGGCGGGGGGAGGAACGATTCCCTCCGCACTCAGCAGTGCGATGTGCGAGAAAAATGAGTGCCTGCAAAATGGTGGAAAGAGAACACAGGTGTATTTTTCAGATAAGTTTATTTGTGCGGACAGAAAATATTTCAAGCACGACGAACCCGTTGCCGTGCCTCTTTTCAGTCGTGAGTTTGAATATGACGGCGCAGGTGCTGCGGCATTGACGCTGACAGGACTTGAATTCTACAGGTTGTTTGTCAACGGCACGGAGCTTGAGAACGGCAGACTTGTCCTCCGTTCAATCGATTATTCCGATGACGGAAAGTGTCGTCGGGATGACACATACATTTGCGTGGGAGAGGAAATTGAGGTCTATGATTCGAACTTCACATATCGCGGATTCAGATATGTGAAGGTGTTCGGCATTGTTCCGACATGGGGCGGGGTCACACGTAAGGAAAGCAGAACAGCTGATGAGAGTCATCGGGGCGGAGGCTGACGCGGAGGTTTACAGAGATTTTTGGAGAACGCTCAGAGAGCGCATTCGTGAAAATCTGCTTGACAGGGAAACGGTTTTGTTTACGGGTGATTGTCAGACCTCGCAGGCAATGGGAATATACTACGGCTTGCTTGAGCCTGAAGAAACGGCGGCAGGCGTTGAACGGCTGATTGAAATTATTCACCGTGATGATGAGCTGATTACAACAGATGTTCTCGGACTGAGGGTGATTTTTCATGTGCTGTCGGAGTTTGGCTATTCCGATCCGGCATACAGAATGATTGCAACGCCGCAGCAGCCGTCATACGGCTATTGGGTTCGGAAAGGCAACACGACCTTTGAGGAGTGTATGGGTGAAATGAATGATGGCTATCCCGTTTCAAGAAACCATCATTTTATGAGTGATGTGAGTGCGTGGTTCATGAAGTGCTTATGCGGAATAAACTACAATCCCGACATTACGGAGAAAAAGAAAATCATCATAAGACCGCATTTTATCAATGAAATCCGAAGCGCAAGGGCATATCACGTTTGTGCTGAGGGGAAAATTGCGGTATCTTATGTTAATTATAAAAATGAAGTGCTGTTGTCAGTTGAGGTTCCGGAGGGTGTTGACGCGGAAATCAGGCTGCATGGCTTCTGCAACCGGCTCGGCAGACAGCAGTTTTCAGCCATGACAGCGAGGTATCGGCTGATAAGACAGAAAAAGCGTAATGCATAACATTTGAAAGGGAGGAATGAATTTTTATGAAAAGAGGATTATTGTTAACCGCAATGCTGCTCATGCTCGGTTCGGCTTGCTGTTTTGCGGAGGCGAACATATCAAAGCCTGCATTTGACATGGACACAAACACCGTGCAGCTTGGCGGTCATTTCGGAACGGACGCGAACACTGCGGTTGTTTTGATTATGACAAAGCAGAACGTGGAGACGGAAAACACCGATTCACTGACACTCAGCGAGAATGCTGATTTTGCCGCAGTGTTCAATACGGAAAATAACGGTGAGCTTAACATCAGCATAAACATTCCGACATCATATCCCGGAGGAAAGTATTATGTTTATATGCTCAGCGAGACTGACAGACTGAAGAAGGATTTTCTTTATGCCAACCTTGCAGACACATCTGTTCTGGCAGAGGTGAACAGCAAGACAAGCGCGGCGGAACTGGAGAACTGGCTGAAGGACAACTGTGACAGGCTGTGTGTTGAGCAGGAAATTTTTGCTCCTGTCAGCGGAGGTGCTTCCGCATATCTTTTCGGTCTGAAGCCGAGCGGCGGATTCACCGATGTTCCGACACTGATTAAGGTGTTCAACGTTTCGGTGGCACAGGCACTCATTGACAGCGGCAGTGATGTCGGGACGGTTCTTGAGGAATACCGTTCATATATCGGAATCGACTGGAGCGCGGACTATGCTTCTCTTGACACCAATGTCCTGACAAAATTCTGTGAGCTTATGAAAAAGGTGAAGCTGACAGACGGAAATCCGGCGGATATATGCAAGCACCAGAAAATTCTTGCTGAGACGCTGACCACGGCGGACTATAAGGAGTTGAAAACCGTTGTTCTCGGCTATGAAACCGAGCTTGCGCTTGATAAGTCGGTTTACGGCACGCTGACTCTTGGGGACAAGGTGTTTGAAAAGATGTTCAGAAATCTTGCAGAGATTGCAAAATATGAAGACATTGCGGCGAGCTTCAAGAAATATTCAAATGCTCAGTATGCGGAAGAACACCCGACCAATCCGCCTTCAGGCGGCGGCGGAACCGGAGGCGGCGGAGGCGGTGCTGTTGCTCCGTCAAAGGTCACAATTGACAAGAATAACCCGAATGAAAACCTTCCGCAGAAGGATATTCCGGAGGACGTCAGGGGGCATTGGGCTGAGGAATATATTGAAGAACTGATGGACAAAAAGATTGTGAACGGATTTGAAGACGGCTCATTCAGACCCGAAAACCGCGTGACGCGTGCGGAGTTTGTGAAACTGCTTTGTGCGGCAATGGGAATCAGCTCGTCGCAGGAAAGCAATTTCGGAGATGTTCCGCAGGATTTGTGGAGCTATCAATATGTCAGTGCTGCGGCGGCAAACAAGATTGTCTATGGCGGTGAGGACGGAAACTTCAAGCCCGATGATGATGTGACACGTCAGGACGCTGCGGTGTTTGTCTACAGGACGCTGAAGGCAGTCGGAAAGACTCCGGAGAATGCCGCATCCGGATTTTCTGATGATAACAGCATTGCGGACTATGCCTTTGAGGCTGTCGGTGCAGTGAAAGGGTCGGGAATAATTCAGGGCATGGAGGACAATTCGTTCAGACCGCTTGGCTCTGCAACAAGGGCGGAGGCGGCGGCTATGATTTGCCGTTTGCTGAAATATAAGGGAATATAGGAGGATACAGCCGTGAAAAGATATATCAGTTTTTTACTTTCGGTTTTAATGATTCTGACTTCCGTTGCTGTTTTTGCGGAAGATGAAATCACTGATGAAACGATGGGTGAAACAGAGGTGTTGACCGAAGAAATTGCGGCAGCCGAGGAAAATGACATATATGCCGATGACGACAACCTGAAGGTGTCGGCATTGGTGCTTGGTGCAATCGGTGAGGAAACCGAGACAGGTGCGGAGACTCTCGGCAAAGCTGTGTCGCGCGGTGATTTTTTGAAAATGCTTGTCAAGCTGGTCACGAACGGTCAATATCTGGGCGGTGAAAGCAGCTTTTCGGATCTTTCGGGAGATGAAATGAAGAACGCTGCTGCATATGCTGTGCAGGCAGGGATTATAAGCGACGGCGACACATTTTCACCCGATGACGGAATACTCTATGAGGAGGCGGTCAAAATGACGACCGCTGCCATAGGCTACGGTGTCAGAGCTATGTATGACGGCGGTTATCCGAACGGCTATATAAAGCTTGCACGAAAGCTGGGAATTACCGACAACATCTCGGGTTCGGTTTCAAAGGCGCTCACTTTAAGAGACGCATATGTCATGATTTTCAATACGCTGTGCGCAGACGTCTACACTTCATATTTTAACGGAGACAGCGTGAGCTATATTTCCGAAGCGGGAGAAAACATTCTGAAAATGGTGTATGGAATTGTTGAGACTGAGGGAATTGTGAATGCCGATGCCTTCACTTATCTGACGGACGGCACGAGAAGCCTTGGTGACGGAAAAATCATGATTGGCACAAAGACATATGATTTCGCGGAGTTCAGCCGCGGCTATATCGGGCGTAATGTGCGTGCGTTCTGTTCTGACGACAGCGACAGAATTATTGCCGCAATCCCGACTGACAATGACACGGTGTGTGTGACAACCGACAATCTGGAGGACATTTCGCGCGGTACGGTGAAGGTGACAGATGACCGTGACAGGGAAAAAAGCTATAACCTTGATGTGAGCTACAGTCTCATCATAAACGGTGTTGCGGATAATAAAACATATGCGGAGCTGAAAAACCTCATCACTGACGGCGAGGTGACGGCGGAGCTGGTTGACAACAATAACGACGGCGTTTATGAGGTTATTGATTTGAAGTCATGGAACTATTGCTATGTTGACAGTATTGATGCATACAACGGATATATATACGATAAATACAGCAAGGACGGTTTGATTGATTTATCGGGCAGTGAGTGCAGCTATGCCGTTTACCGCTTGGCAAACGATAATGAGGTTGAGCTTGCGGATATTAAGGCAGGTATGCTTTTGTCGGTTGCTGCAAGTGCAGACGGCGGAAAAATTGAAATCTATGTCTGCGGAGATGAATTCGGCGGAACATTTGAGAGAACCGATTCAAACGGAAAAATTACAATTGACGGCAATAAATACAGAACAGGGAAATATTGTGAAAAGAATTGCAAAATTGTCGGGGTCGGTCAGCAATGCTCGGTGATTTTAGGTGTGAACGGTGAGGTGGTCATACTGAAAGCAAACACCGGGGAAGACAATTTTGCATGGATTGTCAGAGTCGGAACTGCGAAGAATTTCAAGCAGCCGCAGGTGAAGTATTTTGCGTCAGACGGAAAAATGCATGTTGACGAGATTTCCGACAAGCTCATGATTGACGGCAAACGTTTCTCGGGAGATGTGACAACTGTTTTGAACAATGCAATTTCCGATGACCGAAGATTTGTTAAGTATTCACTTGATTCTGAAGGAAAAATACTGAATATTGATTTTCCTGAGAGTGACGGCGGACAGGTTGAGTTTGGTGAAAATTCGGAAAACGGAAATAATCACAGAATTTCATATTCGAGCGGAGATACAACGCTGATGTATTCGGATTCAAAAAATTTCGGCGGAATTTTCAGTGTTTCATCGGCGTCGGTATTTATTGTGCCGGAGAGTGAGAACCTGAAAGGCGATGATAAGCACTATCTGGTGACGGATAACAGCTTTTTTGTGCACAGGAGTCAATATAAGATTAAAGCATATAACATGGACGGCTGCGGAACAGCACCTCAGGTTGTTTGTGTTACGGACAGCATTTCGGCAGCTATCGGAACTACGCTGAAGAGTGCGGTTGTGCAGAATGTTGAGCGTGTTATGAACAGTGATGATGAAATATGCTATGAAATCACACTGTATTTTAACAAGGTATACTATACACTTAAAAACGATCCGAACATTAATGATACGGTTGAGACTTTACAGCCCGGTGATATTGTCAGATATTCATTAAACAAAGGTTTGGGAGAGATTGCGGATATTCGCATTGACTACAGCTTTGCAGATGATGAAGTCAAGGCTGCGCAAACAACGGTGTGGAGCGGAATATACTTCACAAAGGGCTTGGTATATGACTTTAACCAGGGATTTATCAGGGTTATTGCCGACAAAAAAAGCTTCTCGGGAACTGTAACAAATGATGACCTGGCACTTCGTGCATACGCAGCAGCTAACCTTACGATTGTGTATGTCAAAATGCGGGACGGTGAGATTATTGATGTTGTGGTTAAACCGACGGGAACAGAGGGAATATCAACTTATAAAACTGCGGGAAATGATGCGGCATACGCTGTTATGCGTACAGATTATCTGAGAGCTACAAATTCGTTTATTTAT
The DNA here is from genome assembly GCA_934463175.1 of uncultured Clostridia bacterium. Taxonomy (GTDB): domain Bacteria; phylum Bacillota; class Clostridia; order Monoglobales; family Monoglobaceae; genus CAKSIW01. The sequence goes on along the minus strand of CAKSIW010000096.1, from coordinate 2,078 downwards.
GTTATTAACAAGGATTAAGACGGGAGGAAAATATGGATACAGCAGCAATGAAGGATTTTATTTTGAAGAAAACCGATAAGCTTATGAGAGAGACAGGTGACAGGCTGCCCGAGGGCACTGTTGACGGAAAGTATTTTTATAAGCCAAACGCGGAATACGGAGGCTGGACGGGCGGCTTTTGGATTGGGCTTTTAAACTATTGCTACTTAATGAGCGGTGACAAAAGCTATCTTGAATATGCGGAGATGCCGAGACACAGACTGGTTGACAGACTTTATAACATGCCCGAAACGCTTGATCATGATGTTGGCTTTTTGTATCTTTTGTCCGAATATGCAAGATATGAAATTCAGGGCAAGGAAGAAAGCCTGAAGGTTGTTATTGACGCGGCGGATTCTCTTGCGGAGAGATACAATGAAAAGGGGAGATTTATCCGCGCGTGGGCAGACTGGGGCGGTGAGTTCGGAAAGAACAATCTCGGAAGAATTATAATTGACTGTATGTATAATCTTCCGCTTCTGTTCATAGCAAGTGAAAAGACAGGGGATAAAAAATATTACGATATTGCAGTTGCTCATGCAGATACATGTATTAATTCGATTGTGCGGGAGGACGGAACCACGTTTCATACGTTTGTTTTTGACCCTGAGACGGGGGCAAAAAGATTCGGACAGACCTGTCAGGGCTGGAGCGATGACTCGTGCTGGTCAAGGGGTCAATCATGGGCAATCGGCGGATTTGCGATGGCATACAGATACGCTAAGGATAAAAAATATATTGAAGTGGCAAAAAAAGCTGCTGATAAGTTTATTGAGCTTCTTGAGCCGGATTACATGCCGAAGTGGGATTTTGTCTTTAAGGGCAGAGACGATATGCCCGGGGATTCGTCGGCAGCGGCAATTGCGGCGTCAGGATTGCTGGAGCTTGCGGAATATGTTCCGGAAGACGATGCAAAGCGCTATCGTGACGTGTCGGATAAAATGGTTGAAATGCTTTGGAACAAGTGTGCAATTCTTGATATGGACACAGACGGGTTGATCGGACATGCGACCGGTCACTATAAGGCAAATGCGTGGGTTGACACAAACTTGATTTTCGCGGATTATTATTTTGCGGAGTCAGTTGCAAAGCGGCTTGGGATTAAGCCGATAGTATAAAAAACATATAGAAAGAGTGGCTTTAAAAATGAATATGCAATGGGGAATACAGGTTTACGGTGTGAGAGATTTTATGACAACCGAAGAGGACGTGCGCGAGACATTCTCAAAGCTCAGGACAATGGGATACACGCAGATTCAGACCGCAGGCTGCATGATTCCGTATAAAAAGTACGGAGAACTGGCGAAGGAAGCAGGCTTGGAAATTGTCGGCACTCATGATGATTTCAACATGATGCTGAATGATTTTGAAAGGTCTTTGGAAAATCACAGGCTGCTCGGCACAACAAATATGGGAATTGGCGGAAAGGCATATACATCGCTTGAAGATGTTGAAAGATTTATTGAAGATGCAAATACTGTTGCGCAAAGGGCTGCGGCAAACGGAATGAAGTTTACATATCACAATCATTCGGGTGAATTCAGGAAATGGGAAAACGGCAAAACGACCATGGAAATGCTTATTGACGGATTTGACAAAGAAAATGTGAGCTTTGTGCTGGACACATATTGGGTTCAGAATGCAGGCGGCGATGTCAGGGAATATATAGAAATGCTGGAGGGCAGAATTGATATTCTTCATCTCAAGGACATGATGGTTTCGGTGACGGACAGCGGTGTTGTTCGCGCAATAACCGAAATTGGAAACGGAAATATGAACTGGAAGGGAATTCTCGACTCTGCCAAAAAGACAGGTGTGAAGTACTATATTGTTGAGCAGGACGGAAATTGGAAGCCTAATTGTTTTGCGGCTGCAAAGGCAAGCATTGAATATTTGAAGAAAATATAAGAAGAATGCTTTGAAAGGATAACTGAAGATGTATACAATAAAGAAAGGCAGATTGTATAAAGGGAACAAGGCGGTGTTCGGGGTAGGAGTGTCATATTATGCATCATATCACGAGCGCAAGGTGCCAGTGC
>CAKSIW010000095.1 GCA_934463175.1 uncultured Clostridia bacterium | reverse complement strand
AAGTGTCTTAACATGACGTTCTCCGTCATAGAATATATAATCCGACGCTTCATGTACGCTGACCGAGTTTTTGAGAAACTTTTGAGCATATTCATTTGATATTAATATTGAGGTTCTTTGCACCTTTTCGTCTTCCTTAATCTCCCTTATGGCTTTTCCGTCGTATGCGCGAACATTGTCAAAGAATATATCGTCATCTTTTCCCGAGCTCCACGTGTGAAAAGCTATTGCGCTCAACTCTCCGAAGGTTCCGTCCCCAAACGGTCCTGCATTTTCAAAAACACATTCGCCATTAATATACATATCGAATTTTTTACTGTTTTTATCTATTACAAACGCAAAATTCTGCCAATTGTCCGTCATCTTGCCGAGCGTATCGGTTGCAACGCCGTCTTTATATGTGTAAATGGCACCGTTTTTTGCCGTCATCAAAAAGCCAATAAACGTTCCCTTTTCATTCACAGTCCTTGCCTGAAATCCGTCCATGGGATTTTTGCCGTATTTGGCATCAAACTGAACAACCTCAAATGAATTTGTGGTTTTTATGGAGAAAACAGAATAACAATCCGTTGTTTTTCCGTTTATGTGATGCTTTAGATAGCGGTTTCCTGTGGCAACATCGGTGTCAACGTATATTTCAGACTTTCCGCCTCTATCCTGAGGTGCAAAGCCCTCAAGGTCATCAACGCCTTCTTCTTCAAACGTTCTGCTGAAGGCAACCTTTTCGCTGCTTTCATCATAATCGTCATCGTCGGGAACATAATCAATCTCCTCGAAATTATATCCTCCGCCATATTTCCCTGCTTTGAAGGAAACTGACTTTATTATTTCATTGCCCTTATACGCCAGAACATTGTCAATTTCGCATATCGGCTCATTGTCGCTTGAAAATTCCAGCTTAAATCCCGTAATTTTTCCGGGACCTGACGACACTGTCCACCTTCGCGCTGTGTTCTTGCCGTTTATATAGGCATCAAACGATTTATCAATTCCGTTATATGCAATCGCAACATTTTGCCAAATCTGACCTCCGATGTTTCCCACTGGACAGCCTGTTGATGTCACAAGGCTGCCATTCTGCTTTTGAGTCAGAAGCTTATACTGTTTATCCGCATCATCAACGATAGATATGCTGACGTCGGCTGCGCCGCTGAGCTTCAAATCAAACGACACAACAGCCTGCTGCACCTTTTCGTCAAACGTATATTTAACTGATGTCGAACCGCCGACCTTGAAGCTGACCGCCTTATCTTTTTTCGCTACCCTGTCTACAACACGGACATTGTCTGCGGAATATATACCCTTTTCGGGAACATCATTTGTTACGTACCCGTCAAAGCTGTCTGAAAACAAAATCTCACGTTTTTTCTCATTCCCCGCAAATGCAGATATGTTCAGAGACTGAACACACATCACCGCAGCGAGAAGAGAAAATGCAAATTTTTTCACTTTCATAGCGTTCTCCTTTCTTTTCAGAGCTACTCCTTCACCGAACCAATCATAACACCCTTTTCAAAATATTTCTGCATGAACGGATATAAACACAATATTGGCAGCGTTGCAATAACAATCGTTGCATACTGTATTGTCTCACCAATCTGTTCTCCGTCTGTCGTCATGTTTTCGTTCGTCTGATTTTCCAGAATTATCTCTCGCAGTATCAGCTGCAAAGGAAATTTGCTTCTTTCCTTTAAATATATCATTGCATTAAACCAGCTGTTCCAATGTGCAATGCCGTAATACAGAATCAGAACCGCAAGCGTCGGTTTTATCAGCGGAAGCATAATTTTAAACATTATGGTTATGTGCCTTGCGCCGTCAATTTTTGCCGATTCTTCAAGGCTCACGGGCACTGCCGCAAAGGCGGAACGCATAATTATCATATTATACGTGCTGATCGCCGTCGGCAATATCAGTGCCAATGTGCTGTTATAAAGTCCCAAATCCTTGACAATCAGGTATGTCGGTATCATTCCGCCCGAAAAATACATCGTTACAACAACGCCAACCGCCACATATTTCTGAAGTGCAACGTTTTTGCGCGAGAGAAAATATCCTCCAATTGCTGTCATGATTATGTTGAGTGTTGTTCCGACAATGACAATGAACAGTGTATTCCCGTATCCCGTCCAGACCGCTTTAAATCTGACAACCTGAGCATATGCCGCAAGGGTGAAGCCCTTTATGGTGAACATAACGCCTCCTGCCTTCATGACCTCCGCATTGTTGCTGAACGATGCAACAATGACATACCAAAGCGGATACAGCGTTACAATGACTATACATGTCATGAACAACGCATTGAACAAATGGAAAACCTTTTCACCTGTTGAAATCTTCATGTAATGTCCCCCCTTACATAAGCCCTATGCTGCTTACCTTCTTTGTTATATAGTTTGTTATGATTACAAATGTGAAGTTTATCACGGAGTTAAACAGTCCGACAGCCGTCGAAAAGCTGTAGTTAAACTCCTGAAGACCCTTCCTGTAAACGTAACTCGAAATAACATCAGCAGTTTCATAGGTCATCTCATTGTAGAGTAATATTATCTTTTCATATCCGACCGACACAATGCCGCCCATTCTCATGATGAAGAGCAGTACAATTGTCGGTGCAATGCCGGGCAGCGTCACATGGAGCAGCTGTTTCCATTTTCCTGCGCCGTCAATCGTTGCCGCCTCATACAGCTGTTGGTCAATTCCGGCAATCGCTGCCATATAGATTATGGAATTCCACCCCATCTGTTGCCACAAATCGGAGGTCACATATATAGGCACAAAATATTTCGGATCGTTGAGAAGACTTGTTGTCCCTCCCGTAAATTTGTTCACCAGACCTCCGACAAAGCCTGTGTCCGCAACAAAAACCTTTATCATTCCGCAAATTATAACTATCGACACAAAGTGCGGAAAATATGATACCGTCTTGACCAATCCCGATGCCTTCGAGCTTCTTATTTCATTTAAAAGAAGAGCAAATATTATCGGTGCGGGAAACCCGACAATCAATGTTTTTACGCTTATATTAACTGTGTTATACAGCAATTTCCCAAAATTTGCACTTTGAAAAAAATCCAAAAAGTTTTTGAATCCAACCCATCTGCTTCCCAGTATCCCCGCCGCCGGAGAGAACTTCTTAAACGCAATAATCGCTCCGTACATGGGTGCATAATGAAATATGATATAATATGCTATCACCGGTATAACCAGCAGATATAAATCAAAATTCATTTTCAAGTCCCTTTTCAGGTACTGTGCCGTTCCGAGTTTTTTTGCTGTCTTTCTTGTGTCTGAATCTTTTGTCCGTCTTTTCTCGAGCAATGTCTTCACCGCTTTCTTTAATGTAATTATCTCTTCATATATCTGTCATATGCCTTTTGATAAATCGAAACGTATTTATCAGCTTTCATCTCTTTAACCTTATTTGTGAATGCGTCAAAATTGCTCATCGGTTCAACGCCCGTTATAAATTTCAGCATCATTGAGCTGACATATGTTTTCAAATCCGTCTCAATTGTGCTGACCTGCTCGGATTCCTCAGCACTGAGCGTGACCTGCGGCATCATATGAATCTTTGCATCGGTCTGACCCCAAATCTCAATTGATTCCTTCTGCTGAGGTGTTTCCGCATTCTGTTCCATATATCTCTTGTCGCGTATTGACGGCCAGATTCCGCTCGGGCAGGAATAGTAGCTCAGCATTGTGCCTATTGATCTGTTCTGCTTATCCTTTGTGATTATATCGGTATATGTGGGATATCCGTCTATCATATTATACGAAACGCCCTCGATTCCAAAGTTGAACAGCATTTGTCCCTCTTCGCTGTAGCCATAGTCAAGAACCTTTGCTGCGGCTTCAATATTTTTGCACTGTGTGCTGAGTGAAGCACAGCTTGTGCTGTCAAGAACCGCAGCGTGAACTCTTTGTCCATACATTGGCGTGTCACCTTTTTTCAGAACGGGATATTTTGCAGCCGTTAAGTTAAATGACGGGTCATCTGTTTTCTGCTTCATAAGTGTTCCGATTCCGCCGCCTGTCGCTCCGACCGTTGCGCCGCTGCGTCCGTTAAGCATGTTCTGATTAATGAATTTTGAGTCTATGGTTGCAATATTGTTATCCAGCAGACCTAACGTGTACCACTCATTCATCTTTGCAACGGCATCTTTAAACGCAGGATCTGTTGCACCGTATTTTACCTTTCCGTTGTCGATATAAAGCTCGGGAATTGTCCCGTATGCCTCAAGGAATGTGAACAGGTAATTTGAATGGAAGGTCAGAGGCACCTCAATTCCAAGTTCGTTCTTAAATCTTGTCAGCACATTTGTCCATTCATCAATCGTCTCAGGTCTTTCAAGCCCAAGCTTGTCAAGAAGATCCTGTCTTATGATGGGTCCGCGGTAGACCTGAAGATATTCATCTCCGTATATCGGCGGGAAGCAATAGTATTGCCCCTCATCGGTTTTTATCATTTTATCTATTTCAGGGTGTTCATTTAGATATGCTGTGATATTCGGGCAATATTTTTTGAACACATCATTAAGCGGCATGATTATGTTCTCATCAATTGCCATTTGCGGTCCTCCGGGATATGTATACATCGGGTACATGAAAATGTCGGTGTACTCGCCGGACGCAAGCATGAGATTGAATTGCTCGCTCCAGTCGGTTGATGACGCTTGGGAAAACTCAATATTAACCCCCGTTCTCTTCATAAGCTCCTGGATACACAAATTATCAGCCAGTGAGTTTGTGCCGTTTGCAACCGAACCGCCATATCCTGTCCACCATGTGACGGTATTATCAGAAACGTCATTCTTCTTTTCGCCGCATCCGCCGGCAATCAAAGCGACAGACATCACCGCGGCAACGGCACTTAAAAACCTTCTTTTTTTCATTATCATCTCTCCTTGCAGTTTTTTCACGTATCGCTTGAAAAGAGACACATGTTTTTGCTGTGCATCTTTGCACAATTTTATACTTAAATTATATACAACCCGATTTTACACGTCAAGAGACCTTTTTTTCCAAAAATGACATTTTTTTATTTGCATCAAAACCCCCGTTTTATGCCGTTTCTTCACGTCTTTTGCGCTCACTGTTTTACTTTACGTTCATAACGCTGCGGCACTGTCCATTTATAATAGCAATGACTTTTTTTCATAGCTCTTGACTTTTCCGGAGAAAAAAAATATAATATAAACAAGCAAGGCACAGGAGGAAAACCCATGAAACTTTTAAGACTTTTTAAAAATACTACATTTCGTACATTTGCTTTATCCTACATACTTCTTATAGCTTTTTTTATAGTTTTAAGTTTCCCCGCCACATACTATAACAACAAAAAAATATCTAATCAAATGCAAAAATCAAACAGACTGATTCTGAGCGAGCAGTCTCTCAAGTTTGAAACCCGTCTCTCCGCACTGGACTCCGCTTCAACATCAACATTATACAACACCGAATTCACAAATCTTTCAGCTATGTTTTCTCAGGGAAACTTCAGCTATACCAGAGCACACAACGTCATATCGCTTCTGTCTTCAATACAAAAAGCCATTTCTCCCGATGTTAAGGTTGCCGTATACTTCAAATCCTTTGACAAGGTTATTTCGCAAACCGGCACTTATTCGTCAAGCGATTTTTTCAAAGCAGAATATTCATCTGATGACAACCTATACTCCTTATGGAAAAGCTTTTTGAGTTCTGCACAAAACGCACATTATCTGCTTTGCAGCAATTCAGACAGTCAGCAGACACAATTTCTGTTCAGTTCAAATGTAAAACCCGTAAATCATGACATAGTTGTTTTTTCATACATATCATTGCAGCCAATTCTTTCAACCATGGACAATTTCCGCACAAGTGTCGGTCACGAGCTTGTCCTGATTAACAAAAAGGATAATATTACTGTTTCCAACGAACCTGTTTCGGAAAAAACAAAAAAACTTGTTGAACATTCCTCCCCCTCAAAGGACGTTCTGTCTGTCAATTTTGCCGGAGGATGGACCTGCTTTCTTCTCCTCGACAACAACATTATGAGCAACGCGGTCATCAGCACTTGGTTGTTCAATACATTGACAATACTAATTGCTTCAATCTTATCAATTTTAATGGGACTGCTCTTTTCAAAAAGGCACTATCTCCCTATATACAAGCTGCGCGAAAACCTTGTCGGAGTTTCTGACCAGAACCTGAAGGGAAACGATTTTGATTTAATCAGTGCTAAAATCAGTGAATTATTAAATACTCTTGAAACTGCAAGCCGCAAAAACAATGACTTTACGCAAATTAACTCCCTGCGCAATGCAATATTCAACAAATGCAGTTCCGATGACGTGAAAATGCTGAAAAACGTATTTGCAAATGATGAATTTTGCGTTGCCCTTATCAGTGCAGATTCAGACACCATACACCGTTTAAAATCCGATGCATATTCAGGCTCTGACATTGATACAATTTTTGAAAACATCACCGAAGAACTTCTGTCACGCAATTACACTGCAAAGGTTTTTTTTGCCGATAATTTATATTGCTGCATTATTAACGGTGATAAAATTGAAGAATCCGTCTTGGAAACAGCTCTTGATTCCGCACGGGCAGCCATTTCTTTTTATTTTGAGATTTCATCGACAACAGCAATCGGAAGCATCTGCACAGGCATTGAGGACATTTCCGATTCATTTGAAAATGCAAAAAGAGTTCTTTCTGTTATGCAAATGTTTGGAACAAAAACACACATGAGCTATGCCGAAATGTCCGATTCAAACATGTATATTAAAAAAGATATGCAAATTCAAAGCAAGCTGACAAGAAGTCTGAAGGATAATGACCCTGACGGCGCATACAAAATTCTGAGCGAAGCAATTGACCAATCGGTTCAGCTGTTTAACACAAGCAAGCTTATCGAACAGTATGTATTCTACATTTTATCCGTTTTGAGCAATGCTCTCAAATCACTGGCAACAGACGATGAAAAAGAGGTTATATATGAGTACAACGACCCCTTTGTATCACTTATACCATTTTCCAACATAAGCTCTCTGAAGCAAAAAATCAATGATTATTTGCATCGGGTTTGCCTGCTTATACAGGAAAAAAACACAACTCAAAGCACGGAGTCACTGATCAGAAGCTATATAGACCAAAACTACTCAAACTATGAATTAAGTGCTTCAATCATTGCAGAACAGTTCGGCATGAGTCAATCTTCCCTGTCACAGCTGTTTAAAAAAGCATACAACATCGGAATGTCTGAATATATTGTGAACAAACGAATTGATAAGGCGAAAAGTCTCCTGTCCTCCTCTGATATACATCTTGAACAGATTGCTCAAGATGTCGGATATATAAATATTCGCTCGTTCTTCAGGGCTTTTAAAAGAATTGAGGGAATTTCCCCCAGACAATATCAAAAAGAAAAATCAAACAATTGATAAATTTCGGAATAAAGGGCATATTTTCAAAAAGTTTGGAAATATGCCCTTTATCTTTTTGCAGCGCTGATATGCTTTGTTTATCTGAATCAACGCTTTAATACCCATTCGGTATATTCATTTTCTTTATGTTTTTTTGCTGCCGATGCATAATCAACCGGACTTATTTCGCCTGATAATGCAACAAATTCTATATTATAGTCTGTTTCCATGTTTCGCTTAAACTCACACTCATCGACCGCAATATTATGAATATCATCACATATGTTCGTGTCGGGAACAAGCACAATGCTCAAGTTTATTGCCCTGCCGCCCGGCAGCAGCGTTGCCCGACATAATGTAAAAATTCATATAAAACACCTCCTAATCTCTCACACATTCAACAATATCAAAAAATCACAGACAAGCTGTTTGCAAATGTTGCCGAGAACCTTTACGCGGCTCTCTTCATTCTTTGAAAGATGTGCATTTATGGAAGATTCCATTTCGGCAGCATTTTTCACGTCTGTTTTTTGCATGTTTAAATTGTAATAAACAGAAGAGCTGACAGCCATATGCCCTCATTTGGGCACATATACCGTCAGCCTTAAATACAAACATGACATCTCATGAGCTGAAACTCAGAAAGATATGAAAACTCATACACTGCCGATTTTACACATAAAATCAAAAGCCTGCAAAACATTTTCCTCACACACATCATGCGGCATTTC
>CAKSIW010000094.1 GCA_934463175.1 uncultured Clostridia bacterium | reverse complement strand
TTCCATTCCTTCGCTCCGTCTTGCTCTGCATTGTCAATTGAAACCGCAAGAGTCTGAGCGGAAATCTCATCAATGTTTGCAGCAATGATTTTGTCAAGCTTTTCACTTCCGAAGCATGAAACCTTTATGTTATCCTGAACCTCAAAGCCTCCGTCCTTACGCATTGTCTGAATTTTACTTATTATTTCTCTGACAAAGCCTTCTTCAATCAGCTCATCTGTGAGATTTGTGTCAAGAACAACCGTGAAGCCGCCATCGCTGTCCGAAACAAATCCGTCCTTCTGAAGCGTTTCAACCAAGACATCATCTTTTCCAATCTCAACATCTGTTCCGTCAACACAAAGCTTAAGGGTTCCGCCCGAATTAAGCGTTTCCATAACCGCCGCACCGTCCATTGCATTCACGTTTTCAAAGATAGGTCTGACAAGCTTTCCGTATTTCGGACCCATTGTTTTGAGCTGAGGCTTGAAGTTATAGCTTATAAACGCACCCGCATTATCGGTGATTTCAATTTCCTTAACATTGAGTTCATCAAGAATTATGCTTCTGTATACACTCTCAATTTCGTTTGCTGTCTGAACATACAGCTTTGCAATCGGCTGTCTGTTCTTGATGTTTGCTGCATTTCTGCACGCGCGTCCGAGAATGACAATCTGTCTTGCCGCATCCATTTTCGATTCAATTTCCTTGAAATCAAAGCGTTCGTCAGCCTTCGGGAAATCACACAGATGAATGCTCTCGGGAGCTGTTTTGTCAACGTTAAGCACAAGATTTCTGTATATCATTTCCGTCATAAACGGTATGAACGGAGCACACGCCTTTGAGAACTCAACCAGAACGGTATAAAGCGTCATATACGCACAAATCTTATCCTCTGTCAGCTCGCTGCCCCAGAAACGCTCTCTTGAACGTCTGACATACCAGTTGCTCAGCTCATCTGTAAACTCTTGAATTGCCCGAGTCGCTTCTGTGATTTTGTAGTTTTCAAGGAAGGAATCAACCGTTCTGATGACGCCGTTGAGCTTCGATAGAACCCACTTGTCAAGAAGTGTGAGTTTTTCGGGATTGAGCGTATGCTTTGTCGGGTCAAATTCATCTATATTGGCATAGAGCACATAAAACGCATATGTGTTCCAAAGCGTTCCGAGGAACTTTCTCTGCGACTCCGAAACAGCCTCATCAAAGAATCTGTTGGGAAGCCACGGCGCACTGTTTGAATAGAAATACCAGCGCGCAGCATCGGAGCCCTGCTTATTGAGAACGTCCCACGGGTTCACAACATTGCCCTTATGCTTGCTCATCTTCTGACCGTTCTTATCCTGAACATGACCGAGAACAATGACGTTCTTATACGGTGCTTTGTCAAAAAGCAGAGTGGAAATCGCAATCAAAGTATAGAACCAGCCGCGTGTCTGATCAATTGCCTCACTGATGAAGTTTGCAGGGAAATTCTGTTCAAAAAGTTCCTTGTTTTCAAACGGATAGTGCCACTGTGCAAACGGCATTGACCCCGAATCAAACCAGCAGTCGATGACCTCGGAAACGCGGTGCATTTCTCCGCCGCACTTTTCACATCTCAGCTTCACATTGTCAACATAAGGCTTATGCAGCTCTATGTCATCGGGAACATCAATTCCCTTTTCCTTCAGCTCCGCAATTGAACCGATACACTCATGATGACCGCATTCGCATTGCCATATCGGAAGCGGTGTTCCCCAGTATCTCGAACGCGAAAGTCCCCAGTCAATGACATTTTCAAGGAAGTTTCCGAAACGTCCGTGCTTTATGTTGTCGGGCATCCAGTTAACCGTTTCATTGTTTGCCAGAAGTCTGTCACGAACCGCCGACATTTTTATAAACCATGTGTCACATGCATAATACAAGAGCGGTGTGTCACATCTCCAGCAGAAAGGATAGCTGTGTTCAAAGTTAATGACATCAAACAGCAGACCTCTTTCCTTTAAATCACGTATAACAAGCTTGTCCGCGTCCTTGACAAACATTCCCTTCCACGGCTCAACCGCATCAACAAACCTGCCCTGCGTGTTCACAAGGTTAACAAACGGAAGGTCATTTTCCTTTCCGACTCTCGAGTCGTCCTCACCAAACGCAGGTGCAATGTGAACAACGCCTGTGCCGTCTCCCATTGTTACATAGTTGTCGGCAACAACAAAATAAGCTTTCCCGTCGGGCTTTGCAAAGTCAAACAACGGAACATATTCCATTCCGCAAAGGTCTGTTCCGATATATTTTTCAACAACGGTATATTCGTCCTTTATAACACTGTCCAGAAGAGCCTCCGCAAGAATATACTTCTCGTCACCCACAGAAATCTTCACGTATGTCTCGCCGGGGTTCACACACAGCGCAACATTTGACGGAAGCGTCCAGGGGGTTGTTGTCCATGCCAGAATATATTCATTCTTAAGACCGCGGATTCTGAATTTTGCAATGAGTGAATTTTCTTTAACATCTTTATAACCCTGAGCAACCTCATGGCTTGAAAGAGACGTTCCGCAGCGCGGGCAGTACGGCATGATTTTATGACCTTTATACAGCAGCTTTTTGTCCCAGATCTGCTTCAGAGCCCACCAAACGGATTCAATGTAATCATTGTGATATGTCACATACGGATTTTCCATATCAGCCCAGTAGCCGACTCTGTCACTCATTTCCTCCCATTCGCTCTGATAGGTGAAAACGCTGTCCTTGCACTTCTTCACAAAATCTTCGATTCCATAGTCTTCAATCTGAGGCTTGCCGCTGATTCCGAGCTGTTTTTCAACCTCAAGCTCAACAGGCAGTCCGTGCGTATCCCAGCCTGCCTTGCGCAGAACCTTATATCCCTTCATTGTCCTGTATCTCGGAATCAAGTCCTTTATAACACGGGTCAGAACATGACCGATGTGCGGCTTTCCGTTTGCAGTCGGGGGACCGTCATAAAACGTAAAGCCTTCTCCGCCTTCACGGTTTTCTATGCTTTTTTTGAATATATCATTGTCCTTCCAAAAATCAACAATCTCCTTTTCCCTTTCAACAAAGGAAAGGTCGGTTGAAACCTTATCATACATTGTTAAAGCCTCCCTAATTACTTTTCACTCTTATCTTCCTATTTTACAGGAAATTTTCGACTTTGTAAAGAGATTTGGTGAAATTCCTTTAATTTTTCTGAAAAATATATTTTAACAGCAACATTTCGCGCAATATTTTTATTTTTTTCTTGCAAAATATATATAAAAATGTTATACTGATTATGAGGAGGGTTGCAAACATATGGATATTTTTTTTGATAACTGCGCAGATGCAATTGAATATACGAACAAAAACAGTTCCTTCGGGTGTTTCTATTCCGAGCTGAGGAGTTCAACAACGGACATACACGTCCACGAGTGCTGTGAAATTCTGTATTGCATTTCCGGCAGCAAAACAATCTTTGTCGGTGACAGAGTGTATGAGGCAAACGACGGCGATGTTTTCCTGCTCAACCCCTTTGAATCGCACAAGATAACCGCGTCCCAGCCGATATTCAAGCGTTTTGCCATGCAGGTTCACCCGACATTTCTCTATAACAACTCGACCCCCGAAACAGACCTTTCATACGGTTTTTACACCAGAGGTGAATATATCACACAAAAGCTTTCGCTTAACGCGGACGAAATTCGGAAAATGAATGAGTTCATTGAACGGCTTAACGCAAGCCACGGTTTCGGAGATGACATTCTGAAACAGCTCTGCGCCCTCGAAATGATTGTTTTTCTTAACGGGATTTTTCTTGAGAAAAACAAGGATCACGCCCACCGCTACAGCTTTGAAAACAAGACCATCGAGCAGTCGCTGCGTTTCATCAACAACAACTTTGACAGTCCGCTGTCTCTTGAAATCATTGCAAAGAACTCATATATTTCCGTCAACGAGCTGTGCCGCCTGTTCAAAAAGCACCTCGGAACAACGGTCACCAAGTACATACTTTCAAAACGTATAACCGAGGCAAAAAAGCTTCTTAACGCAGGAAACAGCGTTGGGGACACAGCGCACAGCTGCGGTTTTCAGGATTATGCAAACTTCATTCGCAGCTTCAAAAAAATTGTCGGCGTGTCACCCGGGAAATATGCCCTTTCGGCAAGGACAAATGATGTATAAGTTTAAAGAAAGGATCTGAGAAAATGCTTAACAACAAAATCGGGCTGATGTTCCCGCCGTCAGAAGCATGGAGAGTTGAAACAAAGAAAAAGGCTCATAAGCTCAATCAAAAATACAACCTTCTTGACGAATATGAGCCCGAAGCACGGAAAAACATACTGACAGAGCTTCTCGGAGAATTAAACGAAAACGTTGTTCTTCAGGGACCGATTACATTTCACTATGGAATTAACACAAAAATAGGAAAAAATACATTCATTAACTTTAACTTCACATGTCAGGACGATGCCGAGGTTGTCATCGGAGAAGACTGTGATTTCGGTCCGAATGTCACCATTGTAACTCCGCTTCACCCAATGCTTGCAAATGAGAGAAAGGCTCTCGTTTGTCCTGACGGAACAGCGCGCAGGCTATGTTATGCAAAGCCTGTGCATATCGGAAACAATTGCTGGATTTGCGCAAATGCAACAATACTCCCCGGCGTCACGATAGGTGACGGCTGTGTGATCGGCGCAGGAAGCGTTGTCACAAAATCAATTCCTCCAAACTGCTTTGCGGCAGGGAATCCATGCCGCGTTGTCCGAACACTGAGCAAGGCGGATTCGATGACGTCCAAGCCCGAAATTCTGGGGGACTGCACGGTTTTGGATACTGATATATAAAAACAAAAAAAAAGACTGCGGCAAAACGGTTTTCAAATCAGCCTGCCGGCAGTCTTTTTCATTTTCTTCAATAATCTAAGCTTATTTATTTCCGCAAAAGCTTTGTTTTTTCTTCAAAACAGCGACAGCGGCAAAATGCAGGACATCAAATTCATCCGGCGCAAGCTCTGATAAAAGCTTAATATGCTCTGCCTCCCACTCGTCAATTTTATTCTGCGGAAGAGATGCCCCGATTCCGCGGCATGACTTCA
Organism: uncultured Clostridia bacterium; assembly: GCA_934463175.1. Lineage (GTDB taxonomy): Bacteria > Bacillota > Clostridia > Monoglobales > Monoglobaceae > CAKSIW01. The sequence continues at coordinate 3,490 of CAKSIW010000094.1, read as the reverse complement.
TTCTTCCGTTCCAGTCTTCACGCATGAAATGCACCTTCAGCCGATATTCCTCGCTGTGTTCAAGCTCAAAACCGCGGCTGTAGCATTCGGGTATCGCAATCGGTTTCTCAACCTCTCCGGCACCGCTCCAGAGCGGATTATATTTCAGAACAAGCTTCTCGCTTGCCTCTGCGATTTTATCCTCAAACGGCAGCCATTCCATGCTCAGAATCAACAGCCTTCCGTTTTCCTTCAGCATTCGGTGAAGAATCGGAACAAGCGTTTCATGATTGAAATACCAAAAGCACTGACATGCCGTTATCACATCAAATGATCCTTCGGGGAAATCAAGCTTTTCGGCAGGTGACGCAAAATACCTTATGTTCATTCCCTCAGAAAGCCGTTTTGCCTGTTTGATTTGTTCTTCGGAAATATCCGTACCCGTCCAGTCCGCACCGAAATCATACATATTCCGCGGCAGCACACCCGTTCCGGTACCCAAGTCAAGCACGCTTTGTCCTTTCACGCACAGCCCGAGCCGAACAATTTTTTCATAAAACTCTTTTGGATAAATATCACGGAATTTTGCATAATCAGCCGAGGTTCTCCCCCAATCAAAGGCTTTTCCGCCGTCAATCCGCGGGTCTTTGATTGCCATAATTCCAAGCACCTCCGAAAAACTATTTTTTCTTTGATTTCTGAGCCTTAATGACCTTGAGCCGTGAGAACTCCTCACGCTCCTTTTCCTCCAGTGCATTCTGAATTTGCTTTGTCTCGGCTTCATAACGCGGAATCATAATATTCTTCAATGCATTCGCTCGCTTCTGGGTTTTCTTTATGCTGTCCGCAAGACGATATACCGAGTTTTCAATCTGCGCAAGCAGCTTTGTCATTTTTTTAACTTCTTCAAACCGCTTTCTTGCCGCGTCAAGTGAAATTGTTGTATCCTCAAATCCGTAAACGGGCAGAGAATTGTCCTCGTCCATAATTACAATCGGAATTTCAACCCCCATAACGCTTCTGAACTTGACCTCGACACTGTCCTCAATATCAACCGCAATTCCGATTTTTTCAACAGCGTCAATGCCCATTTCAATGTTTGCCTGCTGCAAAGCGGCATATGCCTCGGAAAAAGTGCTTTCAATTCTGCCCTGAATTTGTTTTGCACTCTCAATCAGAGACATCATTTCACGAATCAGTATGTTTCTTTTCTTGTCAAGCAGCTCATAGCCTGTTTTACTCAGCTTGAGCGTGTTGGCGGCAATAATCAGATTGCCCTTTGTCGGCACCATAGCCATGACTGCATCACTCCTTCGCCACTAATCCTTCCGATTTGAAAAATGCGCCTTCAAAAGCTCGGGCGAAAGTCTGTCAAGCTCGCTTTCGGGAAGTATTCCGAGAAGTCTCCATGCTTCATCAAGCGTTGCGGAAATATCTCTGTTTTCATGCCTTCCCTGTCCGATAAAGCGGTTTTCAAACTCTGTTCCGAATTTCATATAAAGCTTATCTGTGTCCGAAAGCTCATCTTCGCCGATAACCGACGCAAGCGCACGCACGTCCTGAACCTTTGCATATGACGAAAAAAGCTGATTGCTCACATCTGGGTGATCCGCTCTTGTGTATCCCTCACCGATACCGTCCTTCATCAAACGCGACAGCGACGGCAGAACCGAAACCGGAGGATAAACTCCTTTCTGACTGAGCGAACGTTCAAGAACAATCTGACCCTCGGTAATATACCCCGTGAGGTCGGGTATCGGGTGCGTTATATCATCATTCGGCATTGTCAGAATCGGAATCTGAGTTATCGAGCCTGTGCTTCCCTTAATCATTCCCGCTCTTTCATAAAGCGATGCCAAGTCACTGTATAAATATCCGGGATAGCCTTTTCTTGACGGAATTTCCTGTTTTGATGAAGAAATTTCACGCACAGCCTCGCAATATGATGTTATGTCTGTCAGAATGACAAGAATGTGCATATTATGCTCAAACGCCAGATATTCCGCAGCAGTCAAAGCGCACCGCGGCGTGAGTATCCTTTCAACAACAGGGTCGGACAGCGTATTTATGAACATGACCGTCCTTCCGATTGCACCCGTTTCCTCGAATGCAGATATAAAATAGTTTGCAACATCATGCTTAACACCCATTGCCGCAAAAACAATTCCGAAATTCTTTCCTTCATCATCTGCAATTTTTGCCTGTGTTGCAATCTGAACAGCCAAATCATCGTGAGGAAGTCCGTTGCCCGAGAAAATCGGCAGCTTTTGTCCCCTGATGAGAGTTGCAAGTCCGTCAATTGCCGAAATACCGGTCTGAATGAACGAACGCGGATATTCACGCGAAACCGGATTCATCGGTTTTCCGTTAATGTCCATATATCTGTCGGCATAAATCTCTCCCAAGCCATCGGCAGGTCTGCCCGTTCCGTCAAAGCGTCTGCCGAGAATTTCCTTTGAAAGCGGCAGCATGAGAGGTTTTCCCGTCAGCCGCGTCACCGTGTTTGTCAGCGATACATTCTGAGTGCCCTCAAAAATCTGGACAATCGCACAGTCACGCGTCAATTCAACGATTCTTCCCATTCTTGTCTCGCCTGTGTCGCTCAGCCTGACATCAACAATTTCATCATATGACGCTCCTTCAACGCCGTCTATAACCACCAGCGAGCCGCTGATGTCGCTAAGTCCCATATACTGAATATTCATAATGCGACCCCCTCTCCTTAAAACTCCATTTTATCAATTTCGCTTTTTATCACATCAAATTTTTCATATTCATCGTTTGCTATGTCATATTTCATCTTTATGACACGGTCAAAAACTCCTGTTTTTAATAGCTGCGAAACAGGAACAGCCTCCTCCGTCACCCATTTTCTGCACCTTTCGTAAAGATAAAGAATCACATCAAGCATTGCATACTGTTTTTTGAGAGGAACATATGTGTCGTTCGGGTGATATGCATTCTGCTGCAAAAATCCGACTCTGATCACACGCGCGATTTCCAGTGTCAGCTTTTGATCCTCAGGAAGAACATCAGCTCCGATCAGCTTTACAATATCCATCAGACCGCTCTCCTCCTGAAGAATTTTCACAAGCTCTGCCCGTTTTTTAATGAATCCTCTGTCAACATTTTCGCCGTACCATTTCTCCAGATCTCCGACATATTCGCTGTAGCTGCCCAGCCAATTTATTGCAGGATAATGCCTTGCATACGCAAGCGACTTGTCAAGTCCCCAGAAACACCGCGTAAAACGTTTTGTGTTTTGTGTGACAGGCTCGGAAAAGTCTCCGCCCTGCGGCGAAACGGCACCGATTACCGACACCGACCCTTCCGTTCCGTTCAGATTCTCAACATATCCGGCTCTTTCATAAAACTCTGCCAGTCTTGATGAAAGATATGCAGGGAAGCCCTCCTCTGCCGGCATTTCCTCAAGACGTCCGGATATTTCACGCAGAGCCTCCGCCCATCTTGACGTTGAATCCGCCATAATCGCAACATGATACCCCATGTC
>CAKSIW010000093.1 GCA_934463175.1 uncultured Clostridia bacterium | reverse complement strand
TTCAATGCTGCGTCCATATCTTTTTCCATATCCTCGCGGATTGAATATAACTGAAGTCCGACTTTAAGATTTTTCATGTCATTCACTCCTTGTTTGTCAGAATTTAAATCTCGGGAATGCTAATTTCAATCTCATGTCCGAGTTCGTTTGACTTAACAATACCGTCAATAATTGCCTGATTATAGAGAATCTGGCTTGACGGAACAGGTGCCTCTGTTCCATTTTTAACCGCGTCAAGGAATGAACGCAGTTTTTTGTAGAACAAGCTTTCTCCTTCATTCTTTTCAATCGGGACAACCGACTCAAGCTGAGAACCCGCAGCCTCGTAATATATGGTCATCGGACCTCCGACAGTTCCGTTCCAGCACTCTGTTGCAGGGATTCTTAGTGAACCCTTTGTTCCCATTATAATTGTATCTCCGGGAGAGTCAAGATTCATTGCCCACGCAATTCTGAAATCAAGAATAACGCCGTTTTCAAGCCTGATAAAACCGGCTGCAAAATCATCAACACCGAAAACCTCGGAATACTCTTTTCTGTGTTCGGGTGCATATCCCGAATAGTTCGGATCTTTTCCGAAGAAGTCTGATGTATATCCCGAAACAGTCAGCGGTCTGGGATAGCCGATTGCATTCAGAACCATATCGAGAGAATAGCAGCCAATATCCCCCATCGCACCAATAACACCTGTATTTTTGTCAATAAATGTTGTTCCGAACGGTGTCGGTATTCCGCGGCGTCTTCCTCCGCCAGTCTGTATATAATAAACATTACCGAGAACTCCGGATTCAACAATTTCTTTGATTTTTTTCATGTTAGGATCAAAACGCGGCTGGAATCCGATTGAGAGAACCTTTCCGCTTTTCTTTTCGGCACGGATAATCTCCACAGCTTCCTCTGTCGTAACACACATTGGTTTTTCGAGCAACACATTAACGCCATGTTCCAGTGCGTATATCGCACATTCCGCATGCGTGCTGTTGTATGTGCATATGCTGACAGCATCAAGTTCCGGTTCGTTATCAATCATTTCTTTATGATCTTTATAACACCTTGCATTTTCAACTCCCCATTTTTTGAAAAAAACCTCAGCCTTTCCCTCAACAAGATCAGCCCCCGCTATCAATTCAACGTCAGGCATTTTCAAATAATTCTCAATGTGAAGCCGCGCAATCCAGCCTGTTCCGATAATTCCAACCTTCAGCTTCTTTGAGGTATCAATAACCTCTTCCTTAACCGTGTTCTTGAACGCATCCATAATTTCCTGTTCTTTGCTTTGCATTTTTTCTCCTCTTTTCATTTAATTATTTTTTGTTATTTCCGCGGCACTAATGTCCGGAACAACATTTGCATAAATATAAGTTTTTCCATTTTCCGAAAAAGCTTCATACTCTTCCGTTCTTGCCCCCTGGGTCAGCCTTGCTTTTGTCCACTGTCCCGGCACTTCAACCTTAACTGTCAACGGATAGGTGTATATACTGTTATCAAGCGTATCACTCAACTCAACCGTCACTTTTCCGTCAGCGGCGTTGTAATATGCATTTACGCTTTCCAATGCGTCGTATTCCTTTAAATACATTGTTGCCTCGTCCATAAACGCACACCAAACCTCATCATTCTTAACCTTTTCGCCCGCATAAGCGAAGAAATCGTTTGCCTTGTCTTTTTCAACAGTGTTTCCGCCGCCTGTCTCTTTTATCTGATGAAACAGGTAAACAATCCACCCGTTTTTGCTTATCGCCTCGTCAATCAGTTCTTTCCACTTTTGAGCAGTATCACCGGGACTTACCATATATGACTTAACATTAGACCAATCGCCCGGCATTATGCTTTCTACGCCGCCGCCCGTATTCCTCATGCAAATATAGTTTTTCATAATCAACTGATATGCTTCCGCACTGACCTGCGCTTTTCCGGACGGATATGTGAAACCCGGTTTTACAAAGCATAATACAGGTTCCTTTGGAAACATTTTTCTGAGGTATTCTCCTGAGGCAACTATTTCATTTGTCATCGTTCCTTCAGGATTATCAAACCTGCCTCCGTCCGAGCGAACACCCGCTTCCGCAGCATCACTCTGCCCCCAATAACGGTGATTGTAGCTGTGATTTGCTATGTTAAATCTTCCAGTGTTAAGATATTTCTGCCATTCCGCCACATTATCTTTGGTCACATATGAACCTATCATAGCAATTGTACTCTTCAGTCCGTTCTTCTCAAGCTCGCCATTCATATAATCAACCGTATCCAGCGTACCGTCATCATGCACAATTGTGACAATTGCTTTTTTGTTATCTTTAATTCTCATCACCTGTGCCTCCGTCTTGTCAAACGCGAGTCTGTTAAATGTGATTTTGTACGTCTGTGAGTTTCCGGCTGCTGCGGCTGAAACGATTGTGCACACTCCGTTATTGCTTCCGCTTGGCTGCTCAATTTCAACACTTGTGCCATTTGTCCTTGCGGAAGCTGAAACTGTCGGATAGTCATCGTTTGCATAAATATCGACAGAATACTCAGTCATACATGGATTAAACTCATCAAACACCGTTTTGCCAAACGTAACGCTGTCTATTAAAGCATTTTTTGTATTATCGGGTTCTTTCACAAAAACAACCTTTATATTTCTGCCGCCGTTAACGCTGACAACCGACTCCGCTTTTCCGTCAGAATCAAAACCGCTTGCCGTGGTCACGCTATACCTGACAGCACCTGTTGCGTTGAGTTTGACCGTTGGGACAGCCGATGTATTGCCGGGAAGCAATACATAATACTCGTTCACCGCTTCGGTATATCCGTTTATTTCTTTCTCCTCCGCACCATTCTGATAACTTAATCCAAAAATTTCCGTCTCATCGCTGCACTCGTCCCAAACAATAAATATTCCCATTGCTTTGTCCGTTGCGGCTGAAGAATATGACGGTATTTCAACTGTCTCATTCTTTGAAAAATGTTTTTTATACGCTCCGCCCTTGGCGCACTGCATAAGCTGAGGATAGCCCGTGAGTATACGATATTTCGTTATGCCGTCCGAAGCCGCTGCAAGAATATAGCCTGAATGATAAATCTTATATTTTTCATCATATTCATATTCCCAGCCCTTATCCTTAAATGAATCCAGAAATGCGGTCCGTTCCATAACAGTGATATAAACAGTTGCACCCTTGCTTATCTTGAAGCTGTATGCCTTATCGCTGTTTTCCTTATCGTTCGACGGTTTATATATTCTTGTTACATCGGGTGAAATCAAAGCGGAATGCGGATCATCAATAATTGTAAACTCAGACTGCACTCCATATATATCATTCGCTTTATAGTTCCACGCCGTACCGCTGTTTCTGTTTGTAAATATCGCATATTCACCGTTAGTATAATAGTACGGATTTTCTGTTGTTGACAGCACAGCAGCAATTCTTTCCTCGTCGGTACTGTATTTTTCATAAACATATTCAGGTTCAACACCGAGTGACGGAACTGCATACACAGCAGCATTATTCGCCGACTTCAGCTCCGTTACCGTTCCGGCTTCACCCGTCTTTTTCAGGTTAACCCTGTATGTCACAGTATATCCGCTTTTCGCAGTAACACTCACGACAGCACTGCCCGGCACTTTCTGCACCTGCTTCACCGTAACGGTTTTTTCTGAGTCGGCAGCAGCTGCAGTAACCGTCGGAATGTGCATATCTCCTCTTTCCAATGTGTATTCATATTCATATTTTTCTTCCGACACATCTTCAATCTGAACACCGTCAACAGCAAGTGAGCTTAACCCCATATTAGCTGCAACCTCAACAAACTGTATTTTATAGCTTTTGCCGTCAGCAATAATCTGTGCGTATTTATTCGTATCATCTGCCTGCTTTATCTGCACATTTGCACCCGCAGCAGCTGAAACGGACACTGTCGGCAGTTTTCCGCCTGCTTCAAATTCGTATGTATAGTCATATACACTGCTCGAAAAGCCTTCCAGCTTGTTCCCGTTCACCAATATGCTGTATATTTCTCTCTCGGGATTCAGATTATCCCATATAATGTAAACGCTTGTGTCGCAGCTTACATTTGCTGTTGTACTGTGGACAGGTATTTCCACCGTTTCACCTGCCTCAAAGTGCTTTACATATGCATAGCCGTGTGACAAACCATTCGGTCCCGACACAGTTTTCCCGTTCGGTATATTAATTGTATCATCGCCAATCTTAACCTGATTATATCCGGCATACATAACCTTATCATCAGCATCAAGAGTTTCAAATCTCCAATCCATATTAAGTCCGTCAATATACGCGCTTTGAGATTTGACTGTTATATATACATTTGCACTTTTGCTGACTTTAAACTCATAAGCTTTCTCAGGAATTACACGCGAATCCACAGCAGGTTTGAAAAGCCTTGTAACATTTTCATCAACAAATTTTGACGTCTGATTTCCTGCAACCGCAAAACGGTACTGATCACCCCAGACCCCGTTGACCTTTCTCCACGCAGTTGACGATGTGCTTACCTGTCTGTCATTGTATGCATAATATAGTGAATTTCTGTCGGCATCAGGATTGATTTCAATGTTTGCCATATCAGCATACAACTTTTTAAAATCAAAATCCTTATAATTTTCCTTAAATGCTCCGGTGCTGTCAAAATACTCATCATACAAATCAAGATTTGCAGCTCCGATACTCGGAACACCCCGCACTTCATTTGTTGATTCACCGCCTGCCTTCACATCAGTTAACTTTCCCGGCTCTGTGTCACCTTGCGCAAGCAATATTCTGTATTCTCTGCCGCACGCCTTAACAACCGCCTCTTCACCGATAGCAGCTGCCTGTGTGATTTCTGCCGCCGCGCTCGGCGTTGCACTGACCGAAATAATCGGTGCTTCCTTCATTCCCGCACAATTAACAGTGTATTCGCCTTTGTCTTTATCAAAGTTAACACTTCTGCCGTCTGCCAAAATATCATAAATTTCCGTTTCATCAGAGAGTTCATCCCAAACAACAAGAACATTCATTCTCAAAAGTGAATCGCTTTTATCAACCGCCGGAATTTCAACATGATCACCGGTATTGAAGTGCTTCTTGTAAACCGTGCCGCTCGTTCCCCACGCATTAGCTGTTTTGCCGTTCGGTATCCCGGCTTTTTTATCTGAATCCGTATCGGTTGAAAAGACATACAGCCCGTACTTTTTTTCGTCATATTCATGAGTCCAGCCCTTGTCCAGACTCTCAATGTAATCACTTTTCAGATTCTTTGAAGTTCTGACATAGCTTGACTGACTCATGGTGATGTATACCATTCCACCTTTACTCATGTCAAATTCATACAGTTTTGAAGGATCAGACGCACCGGCAACCTCATCATTATCCTTTTTATGCAGTATGGTCACGCCATCTTTGCCGAAAATACTTGTCTCTCCCTTGTCTGCAAGCGTAAACTTATAGCTGTATCCGACATTAGTCTTTGAAAAATCCTCAAGAGTTCTGTTTGTGTACTGTTGACTAACGTTTGACGCATAAACCGTCCCATCAAGCTTTCTGACAGCATTCAGCTTTGACTCATCACTGTCATTGCCATTCACAAGATTTATAACCGGCATCAGCCTGAGCAATCCGCCATATACCTCAGTTGCCGCCGTTCCCTTCCACTTCACATTAAGAAGCTCCCCGGGCTTCCCCTTTCCGTTTTTGTTTAACCGTCTCAGTGAGGAATATGACTGCAGTCCGTCACTCCAAAAGCCTGCGCGAATTTCATCTATATCATCGTCCACCAAAATTCCCGATTTAAACCCGGTAATCTTATCTGTTCCCTTTTCATCTTTTTCAAACGCTTTAAGCACACCGTTTTTATATCCGGCAATCCACAGCATTTCTTTACTGTCCTTCTCTGCCAAATCAGATGCAGTCAAAACGGCATATACCTTTGTTCCGCTCTCCGGCAGTCCCGAAACAAGCCGTCCTTCTTCATCACAAAACGAAATGCGTTCTGCAACAATCGTCTCAGAATTATCCGCTGCATACGCAATAGTGAAGTTTGCGGAAAACATCACTGAAAACGCCAGCAGCAAACACACAACTCTTTTCATTTCCGCACCTCCTTTATTTTGCAAGCAGCTTTTTCAAGAAGTTCACGCTTTTTTCAGCGTCCTCAAAAGGCGTCCTTTCCGGATGAAAGTCCTGCTCAACAATAAGGTATTTTGTTCCCGCCTTCTCTGCTGATTTGATTATGCTTTCAAAATCCTGAACGCCGCTCCCAACAGGTCTGTATTCAAAACCGCTTCCGTCTCTGGTTACAGTTTTGCCGTCTTTCTTCATTTCCGCAACCTTTTTATACAAAGGCAGCCCTTCAATATTGCGGCAAACAAAGTCTTTTAAATGAATGACCTCTGTTTTTCCCGAATATTTTTCTATATATTCACACGGATCAATTCCCGCAAAGTTTACCCAGCATGTGTCAATCTCAGGGTTCATCAGTTCGGGTGGTATTTCACCGAAAAGCCAGTCCATCAGACACTTTCCCTCATATTCATCAAATTCAAATTCATGATTATGATAAAGCAGCTGTATTCCGTTTTCTTTCAGAATATTAGCCGCCTTCTTTATGTCAGCAGCCGTTTTTTCAAACACTTCACTGCCCTTATGCTTATCCTTTGCAAGCTTTGGAATTGCAAAAAATTTCACACCGATTGTCTTTAAAAAACGAAGCTTTTCTTCAGGGTTTGCAAGCAGGTCTTCATATGAATCATGGACCGACCTTGCTTCAAGCCCATATTTATCTAACATTTCCTTCAGACTTTCCGCCGTCTCACCATAGTATCCCGCAAACTCCACACAATCATATCCCATTTCCGCGATTCTTTTCAAAGCTCTCTCCATACCATTTTCAATTTCATCGCGAACAGAATACATTTGTATTCCGATTTTAAATTCTTTCATTTTTTCACCTCATCTATAGTTTTTATATTTCTGCCGGTTACAGCTGTCATTTACCCTGCAATAAACCGCGCGGCATTATATTGAAATTTCAGAAAATCCTCAATCACACACTCAGGAATACAGCCATAAACAAATTCATATGTAAACGCGCCTTTATATCCGATTTTCTTCAGATAATCCATATGTGCATTCCAATCCGTTTTTCCGAGGAAAATCGGAAGATGTGTATCCTCGCTTTTGTAGTTGTCGTGCACGTGAGTACATGTGACATGCTCGCCAATCTTTTTCAGTTCTTTAAGCATGTTTTCTCCAAAAGCAACTGCGGCATGTCCGAAATCCCAGCAGCAAGCGACATCAGGCGTGTTAAAAAACTCAAGAATTCTGAGTATTTCCTCAACCGTTGATGTGCAGCGGTTTCGCCCTTTTCCCGGTTCGTCTTCAAAAAGATTTTCAACTGCAACCCCAATGCCGCATTTTTTTGCCAACTCCACAAAAGGTGCAAAGAATTCATATGCAAATCTGCACGCTGTCTCACTGTCATAGTTTTCTTTCTCACAAACATATTCATCAGCGTGAATAACAATGCGTTTTGCTCCAAGCTCTGCCGCAATTAAAAACGAACGTCTGAGCTTTTCTTTAAAAACGTCGTCAGGCTCACGGCTATATCTGTTAAACGGAGCATGAGACTGTTCAACAGTAACCCCCCCGCGTTTAAGCTCCTCCGAAAGCACCTTCGCTTTTTCTAACCAGTCCTCATCTGTCAGAAAGGCAGGTGAACAGTCAATCAGCGAAAACCCGCCTTTTTTGCAAAGCAATGCACATTCCAAATCCGTTCTTTTCTTATCAGAACCATATATTCTTCTGAAATATCCGCTGTTAATTGCAATTTCCATATATATCACCTGTTTAATAAAGTTTTTTTATAAACTCAATCAACTTGTCCGCAATCACTCTATGTCCCTCCGTATTGGGATGCAGACCGTCATTAATAATCAAGGCATCATAGTATTCGTCACTTGGCTGCAAATCCTTATCGCCATACAAGTCCAAGAGTTTGGCATTATACTTTTTTGCAGCTGCCCTAATCGCGGATATATAGCTGATAAAAGGCTCTCCGCTGAATTTGTTGGGTTCATTCTCATTTTTTCTGTGCAGCGGTGTTATGACAATTATCTTTGCCGACGGATATTTTTCACACAACCCTTTCATAAGTATGTTCAGTCCGCCGCACAATGTTGAATCTGTCTCATCGTCCTCTGCTCCGACAGGCTCATTTCCGATTCCGAAGTCATTTGTTCCGCCAAACACAACCACAATATCCGCATCATCTTCCATCCCGGAAAACCTCTTGACAAATGAAGGTCCTATTTTTTTCGGGTCCTCGCCGATATATTCGGCAATTCTTGATCCCGGAACAGAATAGTTAAAAGCTTTTTTAAATCCCATTTCTCTTATGACCGTATTAACATAGGAATTATCCCTATTTTCAATACAGTCACCGTGCGTTATGCTGTCCCCTAAAAAAACAATTTTTTTATCACTAAAATTCATATCCTCACACCTTCGTCATTCTCTTTGCATATTCTTTTGATATTTCAAGCTCCATCGTCTTTCCGTCGGCAAACTTCCTTATATTCTCCGCAACGCCCTTTGCAATCATTGGTCTGCGATCCAGTGTCGGTCCTGCCATATGCGGAATGCACCAAACATTTTCAAGGCTTCTCAGCGGGCTGTCATCGGGCAGCGGCTCATTGTTATATACATCAAGAACAGCATTAAACCTGTTCTTTTTGAGTTCCTCAATCAGTTCGTTCTCAACAATCACTCTGCCTCTTGAGGTG
>CAKSIW010000092.1 GCA_934463175.1 uncultured Clostridia bacterium | reverse complement strand
GAAATGCCGCATGATGTGTGTGAGGAAAATGTTTTGCAGGCTTTTGATTTTATGTGTAAAATCGGCAGTGTATGAGTCTTCATATCTTTCTGATGAACAACGAATATGAAAAAAACGCAGGGCTATATGTGAACGGCAAATCAAAAAATCTGAGAAATTATATTAATTGATTATAGCAGAGTTGACAAAGCAAGTTATAAGCAGTATAATATTATTGAAACGAAGAAATAATATCGTATGAAAGGGGCTGAATATAGTGACATTGTATGATTATCTGCTTGGAAAATACGGATTTAACGAGCCGATTTTAACAACTGAAATACGATATAAAGATTATTCAAAACCGTGGCTTTATAAAGAGATAAACAGACTTGTTAAAGACGGAAAACTGATGAAGTTTGACAGAGGAATTTGCTATATTCCCCAAGATACACCGTTTGGCAAGAGCATACTTAATCCTAATAAAGTTATTGAAAAAAAGTATATCAATGACGGAAGTGATGTAATCGGTTATTATTCGGGAGTAAGTTTTCTGAATATGATTGGTATGTCATCGCAGGCGGCTGACAGGATAGAAATTTATACGAATAAGGAAACAGCAAAATTTCGTGAGGTTTCTGTCGGAAGACAGCGGGTGGTGCTGCGCCGTGCAAGGGTGAATATAACGAAGAAAAATGCCCCTGTTCTGAGTCTGCTTGAGATGATGAATTTTGTATCGCCGGATTTTTTCGGCGATGAAGAGAAAAAAATTGCGGCAGAATATGTTGAAAGAAACAACATAGCAAGGAGCGATATAACCAGGTACGCACCCTTTTTCCCCGATAAGGCGTTGAGAACATTTGTTGAAAGTGAGGTGGTTTATGATGTTACACGATAATAAAGAAATGTTTGAGCAGGCTGTACTAAAAACCGCTGAATTTCTGAATATAGAACCTGCAATTATCGAAAAGGAAAGAGCGAAAAAGGCATACGGCATAAATTAATAGTATTTTTGTATATAAGCGGCGGTTTGTTTCATAAATAACAGACCGTTTTAACGGACAGTAAATGTAGTATAATTAAAATAAAACAAAGGAGCTTTCTAAAATGATTGATAACAAAAAGGAACAAGAGCGTGCAGAGCTGCACCGTACCATATGGAATATAGCGAATGATTTAAGGGGCAGTGTTGACGGCTGGGACTTCAAGCAATATGTGCTTGGATTTTTATTCTATCGCTACATTTCAGAAAATCTTACCGCTTACATAAACAAAGGTGAGCTTGACGCAGGAATAACCGATTTTGACTATGCACAGCTTCCCGACGAGGAGGCTGAGTGCGTCAGAGATGATATGGTAACAACAAAAGGCTTTTTTATCTTGCCGAGTGAGCTTTTTTGCAATGTACGGGCAAATGCGGCAAAAGACGAGAACCTTAACGAAACACTTTCAAAGGTATTTAAAAATATAGAAGGCTCTGCACAGGGAACTGTCAGCGAGGACGATTTTAAGGGATTGTTTGACGATATAGATGTAAACAGTAATAAGCTCGGCGGCAGTGTTGCAAAGCGTAATGAAAGGCTAGTAAAACTCCTTGACGGTATCGGAGAAATGAAACTCGGTGATTTACAGGACAATACCATTGACGCATTTGGTGACGCTTATGAGTATTTGATGGGTATGTATGCTTCAAACGCAGGAAAATCAGGCGGTGAATACTATACACCGCAAGAGGTTTCAGAGCTATTGACACGCCTGACCATTATCGGAAAAACCGAGGTAAACAAGGTTTATGACCCGGCTTGCGGAAGCGGCTCTCTGCTTTTGAAATTCGCCAAAATACTTGGCAAGGATAAAGTCAGACAGGGTTTTTACGGACAGGAAATCAACATAACTACATACAATCTTTGCCGTATCAATATGTTTTTGCACGATATTGATTATAATAAATTTGACATTGCACACGAGGACACACTAACAGAGCCGCAGCATTGGGACGATGAACCTTTTGAGGCTATCGTATCAAATCCGCCGTACTCTGTTAAATGGCAGGGTGACGATAACCCGATACTGATAAATGACCCCCGTTTCTCCCCGGCAGGAGTGCTTGCACCGAAATCAAAAGCCGATCTTGCGTTTATAATGCACTCGCTTTCTTGGCTTGCAACAAACGGCACGGCTGCGATTGTATGCTTTCCGGGTGTTATGTACCGCGGCGGTGCGGAACAGAAAATCAGAAAATATCTTGTTGACAACAACTTTATTGATTGTATTATTCAGCTCCCCGACAATCTTTTTTATGGTACAAGCATAGCGACCTGTATTATGGTGCTGAAAAAATCAAAGACAGATAATTCAATCCTTTTTATAGACGCAACAAAGGAATGTGTCAGGGTTACAAATAATAATAAAATGACGGCTGAAAACCTTGACAGCATAATAGATACATATGTTGAGAGAACGGATAAAGACTATATTTCAAGACTTGTTTCGAGTGATGAGGTGGAAAAGCAGGAATATAACCTTTCTGTTTCAAGCTATGTTGAGCAAGAGGACACAAGAGAAAAGATAGATATTACGGAGCTTAATAAGCAAATTTCCGAAATCGTTGCAAGAGAACAGGTTTTGCGTGATGAAATTGATAAAATAATTGCAGAAATTGAAGTATAATATATTCAGAAGGCGGAACGGCTCAAAACCGTTCCCTGCTTACAAAAGGAGATTTGAAAATGGATAATAATTTTCTTGAAAAAGTCGGAAATATCCTTGCACAGGCAAAGCATAACGTAAAAACAGCCGTTAATCTTTCAATGGTTTACACATATTACGAAATAGGAAAAATGATTGTTCAGGAAGAACAAAACGGCGAGCAAAGGGCAGAGTACGGAAAATACATTTTAAAAGATTTGTCGGAATACTTAACAGAAAATTTTGGAAAAGGATATTCCGTTGATAATTTAGGTCTAATGCGAAAATTTTATATTATTTATTCAAAAGATTTAATTTCCGAAACAGTGTTTCGGAAATCTGAAAATTTGCCGTCAACGGAAACAGGAAGAAAGTTTTACCTCAGCTGGTCGCATTATTTAAAACTTATGCGTATAGATAATGTTGACGAAAGACATTTTTATGAAATCGAAGCCGTTAAAAATGATTGGAGCTTGTCTGAATTAAAAAGGCAATTTAACACATCTTTGTATGAAAGATTGGCATTGAGCACAAATAAAGAAAATGTTAAAAAGCTTTCAACCGACGGGCAGATAATCGAAACACCGTCAGATTTGGTAAAAGACCCTTATGTACTCGAATTTTTGGGTTTACCGGAGCTTGCGGAATATTCCGAAACCGAGCTTGAAAAACGAATAATTGATAATTTACAAAAATTTTTGCTTGAATTGGGAAAAGGCTTTACATTTGTCGGCAGACAGGTTCGCTTAACATTTGAGGAAGAACATTTCAGATGTGACCTTGTATTTTATAACCGTTTGCTTAAATGCTTTGTTTTATTTGACTTAAAAATCGGCGAACTGAAACATCAGGATATAGGTCAAATGCAAATGTATGTGAATTTTTATGATAGAAATGTAAAGCTTGATGATGAGAATAAAACAATAGGAATAACTCTTTGCAAGGACAAAAATCAAGCCGTTGTCGAAATGACATTGCCGGAAGATAATACACAGATTTTTGCAAGTAAATATCAAACTGTATTGCCGAGCAAGGAAGAATTGCAAAAGTTGCTTGATGAGTAAAAGGAGCAGAAAAATGAGTAAATTGCAAATGCTTATTGATGAGCTGTGCCCTAATGGGGTTGAGTATAAAGAGCTTGCAGATATAGCAAAGTATTCAAAAAATAGAATAAACGCAGAAAAGGTAAACGAAACTAATTATGTGGGTGTTGACAATCTTTTACCCAATTTGCAAGGTAAAACAAATTCAACTTATGTACCCGAATCAGGCTCAGTAGTCGCATACGATGAGAATGATATTTTAATCGGGAATATAAGACCTTATCTGAAAAAAATATGGCTTGCGGAATATGACGGAGGAACTAATGGCGATGTTCTTGTAGTACAAATAAAAGACATAAAGCAAATAACACCTAAATATCTTTACTATGTTTTATCATCAGATAAATTTTTTATATATGATATGCAAAATGCAAAGGGTGCTAAAATGCCCAGAGGAAACAAAGAAGCGATATTAAAATATCTTATCCCTGTACCTCCAATGGAGGTACAGAGTGAAATTGTCCGCATTTTGGACAATTTCACAGAGCTTACAGCAGAGCTTACAGCAGAGCTTACAGCGAGAAAAAAGCAGTATAACTATTATACTGAATATCTTTTGGAAGCTCTTAATGATGTTGAATATGTACCTTTGGAAGAATTAGCGGTCTTTACTTATGGATATACAGATAAAGCGAGCGATATTGGAACAGCAAGATTTATTCGTATCACAGATATAAATGAACAAGGTTGTCTTAATTCTAATAATAAAAAATATATTACACTTTCAAGCGAGAGCGAAAAATATCTTTTGCAATACGGAGATTTAGTTGTAGCAAGAACAGGAGCCACATATGGAAAAACACTTTATTTTGAAGATAATGAGCCGTCTGTTTATGCTTCTTTTTTGATAAAGATTGAACTTGATAACACTAAAATATTAAATCGTTATTATTGGCATTTTACCAAATCACCGCTTTATTGGGAACAAGCAGATAATTTAGTTTCGACAGGTGGACAACCCCAATTTAATACTAACGCTATAAAGCGTGTTGTTGTACCTGTTCCGAGTATTGAAAGACAGAAGTACATTATTGATATTCTCGACCGTTTTGACAAACTATGTAACGACATATCAGAGGGACTTCCGGCAGAAATCGAGGCAAGACAAAAACAATACGAGTATTATCGGGATAGGCTATTAACATTTAAAGAAATGAAATAAAAATCGGGCGGAACTTTCGCCCGATTTTTATTTATAATATATTTTTATTAAAAGCTATTGACACAAATGGTAATTTGCGTTATAATAGTGGTAACGTAATATAGGAGGTTGGAGATATGAGTATTTTTACAGACAGACTATCTTCATTATTGGAAAAGAATAATATGACGCAAAGAGAACTTGCGGAAAGAATAGGTGTTACAAATGCTACTTTATGCCGATATGTTTCGGGAGAAAGGCAACCCAAAAGTGATACGGTTGCAAATATTGCTACTGCTCTTCACACAACATCAGATTATTTATTAGGTCGTGAAAGTGATGAGGATTTTGATTTTCCGAAAATAGAAAGGATTATTGCCCGAAACGCTTCAAAAATGACTATTCAGGAAAAAAAGGAACTTATCAATGCGTTATTCGGAGAAGATTGAGAGAGGTGCAGGCTATTGATATTAACTGACAGAAGATACGAAGAAATAAAGAAAACGGTTGTAGATGTATTTGATAAATTAGATATACATTGCACACCGATAAGCGGATTTGAAATAGCAACAAAGCTTGGTGCAAAAATTATTCCTTATTCTGCAAAACCGCAAAGCACGCAGGAACTAATGTTAAAACGGAGTGAGGACGGATTTTCTGTTAAGCGCTTGGGCGAATGGTATATTTTTTATAATGACTGCAAACCATACGGCAGAATTAACAATACCATTATGCACGAGGACGGACATATTGTGCTTGAGCATACCGAAGACAGTGAACTTGCGGAAGCGGAAGCAAAGTTTTTTGCCAAATTTGCTTTAGCACCGCCTGTACTTATCCACAAATATAATCTTACCAATATATTTGAGGTTGCAGAGCGTTTTGAAATAAGTTATGAAGCTGCAAATTATGCATTGAAATTTTATAATAAATGGCTTAATTACGGCGGTCAATATTATACAGATTATGAAATAAAGCTTTGTAAGCTTTTCGGTATTGCCCTGTAGAAAGGATGGATATTATGGGATTTACTTAGAAAAAGAAAAAACACATCAAATAGTTGTTACCGGCAACTAATCAATGTGTTCAATCATGGATATGTTAAACATATACCTATTAGCGTATGTATATTTTAACATATCCTTTCAGGCTTGTCAATTGGCAAGTTTACTAAATTTAATTTATATTGAAAGGAATGTTAATATTGATTAAAGGATTAACAGAAGAGGAAAAGTATAAGGTCTTACGACCGATAATAGGCAATTATGAAGAGGATAAATATCATATGCCTATAATTAACAAAGCAGATATTAAATCTGTTAATTGGAACAAATTAAACATAATCAGTTTTAAAAGTGTTTCAAAAAATAAAACTTTATCCAATAGCATTGTGCTGATGTTTAATTACGACAAAGATTTAATGAGATTGTGGAACAATCCGTTAAAATATGTACCAAAATATCAAACTGCGGCTTTTGTTGCAACGCCTGATTTTAGTGTATATCCTAATATGCATCCTAATGAATTACAGCACAATGTATTTAAAGGCAGATGGATAGGAAAAACTTGGCAGAACTATGGCTGCAAGGTTATTCCTACAATACCATGGGCAACTCCTGATACATATGATTTATGTTTCACCGGAATTGAAAAAGGATCGGCAGTTATAATTTCTACAATAGGGTGCCAAAATAATACAGAAATGTTTCTGAACGGCTTTAATGAAATGAAAAAAAGAATTAATCCGGAATTGATAATTGTATATGGAGATATGATACAAGGCATGACAGGACGATTTGTTAATTACAAATACGAAGATGCTTTTTCGAGAAAACATTCATATCAGCAATTAAAATTATTTGATAATGAACCTATTTTTACAATAAAGGAGGAGGCTTGATTATGGGAAGCAGAGGGGCATTTGTGGATGTTAATGCAGGGGATTTTACATTCGTAGACAGCGGACAAACATTTAACTCAATCGGTGAAGTTGATGGCGTGAAAGTGTTGGTGCGAACAGCTGGATATTCAGTAAAAGCTCCTGAATATTCTCATACAGCAAATCGTACATACGCAGTTATTCAAGATGGAAAACTAAAACATTTAACTTTTTATGATGAAAATCACAATCAATATGCTAGTATAGATTTATTGCACGAGCACGGCTCTAAAAGGCTGAAACCACATAAACATCTATATTTAGACCATACTGATGACGGGATACCTATAAATGACAGTGAATTGAAATTGATAAATAAAATCAAACGGAGGTTTAATCTGCAATGAGAATTAATGAGTACAATAGTTTGGATGAGTTTAAATCACAATATTGTGGCTGGTGGGGACCGTCTGATGGAAAGTGGCTTGGACTGGAATTCAAATATAATAATAAATTTTATCGTTTTCATACAGGATTAATGCTTGATGAAAAAAAACCGATTTTATCTAACGGAAAAGAAGGCAAATTTTGTGTTTATGAAATGGTTTGTGAAAAAGAATTATATCCCGGATGCGACCGCTATGAATTGATAGGCTGGTATTCTGATATGGATGATGTTTTAGAAAATTGCATCATAGACGGCGAAAAATTTAAGGCTGTTATAATGGATGATAATACACAAATATTAGCACAGGATTGATAAGTAATATTTTTATGTAAATATGTAAAACTTGAACCCAATAAAATATTATTTGATTGCGATGCAGCAGAAACAAATTGCTATTGGTACGAATATTTCTGCGTACTGTAGTTCAGGACAAGATATTGTATACATTTATAATGGTATCAAATATTGGTTCCAAGGATACAGACGGAGTGATGGTATATATCATATGGAAGTATTTCAACATGAACCTCCAAGTGAAAATTATATATTGGAAATAGACAATATTTCTCTTGAAGATTGTTACAATAAATTTATTCAATCTCCAATTTTTGGAGGTAAAACTTTTGGGGAAGCCGAAAAAGACATAGAATGGGTGGATTGTTAAAATGAGCGAATATAACATAATATTATCTTCAAATGAAAGTACGGTTGTCGCCGAATACACTCCCGAACATAAAAAATCGGACGCATATCAGAGCGAAGCTGCACTTGAAAAAGAGTTTATCCGTATGCTCGGAGAGCAAGGCTATGAATATATTACTATCCACAACGAAAAACAGCTTATTGATAATCTCCGCAGACAGCTTGAAAAACTGAACAATTATACATTTACCGATAGTGAATGGGATAGATTTTTCAATACCTCTATTGCAAGCACAAATGACGGAATTTTGGAAAAAACACGCAAAATTCAAGAGGACCATATACAACCGCTTATTCGTGATGACGGTACGCAGAAAAATATCTATCTGCTTGACAAAAAGAAAATACATAACAACTTTA
Source organism: uncultured Clostridia bacterium (assembly GCA_934463175.1). GTDB lineage: Bacteria > Bacillota > Clostridia > Monoglobales > Monoglobaceae > CAKSIW01. Next base: position 783 of record CAKSIW010000092.1, on the reverse strand, counting down.
TGCAGGTTATCAATCAGTATGAAGAAAACGAGGGTACGCACAACACACGATATGATGTTACGGTGCTTGTCAACGGACTTCCGCTTGTTCACATTGAATTAAAACGCCGAGGGGTTGCAATCCGTGAAGCCTTCAATCAGATAAAACGCTATCAACGGGACAGTTTTTGGGCATCTTCAGGATTGTATGAGTATGTGCAGATTTTTGTTATATCAAACGGCACGAATACAAAGTATTATTCCAACACTACCCGAAACAGCCATATCAAAGAAACAAATTCAAGCAGTACAAAAAGCAAAAAGACAAGCAACAGCTTTGAGTTTACCTCATATTGGGCAGACGGAAATAATAAGGTTATATCCGACCTTATAGACTTTACAAAGACATTCTTTTCAAAGCATACCATACTGAACATTTTAACAAAGTATTGTGTATTTACATCTGAAGAATTGCTTTTAGTTATGCGACCGTATCAGATAGCCGCAACCGAGAGGATATTAAACCGAATTGAAATATCGACTAATTACAAAAAGACAGGCACTACCCAAGCCGGCGGTTATATATGGCATACAACAGGCAGCGGAAAAACTTTAACATCTTTCAAAACCGCACAGCTTGCAAGCAAGATAGACGGCATTGACAAGGTTTTGTTTGTTGTTGACAGGAAAGACCTTGACTATCAGACAATGAAAGAATATGACCGCTTTGAGAAGGGTGCGGCAGATGGAAACAAATCCACTTCCGTTCTGCAACGGCAGCTTGAAGATAAAGACGCAAAAGGCA
>CAKSIW010000091.1 GCA_934463175.1 uncultured Clostridia bacterium | reverse complement strand
ACTCAGCTATCCTGCCCACTAAAAACCGATATTTTGTCATAGAAAAATCTAATTTACAGAAAAAATCTCACACGCCCCATAAAATGTACTTCATTTTTGTATCCGCACATTTTCGCAATTTCTGAAACGGATAATTTAGTTTGGATAAGTAATTGTTTTGCGTGATTTACTCGGCTTTGGATGATGTCTGAAGCTATCGTAGTGCCAAATGCCTGCTTGTAGGAATGATGAAGATGGGATTTGCTCATAAAAAGTTCCTTGCTTATGTACTCAGCACTCCAATCATTATCGGGCAAGGTGTAGATTCTTGAACGCAAAAGAGAGAGTTTTTCCCTATTAGAAGGCAATATATTTTCATTTGCCCCTAAAATTTGTTCGCTCAATTTATTTAAAAGGATCTCTGTGTATAGCTTGACTGTTCTTTGTTTATATGGATTTTTGGAATAATGCTCAATGCATATTTTTTTAATGATTTCCGATAACGAATTCATATCAGATAAAAAAATTGGAGTATCGAACGGTATGTTAAGATTTTGAAGCATTTTAAGATCATCTTCGTCAAATTCATAATGAACAAAGTCATCAGAATAGTTTGAAAAAGCAGGATAAAATGTATGAGGCGTGTTTACATCAAATAGTATAGCGTAATTTTCATTAACTAGTATTTTGTTTTCATTAAACTCTAAAAATGCAGGTGTTTTAAAAAGTAAAAGGGAATAAAAGTTTAATCCTTTTGCTCTTGAGTATTTGAATTTTTCATTGTGTTGAGTTTCAAAACCGCATAAAATAATTCTCATGCATTTCATCTTCCTTTGCAGAATTTATCAGTACAAAAATAGTATATATCACTTACAATATAGTGTCAATAGTGTATTTTATAAATATAAATTAGTTTTCGCAAAATAGAAGATATCATTACGCGAAGCTGCTTTAGTATTGAGATTTGAGTGGAAAGGAACGGTGAAGTTGAAATGGAAAAATCTGTTTGCATGTATAAAGCAAAAGAGTTGACAAAAAAACTGACTCTTCGTGAAAAAATCGGACAGATTATAGAAAAGTTTGGGGGTACCCAATGTTATCAGAAAATTGACGGGGAGCTTGTGCTGACGGATGAGTTTAAGAATTGGGTTAAAGAATACGGCGGTTTCGGAGCAATACAAAGCTTACTGCGCACAGTAGTGGGTGATGACGGAGACTTTTCAAAAACGCTTGAGGCTAAGGACAGAGTAAAGCTTTCCAATATGATACAAAAATATGTGCTTGAAAATGCAAGAATTCCCATTCCTGCATTTATTGATGAGGAAGCAGCGCATGGCGTAGTGGCGGTAGACGGAGTGATTTATCCTACGGGGCTTTGCAGTGCATCGTCATTTAATCCCGAATTATATAAAAAGGTTATGCAGGCTGTAGGAACAGAGCTTAAAATGTCAGGCTGTCATGTAGCCTTTGCTACAATGCTTGATGTATGCAAGGATCCACGCTGGGGTAGGTGTGAGGAAACTTACGGTGAAGACCCGTATCTTTCTTCGCAGTTTGCAAAAAGTGCAGTACTCGGTTTAAAAACAGGCGGTGTGCTCTGTTGCAGCAAGCACTTTTTGGGCAGCGGTGCAGCAGAGGGTGGATGTCAGGAGGCTAATATTTCAATGGGAGAGCGGGAAATGCGCGACATTCATCTTCCGCCTGTGAAGGCTGCGATAGACGCAGGAACAGACTATATTATGGTTGCATATAACACGATTGACGGCGAGTCAATAGCAACAAATAAATATTTGATGCAGGAAGTCTTACGCAAAGAATTGGGATACGAGGGCGTAATTATGTCTGATGGCTGTGGTGTTATAAACGTGGGCAGAAAACGTGCGATAAGTGACAAACAAGCGGCGGTCAGTGCAATAAAGAGCGGAATAAACATAAGCCTTTATGATATTAGAGGAGCTTTTCTGCAACTGGAAGGGGCAGTGAAAGAAGGTTTGGTTTCCGAAAGTTTTATTGATGAGGCGTGTACAAGGGTTTTGGCAAAGAAATTTGAGTACGGCTTATTTGATAATCCATTCATGGAAGAGGACAAGGTTCAGGAATTTGTGAGTTCAGATGAGGTAAAGAAGCTTGCCTATGATATGGCGGCAGAAGGCATCGTCATGCTCAAAAACGAAGGCGTTCTTCCTTTAAGCAAGGATAAAAAGCTTGTAGTTGTGGGGCAGATCGCCACGGTGAAAAAATGTCTGCATGCCTCATATAGTCCTGCAATGAAGGAGGAACAGGGGGCAGATTTACTTACTGCGTTAAAGAGCAGATTCCTTGATATAAAGTATTGCGAAGGCTGGAATTATGACGAAGAAAAAAGTGATTTTGAGGCGGCGAAGGAGCTTTGCAGGGGCAGCGATGTTATTCTGTTTTGCGCAGGAGGCTGTGGTACAACAAGTTATGGTGATAAATGCAAATTTACCGATACGGGCGAAAGGTTTGAGGCGTATACTCTTGATTTGCCTAAGGGACAAGCGGAGCTTTTTATGGAACTTAAAACGCTTGGAAAGCCGATTGTAACGGTACTTATTTCGGGCAGAGCGTATTCAATCAATGAAATGGCGGAACACTCAGAGGCTATAGTATGTGCGTGGTATCCAGGTCAGGAAGGTGGTTATGCCATAGCAGATGTGTTATCGGGAGCGGTTAATCCCAGCGGCAAGCTCACACTCTCTATACCGAAGCATGTCGACGTCATTCCTGTAAATTATAACAGAATTACGCCTTTGGAGGATGACCCTGCTCTGGCACTTAAATATATGAACCTTAAAAATCCCCCGACGCTATATTCGTTTGGACACGGACTTTCGTATTCTGAGTTTGAGTACAGCAACCTTAAAGTGAAAAACACAGGTACGAATGAGTTTTTTGTGTCTGTTGATGTTGAAAATGTGTCAGATATCGCAGGCAAGGAAACGGTTATGCTCTTTATTCATGGTCGGGGAGGAACGCTTTGAAGAAGGATTAAAGAATTAAAAGGTTTTCAAAAGATTGATTTGGCAGCGCACGAGAAGAAAACTGTGTCTTTTATATTGGACCGCGAAGCATTAAAGGTGTGGTCGCCACAAAAGAGATATGAGGTTGAAGAGGGTGAGGTTGATGTTTTAGTCGGCGGAAACCCTTATGGATTATTGCATGAAAACATAAAAACTGAAAGCGAGATTTTGTAATATGTATAAGCAGAAGATACTACCAAAATGGCGTGGTTTCAATTTGACGGATATGCTCAGCACTAAACAAGAGGGATGTTTTAGCGAGGAAGATTTCAAAATGATTTCCGATTGGGGGTTTAATTTTGCAAGACTGCCGCTCTCGTACCGCGTCTGGAGCAGTATAGATAATCCATACGAAATATCGGAGGAAAAAATCGCACCTTTAGACGAAGCGGTGTATTTCGGTAAAAAATATGGGATTCATACAAACATTGCGTTTCACAGAATTCCCGGTTACTGTGTGTGCAGCACAGAAAAAGTTGGGGAAAAATTTGATTTCTGGAGGGATGACGAAGCAAGACAAGCTGCGGCATTCCAGTGGCGGGAAATCGCAAAACGCTACAAAAATGAAAGTAACAAAAACGTGAGCTTCAATATTATCAACGAGCCCGAACTTGAGGTGTGCTATAAGGATTACCGTGATGCACATCAGGTCTGTGTTGACTCCATCTATGAAATAAGCCCCGACAGGCTCATTATGTTAGATGGTATTCATGGCTATTATCCGCCTTTGGAGGCGATGCGCAATTTTGATAAATGCGGATTCAGTATTCATTGCTATGAGCCGGGTATTGTAACTCATCAAGGGTTTGGCGGGAAGCATATTGATAAGGTTCCGTGGCCTCACAACAGAAAGTATGGTGCATACGGCGAACGCACGGTGCAGAATATAGACGAGCTTGACGGAATTATAGCTATGTGGGCGGCAGCGTCTGAAACCTTTCATGTGGGTGTGCATTGCGGAGAGTTTGGTTGCTTCTATAAATCGCCTCACGAGCATGCCTGCGCATATGTTAAAGATTATCTTGCTGTTATGCAAAAGTATAATATTGGCTGTGCAATGTGGAATTTAAGAGGTCCCTTCGGTATTATGGACAACGGAAGAGAAGATTGTGAAATGACAGATTTCTGCGGACACAAACTTGATATGAAAATGCTTAAAATTCTCCAAGAAGATTGATTTTTATAACGGAGTGTTTTTTGATGAAAAACATAAAAAGATATTTCGTTGCAGGATTGCGAAAAATATTTCATGAAGAAACTCATTAGGAGGGAAATGATGAAATCATTTTTAATGATTGGACAATCGAATATGGCAGGCAGAGGCGATTTTGACGAGGTTTCTGAAATTGTGAACGCCAAGTGCTTTATGTTGAGAATGGGGCTTTGGGTGGATATGAGCGAGCCTATTAACCCTGACAGGGCAATGTTCGGTCATAAATTTCACAGTGGTGTAGGTTTGGCGGCAAGTTTTGCAGATGAATGTGCAAAATATCTCGGCGAGGATATCGGGCTTATTCCGTGTGCGAATGGTGGAACACGTCTTGCACAATGGATGCCGGGAGAGGCTTTGTATGATTATGCTGTAATGAGTGCGAAATTTGCCATGCGCACATCAACGCTTGCCGGAATCATTTGGCATCAGGGCGAAAGTGATTCCGTAAATCTTAAGTGCAAGGAATATAAGAAAAATCTTATTTTTATGCTGAACCAATTAAGAAAAGACCTGAAGGCTGAGGCTGTCCCGATAATTATGGGTGAAATTTCTGAGCATATTGTGCCTGAATACACAATAAACAGTGCAAAGGAAATGAATATGACAATAAGAGAAATCGCGGAAGAGCTGCCTCTTTGTGCTGTAGCGGAGGCAAAGGATTTAGAGTTAAAGAAGGACGGATTGCATTTTAATTCAAAATCCTGTCGTGTATTGGGAATAAGATACTTTGAAAAATATAAAGAGGTTAAAAATGAAGTTGATAAGGCATAAGTCAAAGGATCTGTTTGGAGTGAGAATGGGGGAAAGCTCTATTTTTCAAATGGTTTCGGAAACGGAATGTTGTTGATACGGGCGAAGTGTAAGTTCGCTCTGTCGGCGTTGGGTGTGCGGCGTTTTGCTTTGAACAGGAAATATTCATTGGTTAATATTTTGGGAAAATGGAATGATGGGTGTATTTAAAAACAATTTGTTGACAAGTGTAGTTTTCAATGCTATAATATTATTGAAAAGTGTGTATAATATATACGAAAACATATTGAAAAATGTTAAAGAGGTATTTGGATATGTTATTCAGAAAAATTCAGAAGTATATTGAGGATTATATGAAATCGGACTCAAACAAAGTTCTGATAATTGACGGCGCAAGGCAAATTGGTAAAACATACATTATCCGATACACCGCCGAAAAGCTTTTTGAAAATTACATTGAAATAAACATGGTTGAAGATTTTCTCGGCAACAAGCTTTTTGAAAATGTCAAAACAGTTGATGATTTTTATTTGCAAGTGAGCATGATTGCCGGAGAGAAAATGAAGGATAAGGAAAATACACTCATATTCATTGATGAGATACAGGCCTATCCGCATTTGCTCACACTGCTGAAATTTCTGAAACAGGACGATAAATTCACATATATTGCAAGCGGCTCTCTGCTTGGAGTTACACTTGCGAAAACGACATCTGTTCCGATAGGGAGTATAGAAGTAAAAAGAATGTATCCGCTTGATTTTGAGGAGTTTCTAATTAGTCAGGGATTTAACGATTATGCTATAGGCGGAATCAGAAAGAGATTTGAAAATGAAGAAAGCCTTGATGAGAATACACACGAAAAGCTTTTGGATTTGTTCAAAAAGTATCTGCTCGTGGGCGGACTTCCGGATGCGGTAAATTCATTTAACAAAAATAAAAACATTGTCGATGTACGCAATATTCAGGATGAAATACACGAATACTATGCGGTTGACGCAGCTAAATACGACAGAGAAAACCGTTTGAAAATACGGCGTATATACGATGCAATACCGTCCACACTGGAAAATAAAAAAAAGCGTATTGTAATTCAAAATATCGAGGACATTAAGGGAAAGCGTTTTTCGGATTATCGGGATGAATTTGATTATCTTATTCATGCCGGAATCACACTGGAGGTAAAGGCAATAGCAGCCCCGGTGTTTCCGTTAATTGAGTCAAGCGGCAAGAATTTGTTAAAACTGTATCTGAATGATGTCGGTATGCTCACAAGCATTCTATACAGAAATAATATCCGAGCAGTTTTGGACGATAACAAAAGTATAAATCTCGGAGCGGTATATGAATCTGTTGTGGCGTCTGAATTGAAGGCGCACGGGTTTAATCTTTTTTATTACGACAACAGGAGCAGAGGCGAGGTTGATTTTTTGATTGATGATTATGACAGTCTTTCGGTGGTGCCGATAGAGGTTAAGTCGGGAAAAGATTATACGGTGCACAGTGCATTGAATCACTTTGTTTCCAATGAAGACTACGGCATAAAAAAGGGATATGTACTTTCAAATGCCCGTGAGGTAAAACGCAACGGAAAAATTATTTATATGCCGATATATTATATTATGTTTTTTAATATGAAGTAATGTGGAAATGGACGGTTTGATAGATTTGGCTGTTAAACACCTGAATTGATTTGAAAAAAACGAACAAAAATATATCCGAAAACAGTGTCGGAAAATGCAATTTTTTGCTCCCACATATGAAAACGACCGAAAAATTGAGTGATAATGCGGGTTGCAGAGATTCCGGTATTTGAAAATTTGTCCTAAGTCCCAAAGACAGTGCAAAAAGATAGACACAAATTATTGAAGAGTTGATATAAGTCGGGTACATAAAATCTGTGTTGAAATTCTTCTTGAAACAATCGATTTTGCATTGACCCGGGCAGACTGAACAGACAAAACAGATTATTTATATCATTTTTAACTGGCGGGTGAAAACGATATAATTTATAATAAAATCAATATATTCTAAAAATGTTATTGACAACCACAATATATTGTGGTATAATACCCGTATAAAAACTTATGCAATGATGGGGTAATCCTTAGCATACGAGATGTCGTGATTGAACTTTAATTAGTATTAACGGGATATTTATGCCTGTATTCAAAGAGTCATTGTATGATTTAATAGTGTTTTTTATGAATGCGGAATGATGGTTATTCCGCATTTTTTTGTTTGCCGAAATTCAAAAGATGTATCAATCAAGGAAAATCCAGGAATAATAAAAAGCGAAAGAAGGTGATTTTATGAGAATTTCCGTGAATGAGAGTATTGGAGTCATAGAGGTGTGGGTGGCGGCAAGCGAGGCAGGCAAAGCAAATTTTGATATGACACTGAGGGAGATTTTCAACAGAATCACCTTGAGAAATGACAAGAAAAAGAGAGTTGTTGTTTTTGAATCCGGCGACAGAGATTTGACGGAATGCACCGATATGTTGATTCGGAAGAATGTTTGAGCGGACGAAACGAGAAAATTCGTCCGCACGTGTAATCTTATCTTGAAAAAATCATTGGCTTCCATCAATATATAATAAAAATGTGATAAATTTCAATAGACATTCAACGTTCTTTGATTGTCAATAAATATAATTAATTAAAGCTGGAATAACAGTATAAACAAATTTAATATTAAACAAAAGGTGAAAACATAATTCAAACTATTGACTTTTTGCGGTAAAAGTGGTATTATAACTCCAAAAAGGCGGTGATAAAAATGATACAAAGAACCGAATATTTGAATTTTCTGATGGAATGGCGAGAGAAAAATATAATAAAGGTTGTAACCGGAATTCGACGCTGCGGAAAATCAACGCTGTTTGAATTGTATAAAGAGAAACTGCTTGAAAGCGGAGTCAGCGAAGAACAAATAATATCTCTGAATTTTGAAGATGTGGAGTATGAGCCGCTTTGTGAGTATAAGACTTTGTATGAATATGTTAAGTCAAAAATGATAAGCGGGAAGATGAATTACATTTTTCTTGATGAAATACAACATGTAAATAAATATGAAAAAGCTGTTGACAGCTTATTTATTCAAAAGAATGCAGATGTCTATATCACCGGTTCAAACGCATACTTTATGTCGGGTGAGCTTGCAACATTACTGTCGGGGAGATATGTAGAGCTTAAAATGCTGCCGTTATCATTCAGGGAATATGTGAGTGCATTTGATGGAGGCAGGAGCCATGAGGAGTTATACCGAAACTATGTGTATAACAGTTCTTTCCCGTATACGGTTGGTTTGAACGATAGAAGAAATATTCATGCTTATCTGGATGGATTATATAATACAGTCGTGCTGAATGATATTGTGGAAAGAAAACATATCAGTGATCCGGCTATGCTGAAAAGTGTTATTAAGTTTATGTTTGATAATATTGGGAACACTTGCTCCGCAAAAAAAATTGCAGATACGATGACGAGCATAGGAAGAAAGGTTTCAAATCACACGGTGGAAAACTATCTTGAGGGTATTATGGACAGTCTGCTTATGTATCGTGTCGGAAGATATGACATAAAGGGCAAAGAACATTTGCGTTTGCTCGACAAATATTATCTTGCAGATGTAGGATTGAGATACTATTTACTCGGAACAGCGAATGTTGATATGGGACACATTTTAGAAAATGTTATATACCTTGAGTTACTGCGAAGGGGGTATAAAGTTTTTGTCGGGAAATCAGGTTCGGCGGAGGTTGATTTTGTCGCACAGGACTATGACGGAAATATAGAATATTATCAGGTTGCATGGTCTGTAAGGGATGAAAAAACATTGAAACGCGAGCTGGAACCGTTAGATATTATTTCAGATCATAATCCCAAGTATCTTATTACAATGGATAATGACCCGCCTATATCATATAACGGGATAAAACAAAAGTATGCTCTTTCATGGTTGCTGGAAAAATAAAAAACAGTTTGCAAGCGAATTCGGAATATATGTTGAGTATTTCAGAAGTATTGGGTATTTGGAGGTGTGAATTGTGAAAAGTATCACTTTTTATACGACCAGTTTTTCAGAACAATTAGGAATATATGATTTTTTTAATGTACTATTAGCAGGAACTATATTTGTCTTTGGTTGCGGTGCAGTTAGTACAGAAATTAATTCTTTAGTATGGGATAAGATGTCATTTGCAAAAGGACTTGGTCTTATTTTAATGATTTATATTATCGGAATGGCATTGCAAGAATTAGGTTCATTGGCGGATAGGTATTGTTTCAAAATTTATAAAGGAATGAATCAAAGTATACTAAATGGCACTTTAGATAAAAACTATAAAGAAAAAACAACAAATAAAAAACAACAAATAAAATCATTAGTAATCCAATTCTATTAGATAGATATAGAAAATCAGCAAATATGTTAATAAAAGAATTTATATCAGACGAGGATTTGGAAAGATTTGAAAATAAGTATGTTTCAGGGTTTGTTTTTTCTATGTGCCAATATTATGTTTCGGTAAAAGGAAATGACAAGAAAGTTGAAAAATTAAGATCGGGGAGAGTGTGAAAAAAAGTCTGTAAATTTGATTCCTTCTATGATAGAATATAAATAATATCATAGGAGGAATTTTTT
>CAKSIW010000090.1 GCA_934463175.1 uncultured Clostridia bacterium | reverse complement strand
TTGGCTGCTCCTCTTTCCCAAAAAGCGTCGGCAACGCCTCCGCTTTTTGGGAGCCCTGTTCGCGCTGCTCAAAATTCGGTGTTCAAGCAGCTACTCCGACACAAGCCTGACAGCGGCGCGCAGGGGGTTTGGGGGCGATGCCCCCATAAAAAAAGGTTTGGAAACAGCGTTTCCATAAAAAGGGTGTGGGCACAGCACCACAAGAAAAAAAGTTTGTTTTCAAAAAACCCTTTAAAGGGGGCTTGGGGATGCCGCCCCCATAAAAAAGAGGTTTTGGAGGCAATGCCTCATAAAAAAGGGTGTGGGAACTCCATTCTTTAAAAAACAGGTGTGTGGGAAATCCCCCACAAAAAATGTTTAAAAAAATGTTTCCGCAAAAAAGCCTTTAAAAGCGGAATGCGGGGGCAAAGCCCCCGCACCAAATAGCTATTTTTCCAACAACTGTTCAGCCTTTTTTGCATTTTCATGCTGTGCAAGCTTTTCGGGCTTGTCCTTTTCCGTTTCATAAACGGTCTTTGTGACCCAATAAAGCTTTTGACCGTCTGCAAGCCCCAGTGCCTCCCGAACCTCGGGAACTTCGCTGATGTCCAGCAGTTTCTCTGCAACTTCGAAATAGTTCCTCATAAAAATTTCCTTATATTTCTCGTCAAGCAAATACCCCATGCTTTCACCCGCGGCAAGCTCCGCACTGAGCTTAACCATGACAGCCTGCGTCTGCTCGCTCTGCTCATCGGGATTCGCAAAGCACGACGCAATCCCGACGTCAACCGACCCGTTCCCGTTCACATCGTCAACCGCGCCTTGGAAATATTCGGTCAGCTTTGTGATTCCGTCATCGCTGATTGCGGTTGAACTGTAATATGAAATATTCAAATCATAATCAATTCTTTTCGCACATTCAACCGCCGTGAACGCAATCAGAAATACCGCAAAAACACCTGCAATAACATGAATTTTATAATAATACCAAAAATTCTTCCACTTCTCCTGCGGAGAGAGTGCCTTCATATGCTCCCTTGCCTCTCTTGCCTGCTTATCCAAAAAAATCACCCTTTCAGATTAGTTCCTTTAATTGTAACACATCACAGCAAAAATTTCAAGAGCTTGTTTCGGGCGCATTCACAACGAGACAGCGGCTGTCCTCAAAATATTTGCATTCAAAGCCGAGAGCCTCAAAAACGTCCGCCGCCGGAATGAACACGCGCTCATTTTCAAAGCTTGTTCCGAAGCTCATGAAGCTCTTCACACCGTCAGTACGCAGCATGTTTGAGCCGACCGAAAGTTCAAGCTCCTTTCCGCCGTATTCAATCTCAACCGAGCCGCTCTTTTCGTCATAGCGATATTCCGCACCGATTTTGTCCATTGACATTTCCAGCGGCACGGCAACACCGTATGAATGCCCGCGAACCTGACGGTCATATTGCATGACCTCACCGCACAGAATAACGTTCGTATACCACGGAATATCGGGAATCCTGATTTTCTTTGACCTGTTCACAATGATTTCATCGCCGACACGGGACAAGGTTTCAATCCTCTCTTCAGCCGAAACCCTGACCCACTCAACGCCGTCGCGCGAGAATGAAATGTCGCTCCCCTCGGCGAAAAAGAACAAATCTCCCAGAACGTCCGCATATCTCGGCGGCTTCACGTCCGCGCGGTATGCGATTTTATAGAGATTTTCGCCGCCGTCGGGCGAAAGATACATCTCACCGCCCGTCTTGGGCGCAAGGATAATCCCTTCTCCGCAGTCAAGCGGCATGTTGAAGCCCTCATATCGGCTCTCAGTCCAGTCAACACCGCCGTCCGCCGATTCGCATACGCTGTCCGCCTTCACAACAAGCTTTCCGCCTGCCTCGCGTATCTCCCACGGATAACTGCCGAGGTCGGCTGTGCCGATAAGGCGGAAATCATCGTCAAAGAAATATATTTCTGTTTTATATTTCAGCCACGGCGCATAATATGACGGAGTCGGCACAAAGGTATACCACATTGCGCAATATCTGCCGCCGAGATATTTGATTTGAAAGTTGCCGTAGTTCCCTTCAAATATTTCGCGCACCTCGGGTGTCACGTCAACAGCCGTCCAAGCCTCGCCGTCCTCCGACCGCAGCAGCTCGCCGCGCTCCCATTTCACAAAATCGCGTCCCGTGAAATCGGGGTCAATGACAGTTCCCTGCTTCAGGTCGGGCGGAAATTCAATGACTGCTTCGGAATCGGTGATTTCAAACGAGTTTTTAATTCCGCCGACATAGTTAATCGGCAGAAACACCTCAACGGTAAACTCTGTGGTCTCACCGGCAGGCAGTCTGACGCACGCGAGAGCCTCATCGCGCGCAACGGTGTCATATACCTTGTGAACCGCGTTTTCGCCGATATATTTCCCGTCCTTGTCCTTGACCGACACCACAATTCCTGCGGTTGTCTTTGCGCGGTAGCTGAAGAATCTTTCTCTTGTGCCGCGGTTTTCAACCGAAAGGTGATAGTTGGTTCTGACGCAGTAGTTCGCAAAATTTCCGCTTGATTTAGAGTTGCTCTTGAACACGTCAAGCTCATAGTTCGGGCGGAATGTTTCCTCGGTTGCAACGCCGAGGGAGGGGTCAAATTTTTTTGTATCGCTGTGGAACACGTCAAAGTGCCAGATGCTGTCGCGCTCTTCCTTTGGTATGCCGCTTCCGAACAGCAGTTTTTTTGACGGGTCAAAATATTCCAGCCTGAGCATGTCGCTCTCGGCGGCATATCGGTTGACGCTTTTGTCGCCCTGCGGATTGATATGAGTTATCCATTCCGTAACCTCATTACCGTTCGGGACATATTGATTGAAAAGCGTCACGGGCAGCCGCTCGCCGTCCTTTGTTGTGTCGTCGATTGAGTATTCCAAATCGGCAGTGACGGAGGGCAGAGTGTCCGCAACACCCTTATACTGTCTGTCGCGGAAATAGCGTGCGAATGCGGCATTGCTGCTGTGCGCACTGCGGTCGCCGAGAGTGTCGGAGGCGCGGAGCGCGGCAATGTTTATGTCTGTGCAGCCATATAGAATCTCAAAGTCGGCAAGAAGATGCACGGGCTTGAGCCACGGCACAACAGCATAGTTTTTTATGTATTTTCCGAGCCACGCGCTCTCGCCTGCGTTAAGCTCGATTTCAAAGGGTTCAAAGTCTGATGGGCGGAACTTTTCAACGCCGTTCGCGTCAAAAATCGGTCGCTGCATATAGTCCGCAACTGCGCCCAGACACGCCCATGGGTCTTCATAGCGTATGAATTGATTTGTGTAGTAGTAGTTCCGCGGCTGCTGAACCTCAAAGCCGATTGCGGTGAAACGGATTTTCGTGTCGGTTTTCGCCTTGAACTCGACATCGGTTTCAATGTCAAAGCCGCATTCATCGTCCATATAGTATTGCTCCAGCTGTTCGGGAGTGAAGGAGTCGATTTTCATGTCGGCGGTGTCCTCGGGGCGTTCCGCGGAGGGCAGCTCGGTGTGGTTGACATGAGAAAAATAGAGAGTATATTTCCCGTTTGTCATGTTTTGGTTATTCATCAGGTATGCAGGATTTGGGTTTGAGGTATCCGACAAATCCGACCTTCGGATAAATTCATTGTTGTTGCAGTATATGAAATATCCGCCGCCGTCAGGCTCAAATCGGAGGTCAGCGGCATGAGCCGCACACATGCCGCCGAATACCGCGGCGGCAGCGGCAGCCGCAAAAAGCTTTTTTATCATTAGTATCAGCTCCTGTAATGATTTATTTTCGGAAATCCTATGCGTTTTTGTCTTTTCACAGTTTGTCTGCAAAAAAGCACTTCACTCCGCGCCTTATCGTCGCGCAGCGGACATTTTTGCTCCGCGCGACCTGTTCGGTCACGCAGTCGCTTTTAGCCCGCGCGCTCCTCTATCCCAAAAAGCTCTGCTTTTCGGGAGCCCTAACCCCCCCAAGGCAAGTGCGTTGCACTTGCCGCCCCCCTTTGGAAAATGGGGGATGTTCGGTCGATTTACAATCGCCCGAATGTCGTCGCAGCGCAAGCGTTTATGCTCCGTCCTCCCTGTTCGGTCGGACAGTCGCTCTGCGCTTGGTTGCCCCCTTTGGAAAAGGGGGATTTTCGGTCAATTTGTAAATCGACCGAATTGTGACGGACAACGAACGTTTTGCTCTGCTTCACAGTTTGTCTGCAAAAAAGCACTTTACTCCGCGCCTTGTTATTGGTTATGATGTCGGATTTTGCGAGAAACACGGATTTTTGACGTGAACCGTGCGCACGAATTAATCAATTTCCATAATGTGCGCACGGTTCAGCACAGCAAAGCCGCTGACTGCGGCTTTAATCTGTGCGGCGTCATCGGAGCAGCGCAAGCAATTATGTTCAGTCCTCCCTTGTCGGTCGGACATCACTTTGAGCTTGGCTGCTCCTCTTTCCCCAAAAGCGTCGGCAACGCCTCCGCTTTTTGGGAGCCCTACTCGCGCTGCTCGTAAAATTCGGTGTTCGAGCAAAGCAATTCCGACACATGACCAATTACGGCGCACAGGGGGTTTCGGGGGCTACGCCCCCGAAATAATATATGCATAGCCCATAAACCTTTCCGTTCGGTTTTCAATATCCTCCGCACTCACTCCGCGGAAAACAACAATATCCTCCGCAACGCGGCGCAGTTCAGTCTCATCTTCCGCACGGCACAGATCAGCCTCATCTTCCGCGCGGTGCGTCCCGTTTCCGTCCGCCGCACATTCCGCTGCTGTGTTCCGCTCCGCACACGCTTCGACCGACAGCTCACCGCTCCTGTCCTCAGTCGTAACCGAAAAAGGTATCTGCTTCCCGCTCTTTGTCACATATTCAAATTCAAAGTGCGATATTTTCAGCCCAAGCGCATCTTCGGAAAACCCCAAAGCCTCTTTAAACCTTGCCTGCGACGCCTCGGTATATTCACGCATTTCGCGCCGTGACGGCATTTTTCCGTCATCGCGCAGCTTCACTTCGGCAACCGAAAGCACCTCGGGGAAATGCCGCTGTATCACATTCGCCTTGAAAATCCTGCGCGCACCTTCGGTCATTTCGTGCATTTCCGCGCCATACTTTTCCGAAATATATTCCCGAACCTCATCAAGACTGTGCAGACACGGCACGGTCTCTGCCGCAACACGGTCACACAGCCTCTCAAAATCGTTCTTCTTTTTTTCGTCCGTGATAATGAACGCGGCGGAATATCCGCCGCGCATTCTGTATTTCAGCCGCCAGAATCCAAGCTTTAACCGTTCCGAAAGCTTCATAGCCGAAACCACCTCCGTCAGATACGGTATACGTCCTCCGCGGAAACTGTCTTGATTCCGTTCCCTTCAAACGCTTTCATTGCACCCTCGGGGTCGCTGACCTTCATGACAACCAGCGCACCCTTGTCACTCTTGCCGACAAAGGCATAAATATAGTCAATCTCAATTCCGCAGTCCTTCAGAACATGCAAAGCCCCCGCAAGACCGCCCGGAACGTCCGCAACGCCCACGCCGAGAACGTCCGTCACCTTGACAACCGCGCCGAAATCGCGCAGAACCTTCTCCGCCTTGACATGGTCGTTCACGATCATGCGCACAATACCGAAATCGGTCGTGTCGGCAACCGAAAGCGCACTGATGTCAATCCCGTTGTCGCCCAGAACCCCGATGACGTCCGCAATTTTTCCCGATTTGTTTTCAATGAAAACCGAAACCTGCTTAATAAACATAAGTGTAGCCTCCTTTTTGGCATATGCCGCGTATAATCCTACAGCTTTCTGTTGTCGATTACTCTTTTCGCCTTGCCCTCACTGCGAACAATGCTTTTCGGGCTGACAAGCGTCACCTTGGCGGAAAGTCCGAGAACCGACCTCAGCTGTTCCTTAATGTTTCTTTCAACCTTTTCAATCGACTTGATGTCGTCCGCAAAGAACCGATCCGACATCTCAACCTGAACCTCCAGCGTATCGGTGTTGTTCACTCTGCCGACCACAATCTGATAGTTCGGGGTTATATCACCGCCGATTCGGAGCAGAACCTCCTCAATCTGCGACGGGAACACATTCACGCCGCGGATAATCAGCATATCATCGCTTCTGCCCGTCGGCTTGTTCATTCTCACAAATGTTCTGCCGCAGCTGCATTTTTCATAGTTCAGTGAGCATATGTCACGCGTTCTGTAGCGAATGACAGGGAAGCCCTCCTTGGTTATTGTGGTGAACACAAGCTCACCCGACGCGCCCTCGGGCAGAACCTCGCCCGTGTCGGGGTCGATTATCTCGGGAATGAACATATCCTCCGAAACATGCATACCGCGCTGGCATTCGCATTCATACGCAACACCGGGTCCCATGACCTCGGAAAGTCCGTATACGTCATATGCGCGGATTCCGAGACTGCTCTCAATTGCAGCGCGCATATCCTCCGTCCACGGCTCTGCGCCGAAAATTCCCGCTTTGAGCTTCAGCTTATCCTTCACACCCATCTCAGCAATTGCTTCGCCGAGATACATCGCATATGACGGCGTGCAGCACAGAACGGTTGTTCCGAAATCAATCATTGTCTGAATCTGTCTCCGGGTGTTGCCCGACGAGGTCGGAATGACCGTTGCGCCGATCCGCTCCGCTCCGCCGTGTGCGCCCAGACCGCCCGTGAACAGTCCATAGCCGTAGGAAACCTGAACAAAATCGTCCTCGCCGCCTCCGACAGCCGCAATCTGACGCGCCATGCAGTCCGCCCACATGTCAAGGTCATGACGGGTATATCCCACAACAATCTGCTTTCCCGTGGTTCCGCTTGACGCGTGAACTCTGACAATATCCTTCATCGGCGCGGCAAACAAGCCGTAGGGATAGCAGTCGCGCAAATCCTTTTTATATGAGAACGGCAGTTTGGAGAGGTCGCAGACCCCCTTTATGTCCGCAGGCGTCAGACCCATTTCGTCCATGCGCTGTCTGAAAAGCGGAACGTTTTCATACATACGCCCGACCTGCCAAACAAGCCGCTCTCCCTGGAGCTTTTTCAGCTCCTCCCTGTCCATACATTCAATTTCTTTCTGATATATTGCCATATTCCGTTGTCACCTCATCTGTTTATTATGGCATAAGAGCTCCGAACAACACTCGGTTCGTGTTTCTTATGCCTATAATGTTAACATATTCTGCCGTAAAAGTAAAGTATTTTCGGCATATTTCCGTCAAAATACTTGCAAACTGAGGCGCGATGTGATAATATAGAAGCAATGGGAGATGCAGAAAATGGTATATACACTCACGCTCAATCCGTCGCTTGATTATGTTGTCACGGCGGACGGCTTCGGAATCGGGAAAATCTGCCGTGCAGACGCGTCCGAAATTCGCGCCGGCGGCAAGGGAATCAACGTTTCCGCGGTTCTTGCGCACCTCGGGATTGAAAACACCGCTCTCGGCATTGTCGGCGGCGGCACAGGGAAAATAATTCTCGGGAAACTCGCTGCGGAGAAAATCCGCTGTCGGTTCATTGAGGCGAAAAGCGGCGAAAGCCGCATTAACACGAAAATAATTTGTCCCGGCACGGGAAGTGAAACACAGATAAACGGAGTCGGCTGTCCGCTCACGGACAGCATTCTTGACGAACTCGGAAACAGGCTTTCGGAAATCGGCGAGGACGATTTGCTTGTCATCTCGGGCAGTCTGCCCCCGAATGCCGATGCGCCGCTTTGCGGCAGGCTGATTTCCTGTGTCCGCGGCAAGGTCATTCTTGACGCGTGCGGCGATGTTCTGCTCTCGGCACTGCACGCCGCGCCGTATCTCATCAAGCCGAACAGAGAGGAGCTTGAGGAGATATGCGGAAAAAGGCTTGAAACGCGCAGCGAGCTTCTGGAGGGCTGCCTGAGTCTTCAGCGTCTCGGTGCGCGGAATGTTCTGCTGTCTCTCGGCGGAGACGGCGCAATGCTGGTCTGCGAGGACGGCGGTGTGCATTTCTGCGCCGCACCGCACGGTGACGTGAAATATACCGTCGGCGCAGGCGATTCAGCTGTTGCAGGGTTCATTTTCGGAATGCTGCACGGCAAATCCGCGGAGGAACGGCTGAAATGCGCGGTTGCCGCAGGGAGTGCGACCGCATTCGGAGGCACTCTGACCGACATGACACGGTTTGAAAATATTTTGAAAAATTTATAATATATAATTAAGGAAGGTATCAGTAATGAGCTTTATCAATGACAGTTTTATGCTTAGAACAAAAACCGCACGCAGACTTTTTGACAAGTTTGCAAAGGATATGCCGATTATTGACTATCACTGCCACCTTGTTCCGAAAATGATTGCGGACAATCACCGTTTTGAAAACATCGGCGAGCTTTTCCTCGGCGGCGACCACTATAAATGGCGGCTTATGAGGTCAAACGGTGTTGACGAGAAATACATAACGGGAGACGCGGACTACCGCGAGAAGTTTCAGAAGTTCGCGGAAATGCTGCCGCTTTGCATCGGCAATCCGATGTATCACTGGACGCATCTGGAGCTGAAAAGATATTTCGGTATTGACGAGACGCTCTGCCCCGAGACAGCCGAGATGATTTGGAATCGGTGCAATGAACTCCTCGCGCGTGACGATTTCCGCGCAAGGGCTTTGATTGAGAAATCGAACGTGAAGGTTCTCTGCACGACCGATGACCCGATTGACGATTTGCGCTATCACAAGCAGCTCCGCGAAGAGGGCTTTTCCGTCAAGGTGCTGCCCACATTCCGCCCCGACAAGGCGGTTGAAATCGGCAAGGAGACATTCCTGCCGTATATCGCAGAGACAGGCGCGAAGAGCTACGGTGAGCTGAAGAAGTTCATTCTGAGCCGAATTGAATATTTTGCGGAATACGGCTGCCGTCTTTCCGACCACGCATTGGAATATGTTCCGTTTGCGGAGGGAGACGCGGAGGCGGTGTTTGACAAGAAAATGCGCGGCGAGTCACTCACGGAGCATGAGATTGACGTGTTCAAGACCGACCTTCTGAGAGTCTGCGCAGAAGAATATACGCGCCGCGGCTGGGCAATGCAGCTGCACATCGGCGCGCTCCGCAACAACAATACCGTGATGTATGAAAAACTTGGAGCGGACACGGGCTTTGACTCGATAAACGACCTTGCAATTGCGGAAAAGCTTGCGGCGTTCATGAACTATCTTGAAAAGTCGGATTCACTGCCGAAAACGATTCTGTATACCCTCAATCCCAAGGATAATTATGTTCTTGCAACAATGCTCGGAAATTTCCAGAAAGCACCCGTTGCAGGCAAGATTCAGTTCGGTTCGGGCTGGTGGTTCAATGACCAGCGCGACGGCATGGTTGCGCAGATGACAGCTCTTGCGAACCTCGGACTGCTGGGAAGATTTGTCGGTATGCTGACCGACAGCCGCAGCTTCATTTCATATCCGCGGCATGAATATTTCAGAAGGATTTTGTGCAATCTCATCGGTGAGTGGGTCGAGAACGGCGAATATCCCGATGAAGAAGAATTGCTTAAACCGATTATTGAGGGAATTTGCTATAAAAATGCGGTAAATTATTTTAATTTTTAATTTATGGGGGGCAATGCCCTTTTTGCGGGGGTGCCGCCCCCGCAGCCCCCTTTAAAAGCTTTCTTCTTTATGTGAAGGATTTCCCAAACCCATTTTTAGTGGGAGATTTCCCGCGCCCTTTTTACGAGGCGGTGCCTCATGCCTCTTTTTTTATGGGGGCATCGCCCCCAAACCCCCTGCGCGCCGCTGTCAGGCTTGTGTCGGATTAACTGCTTGAACACCGAATTTTGAGCAGCGCGAACAGGGCTCCCAAAAAGCGGAGGCGTTGCCGACGCTTTTTGGGAAA
>CAKSIW010000089.1 GCA_934463175.1 uncultured Clostridia bacterium | reverse complement strand
GCTTCAACGGCACCGAAAGACCGGGCGCGGTTTATCTTGCGGCTGTTATGGCGGCTCATGCGCAGAGAGGTCTGCCTGCGTTTTCAATCTACGGTCACGATGTTCAGGACATGAATGACACTTCAATCCCCGAAGATGTTGCCGAGAAAATTCTGAGATTCGCGCGCTGTGCCGTTGCGGCAGGTCAGATGAAGAATAAGGCATATGTCAACCTCGGCGGTGTTGCAATGGGAATTGCAGGTTCATACTGTGATGCGGAATTTATGCAAAAATATCTCGGAATCCGTGCGGAGTGGGTTGACCTGACCGAAATATTGAGAAGAATAAATCTTGAAATTTATGATAAGGACGAATATGAAAAGGCACTCAGCTGGATTAAGGCAAATTGCAGGGAAGGCTTTGACAAGAATGCCGGCAAGAACTTCCCAGAAATCATTAAAAAGTCCAAGTTCATTCCAGCCGACAAGGATTGGGAGTTCATCACGAAATTCACAATCATTGTGAACGACATTCTTCACGGAAACGAAAAGCTCGGAGAGATGGGCTGGCACGAGGAGGCACTCGGAAAGAACGCCGTTGTCGGCGGTTTCCAGGGACAGAGAAACTGGACTGATTGGCTTCCGAACGCAGATTTCACGGAATCGCTGCTTGCGTCGGGCTTTGACTGGAACGGAAAGAAACAGCCGTTCCCGTTTGCAACGGAGAATGACACACTCAACGGAATTTCAATGCTTTTTGCAACACTTCTGACAGGAAAAGCACCGTGCTTCCATGATGTGCGCACATACTGGAGTCCCGATGCGGTTAAGAGAGTGACGGGCAAGGAGCTTTGCGGCAAGGCTGCAAACGGAATAATCCACCTCATTAACTCGGGTGCAACCGCAATGGATTGCACAGGTGCGGCAAAGGACGCTGACGGAAACGGAACGATTAAGGAATGGTGGAATCTGACGGACGATGACATCAAGGCGTGCCTCGGTGCAACAGACTGGTGCCGTGCGGATTATGAATATTTCCGCGGCGGCGGCTTCTCCTCGCACTTCAAAACTCAGGCTGAAATGCCGCTGACAATGGTTCGCGTGAACATAATTGACGGTGTCGGTCCGACAATTCAGATTGCAGAGGGCTATTCCGTGGTTCTTGATGATGATGTTCATGAAAAGCTGGACAAGAGAACCGACCCGACATGGCCGACAACATGGTTTGCTCCGATTCTGACGGGTGACGGCGCATTTGCCGATGTATATTCCGTCATGGCGAACTGGGGCGCGAACCATGGTGTGACGGTTCACGGTCACATCGGTGCTGACCTCATAACTCTGGCGTCAATGCTGAGAATCCCCGTTTCGATTCATAATGTGAGCCGCGACAAGATATACAGACCTCATTCCTGGACGGGCTTCGGTCTCGGTGACGATTCAACCGCAACAGACTACAGAGCGTGTCAGGCATACGGTCCGCTTTACAAATAATTAAATGAAGCCGGCTCTCCCGCCGACGCAGTCCGAAATCGGCTGCATCGGCAGGAGGGCTTTTTTTCGGCATATTTTTGGCAAAAATTCTATTGAAAAATATGTCAATCGGTGATATAATTTTATATAATAAGATTGTCACATAATTATATACGAGGGGGATTTGTTGTGAAATCATTAAAAAAACCAATCAGCGGCATATTAATTGCCTGTATTCTCATGAGCATGGTTTCGCTCACGGCGTTTGCGGCAGAGGTTGTCTCAACGGTCAACGTGGTCATGACGAAACCGCAGGCAGGAGCAGCTCCGGAGACCACAGCCGCTCTGACCGAAACGGCGAGCGCAGAGGTGCTCAGCATCAAATGGTCGCCTGCCGAAAGCGTTTTCAGAGAAAACGCCACCTACACCGTCACAATTGAGCTTGGCATAAAGCCCGGAGCGGACGCGGTCTTTGCAGACGCAAAGAATATGTCCGTAACGATGAACGGCAACAAGGTGAGACGGGTGGAGACAAACGGAAAAAATGCCGTCATTAAGTATGGCTGGATAATACGAGAGAAAAATTCAGACAAAACCGCGGCACAGAATACGAGCGGAAATACCGCGCAGAACACGGGCGGAAATACCGCTCAAAGCACTGCGCAAAAAACCGAGACTGCGAAAACCGAAAACACCAAAGCTCAGAATACAAAAAGCGGATTTTCAGATGTCAGGGACAGTGATTACTACAGCAATGCTGTCCGCTGGGCGGTGGACAAAAAGATTACAACAGGCACAACGTCCACAACGTTTTCGCCCGAAGATACCTGTACGCGTGCGCAGATACTCACTTTTCTCTGGCGTGCTGTCGGCAGTCCGAAATATAATTCATTCATGGCGTTTAATGATGTGATTTCCTCAGACTACTATTTCAACGCGGCAACGTGGGCGAAGGGAAATGATATGGTTTCGGGCAGTGTGTTTGACCCGAACACTCCATGCACAAGAGCATATACGGTTATATATCTCTGGAAGAATGCAGGCAGTCCCAAAACTGAGATTTCAAACGTGTTCTCCGATGTTGACCCGAATGCCGACTATGCGCAGGCGGTGGCATGGGCAGTCAGAAACAACGTGACAAGCGGAACCTCTGCGACGACATTTTCACCGAACGACACCTGCACCAGAGGTCAGATTGTGACGTTCCTCAACCGTGCGTTTGCCTCGGCTTCTGTTGCGGCTGCCGACGAAAAGACAAATCAGAACGAGCAGAACAATAATATTGCGGAAACCGATAAGACAGAAACAAAGGACGAAACGAAGCCGTCCGACACGGCAAAAACAGACACAACAGGGGAGGACACAGCCAAAACGGATACTCCTGCAAAGCCTGAGGGTACAACGGGAACAGACGGTTCAACCAACATGGAAGAGCTGGAAAAAGTGACCCGAATAAAAGAAAAGTATGACACGGCGAAATATGAGGCAGCGGTTAAGAATGCTCTCCGAGAGGCTCTCGGCGAAAATCTCGGCAGCGGTATGACTCAGCTGCAAAAGGCAGTGCTGCTGCATGACTGGCTTGTTCTGAACTGTCAGTATGATGAAGAAGGCAAGGGGAAACATCCTCACAGCGAGTATGGCGCAATGGTGGAAGGTCGGGCGGTGTGCTCCGGATATACCCGCGCATATAACGATCTCCTCAGCCGTGTCGGCATAGAGTCGGAAATTGTTTTCGGTTATATTGGAAAGGCTAGTCAGGAAACCGCCCATGCATGGAGCCGTGTGACGATTGACGGCAAAAAGTATCATGTTGATGCAACAGGCGATGACCCTGTTCCCGATGTTCCGGGCAGAGTGAAGTACACTTATTTACTGGTGAGTGACGCAAAGATAAAAGACCATATCGGATACAAATTGCACTGCACAGACACGAAGTATGACAACAATCAGATTTTGAGAGGATATTACCCGCAGCTCATCTGGGACAGCAAAATCAATAAATTCTATTATGTGGATATTGATAAGGTTAAGACCAGTACGGATTTAAGCGAATCGCTGAAACCGTCGGGCGGTGCAAACGGCAATAAGCCGACATCGGTTCTGATGACAGCGGACGGCAAGTATATCTGCTTCTTCAGACCGAGTCAGTATACGAGCGAATATCCGATGTATCTCTATTCCATAGAGACAGGAGACTACTATAACTACACCGTGAAGGGCGTCAAGAATATCATATTCGACAGATTGATACAAAACGGCAGCAACATTGAACCTTCACATGACTATTGGAAAAACGGTGAGCATATGATCAAGGCAGATGCCAAAGTTCCGCTGCCGAAAAGCTCTCAGAAACGCACGGTGACATTTGACGCAAACTACAGCGGCGGAAAGACGGCAAGCTGCGAATATATCAGCGAATACTGGACAAACGGCAGCGGTTCGTTTGACGAACTCAAGCGAACGGGCTACACCTTCGGCGGCTGGTATACCGAAAAGGACGGCGGCACAAGGGTTGAGTCGTTCGACGATATTACGGGCAGCGATGCGGTGCTGTATGCACACTGGTGGAGTCCGTGGAAAATAACCGTGGATCCAACGCTGACGGAATCGGGCAAGGCGGCACGCACGCTTGACGGAGCATCGGGCGTTAAGGAAGAGATTACAATTCCAAAGCTGTCTGACACATCCGTTTGGAAAAGAACAATGAATGTTTCGTCAACATCGACTTCTCACGGCAAGCAGAAATATTCCTCGGAATATGGCGAGGTTTCGGTGATTCTGCCGCTCAAAGACCCCGAACCGCTCAAGTATGGCATTGTATACAAAAAAAGCAATGTGTATATCACGGTTGAGGAGGCCGGGAAATACACTGTGGGATATGAATCAAAGGAAAACGGAGAGGTTGTAAGCTCAGGAAAAATGAATGTGACCGTGAATGACCCGGGCGAGAGCGTGGTGGTATATCCGAGAACGTTCACGCCGAGCGGAACGGTTACGGCAACGCTTTATGACAGCGATATGAATGTGCTTTGCTCCGTTGATTATAAAGCGGATTAAGATCAGGTAAATCTTAAAGAGATGAAACAAAAACAGGTGAGTCGGAAAAATACGGGCTGTGTCCCGTCCGCGGCTCACCTGTTTTTTTTGCGTTCTGACAAATTTTTCTTGACTTTCACCGTGTTTGGTTATATAATAATTTGAGAGTTATTCTCAAATTGAAAAGAGGGAATATATATGGCATCGTATCACACTGTTCAGAAAAAGCAGCTGACGGATTTTTTGCTGAAGAACTCAGAGGAGGCATTCACCGCGGAGGAAATTGCGGAGAGGATAAAGGCGGAGCTTGGCGCGGAGGCGGCACCCGGGAAAAGCACGGTCTATCGTCTGATTGGGAAAATGGCGGACGAGGGGATTGTGAAAAGACTTGTGAAGGGAAACAGCCGCCGCTTTGTATATCAGATTGCGGCAGGAGAGCATTGTGCAACACATCTGCACATGAAGTGTACGGAGTGCGGACGGCTGCTGCATATGGGCGATGAGCAGTCGGGAAGAATACTTTTGAGAATTTTTGCCGAGAATAATTTCAGGGTTGATGAAAAGCAAACCGTTCTTCTCGGGAAATGCGGAAAATGTGCGGAAGGAGACAGGGGAGAATGAAGAAAACGGCTTTGATTTTGGTTTTTCTCTGTATTGTGACCGTGTTTTCGGGCTGTCGCAAACCGATGCCGCGCAGCGGGGAAAATGAGGATAAAATAAAAATAGTATGCACCGTGTTTCCGATATATGACTGGGTGAACAGCATAATCGGTGCGGACAGCGGACGTTTTTCGGTCAGCCTTTTGGGCGGCGGTGCGGATTTGCATAGTTATCAGCCGACGGTTGAGG
This sequence comes from uncultured Clostridia bacterium, assembly GCA_934463175.1. GTDB lineage: Bacteria > Bacillota > Clostridia > Monoglobales > Monoglobaceae > CAKSIW01. The sequence continues at coordinate 4,519 of CAKSIW010000089.1, read as the reverse complement.
ATATAATAAATATACGGACCTGTGATTTGTTTTTGTATGTCGGCGGAAGCTCCGATTCGTGGGTTCGGAAGATTGCGGACGGCGATGGGAAAATGATAAGCCTGTTTGAAATTCTGCATGATGACCTTCTTGCGGAGCGTCCGTCAGCCGTTCACGGTGAGCACGCGCATGAACATGAGCACGAACATGCGCACGGGCATGAGGAGGACGGTGCATATGATGAGCATGTCTGGCTTTCACTGCGCAATGCCCGAGGGGCGGTTGCGGCAATTACGGAAGAAATCTGCGGTATGGACGCGCAGAATGCCGCCTCATATCGCCTGAATGCGAAAAAATATGAAAGCGAGCTTGAAATGCTTGATTCGGAGTATGAAAATGCGGTTTCCGCATTTCCCGATAAGACGGTTGTTTTCGCGGACAGATTCCCGTTTCTCTATCTGACAGAGGACTATGGAATTGAATGTTTTGCGGCATTCCCCGGCTGTTCGGCGGATTCCGAGGCAAGCTTTGAGACGGTGGCATATCTTTCGGATAAGGTTGCCCGACTCGGCAAAAGGACGGTGCTTGTGCTTGAAAACTCAAAGCAGAACATTGCCGAAGCGGTTTTGAAAAATGCCGGTGTGACGGGCAGTGCGGCTGTGATGAACTCGTGCCAGAGCGTGACACGGGCTGACATTGAAAACGGCGCAAGTTATATTGATATTATGAGAGCAAACCTGAAGCCGCTCACCGCGGCTCTCGGGAGCGATTCGGAGGAACAGGGGGATAAGAAATGACGCAGATTGAATGCCGCGGCGTTTCGCTGGGCTATGACGGAAAGGTTTTCACGGAAAATCTGTCTTTTTCGGTCAGCGAGGGTGATTATCTTTGCATAGTCGGTGAGAACGGAGCGGGGAAAAGCACACTGATTAAATCAATTTTGGGATTAAAAGCACCCTATGCGGGCAAAATAACCTTGGGTGACGGCGTGCGGCACACAGAAATCGGATATTTGCCGCAGCAGACGGCAGCGCAAAGGGATTTTCCTGCGTCGGTGCGCGAAATTGTCATGTCGGGCTGCCTTGGCGGCTGCGGAATGCGCCCGTATTTCACAAAGGAGGAAAAGGCGAGAGCCGAAAGGAATATGCGCCGGCTTGGGATTGAAAGCCTTGAAAAAAGGTGCTACCGTGAGCTTTCGGGAGGACAGCAGCAGCGCGTTTTGCTTGCGAGGGCATTGTGCGCCGCAAAGAAAATGCTTTTGCTCGACGAGCCTGCGGCAGGACTTGACCCCGAGGCAATGCAGGAGATGTATTCGTGCATTGAACGGCTGAACCGAGATGACAAAATCACGGTTGTGATGGTTTCACATGACATACGCGCAGCTCTCAAATATGCAAAGCATATTCTGCACATCGGAAAAACCAATCATTTTTTCGGCACTGTTGATGAGTATATGAAGTGCGGCACAGGCAGAAAGGGGGCTTTTGAGAATGAGTGAAATGCTTGAAAAACTAACCTATTATTTCAGCTTTCCGTTTGTCAGATATGCGGTGATTGTGGGTGTTCTGATTGCACTGTGTTCGGCACTTTTCGGAGTGACTCTTGTGCTGAGGCGGTTCTCGTTCATCGGGGACGGTCTGTCTCACGCGGCGTTCGGTGCGCTTGCGCTTGCGGCAGTTCTACATATTTCAAATGAACTGACCGTTGTGCTGCCGTTCACGGTGGTGCTTGCGATTTTGCTCCTGAGAACGGGGCGTGACTCAAAGGTGAACGGGGACGCGGCGGTTGCCATGATTTCGGTCGGTGCGCTTGCGGCAGGGTATTTGCTTTTGAATATATTCCCTGTTTCGTCAAACATTTCGGGCGATGTCTGCGGCACGCTGTTCGGTGCGACCTCAATTCTCACACTTTCGGAGTTTGATGTCAGACTGTGCGCGGTTTTGTCGGCGGCGGCAATATGTGCGTTTGTGCTGCTTTATAACAAGATTTTTGCGGTCACGTTTGATGAAAGCTTTGCGCGTGCGGCAGGAGTGCGTGCGGAGCTTTGCACCACGGCAGTTGCGGTTGTGACGGCGGTCATAATCGTGCTTGCCATGAATCTGGTCGGGTCGCTGCTGATTTCGGCACTGATAATCTTTCCTGCGGTTTCCGCAATGCGCATATTCAGAAGCTTTCGCGCAGTCACTGTCTGCTCGGCGGCAATATCGGTGATTTGCGCGCTGTCAGGGCTTCTGGCAGCAATACTGTTTTCGCTGCCGGTCGGTCCTGCCATTGTTGCCGCAAATATTTTATGCTTCGGCATATTCTGTGCGGCGGAACACTTGCACAATTAGGAAAAATGTGGTACAATATGATTGTTTAAACGAAGGGAGACGATTTTGTTGAACAATGCAGTCAAAAGCTGTGAAATTGCGGAGGGCGTGACGCTCCGTTTTTACAATACAGAAAAATTCAAAACCAATCTGATAAGCTTTTATGTTCATCTTCCGCTCAGACGCGAGACGGTGACCGCGGCGGCGCTTCTGCCGAGGATTCTGAAACGCGGAACGGAGAAATATCCGACCATGACGCAGCTTTCAAAGCGTGCCGAGGAGCTTTACGGAGCATCGCTTTCGGCTGGAATCGGCAAAAAGGGCGACCGTGAGCTGCTCAGATTTTCGGTGCAGTTTGTGAGCGACACCTTCCTGGACGAGAGCATAACGGCACAGGCGGTTGACCTTCTGCGCGAATTTGTGCTGTGTCCGAAAACCGCGGACGGTGCGTTTGATGAAGAATATGTGAAGCAGGAAAAGGAAAACGCAAAGAGCTTCATTCTCGGTCTTGTGAACGACAAAAAGGAGTATGCGCGCGTGCGCTGCAACGAGATTATGTTTGAGGGCGACCCGTACGGCATATTTGAATATGGATATATTGAAGATCTTGACGCGCTTGACGCCAAGGGACTCTATGAATTTTACAAAAAGCTTTTTGCGGAGGCGGAGATTGATATTTTCGCAAGCGGCAGCTTTGACACCGATAAGATGAAAGCGGAGCTGGAGGACGCGTTCTCATGCCTCGGCGGAAGACGTGCGGAGAAAATTGAGACGCACATAGCCGCACCCGAATCTGGTGCGGATGTGAAAAACATAACGGAGGAAATGCCCGTGACGCAAAGCAAGCTCTCAATGGGCTTTCGGTGCGGAGTTGAACCGACCTCTGAGGAATATCCGGCACTTTCGCTGTTTTCGTATATTTACGGCGGCAGTCCTTTTTCAAAGCTGTTCAACAATGTGCGCGAGAGACTGAGCCTTGCATATTATGTTTTCTCGTCGGTTGACAGACACAAAAGCTGCATGAAAATCAACTCGGGGATTGAATCGGACAAATTCCGGGAGGCATTTGATGAAATCATGGCGCAGCTTGAAAAGATGAAAAAAGGCGAATTCAGTGATGATGAAATCGAGTCGGCAAAAAAATATATCGCAACGGGAATGGGTTCAAGGCGCGACAACCTTTCCGCAACCGAGGATTTTTATATGAATCAGATTATTCTGGGCAGCGGCGACACAATTGACGGGATTCTGGAAAAGATCGGGCGTGTCGGACGCGATGAGATAATTAAGGCGGCAAACAGTGTTCAGCTTGACACGGTTTATCTTTTGAAGGGAGTTGGCGGAAGTGAGGTTTGAGAAAAGAGAAAACGCGGCTTTGCGCGAGAGTGTGCTCTGCGGAGTTCATGAAAGCGGATTGCGTGTTTATGTTGTTCCAAAGAAGGGATTTTGCAAATACTATGCCATATACGGCACGGAATACGGTTCGGTTGACACGGTTTTGAAGGGAGCGGACGGAGATGTGAGACTTCCCGACGGAATCGCGCATTTTCTCGAACACAAGCTGTTTGAGGAAGAGGACGGAAAAAATGCATTTGACAAGTTTGCACTGACGGGCGCAAGCAGCAATGCGTTCACAAGCTTTGACATGACGGCATATCTGTTTTCATGCACCGACAGCTTCTATGAAAATCTTGAAATTCTGCTGGAGTTTGTGAATAATCCGTATTTCACCGATGAAAATGTTGCAAAGGAGCAGGGAATCATCGGTCAGGAAATAAAAATGTATGATGATGACCCGTCATGGAGACTTTTCTTCAATATGCTTCAGGCAATGTATGAAAAAAATCCCGTCAGGGTTGACATTGCGGGAACGGTGGAGAGCATATCTCACATAACACCGGAGCTGCTTTATGAGTGCTGCCGTCAGTTCTATAATCCGTCAAACATGTTTCTTGTAATTGTCGGAGATGTTGACGAGGCAAGGTGTGCGGAATATATCGACAAATATGTGAAGCACGGAGGAAATTTCGGGAGAAATGAGCGTGTGCCGTCAGAGGAGCCTGAGACTGCGGCGCAGAGCTTTGTGAGTCAGAAAATGAGCGTTTCAAAGCCGATGTTTCTGATTGGGTTCAAGGAGAAGAAAACAGGCGTTTCGGGCGCGGAGCTTTTCAGAAAGCAGATTGTGACAAAGATTCTGACAGAGCTTTTGTTCGGACGGAGTACGGAAT
>CAKSIW010000088.1 GCA_934463175.1 uncultured Clostridia bacterium | reverse complement strand
ATCTTGACCTTTACCTGAGCCTGCACCCGGATTGCAGCATTTCTCAAGCTGAGACAGCACCCAAACCGGCCACCGCCGGCAAGCCAAAGGCCGAAGCAGCCAAAGATACCCCGGCGGTCAAGCCCAAGCCTGCGACAAAGACTACATCGACGCGCACGCGTAAAACGACCGCCCACACAAAGAAGCAGGCCGACGTAGCGCCCGGCGGCACCGATGCTGAACCTGCACAAACGACTCCCCCAAGCACTACGGAGCCCGCGGCTAACAAGCCACGCACCAAGACCCCCGCAAAGAGCGCCGCAAAAAATACGAGCACGCGCGCGCATAAGGCCTCGACGCGTGCGACCAAAACTGCTACGGCAAAAGCGGTGGAGTCCAAGAAGGAGCCGACAACAAAGCCCGCCGCCCCACGTAAGACTGCCACCACAAAAGCGGAGACCCCTTCGACCTCGACAAAGACCGCCGAGAATCCCGTGAAATCTGACCTCGCCGCCGTTTCCGCGGTATGCGGCATAGAACAGAATCAACGCCGCCGCGGCAAAGAACACCAAATCTTCGGCGGCGGTCACAAAATCGCCTCCGCCCGCAACCCTTCGGCTTATTCTGAAAATATCATACAAAAACGCCGCAGCAAGCCCCGCGGCTATGCACATCAGCAGAAAGCGCGCCTCCATGGATACCGTGTTATACATCTCGAAGCATCTCCGCCCTTCCGTGAACTCACCGAATCATTTGAAAAGCTTGCTGAAAAATCCGCCGCCGTCCTTTCCGTGTCCGTCGGTGTATTCAATGCTGTCTATCTCGCCCTCGATTTCAAGCTCGCCGCTGTCCACGCTGAGACGGTTAATCTTGAAATCCGCACCCTTGACCGTCATGACCCCCTCAGAGGTGTATGCCGTGACGCTGTCGTCATCAAAGCTGTCAACGTCCTCAACTCCCGTCACGCAGAGCTTGCTCCGTCCCGTCATTGTCAGCTTGTGGATATTTTCACCGCTGCGCTTTTCCTCCATATGCTTCACCCTCTTTGAAAATATATTCATTATCAATATATTTCCGGAGACAAAAAAATATGCGGAAAACCTGTGGGTTTTCCGCATAAATGCGCTTTCTGTCATGCAAAGCAGCGCACAATTGTTTCAACCGCCTCGGAGGGAATCATCAGCTCACCGTGTTCCGTGAGAACACCGCAGAACGCCGACGGTCTCCGCACGCGCTCCGAAAACTCCGAAAGCTTGTTTTCAAGCTTAAACAAGCCGAAGGAATCGCGCGGCAAAAGCTCAAGATAGAATCCGCCGTTATATTTGAAGAGCCTGCTGTCGCCCAGAAACTCCGCGGATATCTGCACCATGCCGTCAACAAGCTCGTCAAAGCCGTCAAAGCGGAACATTCTCAGGAGAGGCTGCACCTTGCGTCTTTTGCACAGCTTGAACTCGGATTTTCTGACGCGTTTTCCCGTTCTCAGAAGAGCCTCCGCAATGTCGCTTCCGCACTCCAGCTTGCTTATTATCATCACAAAGCCGTCACCGCCGGCAGGCATTGTCTCAACCAAAAGCTGTGCCTGACCGACACTGAAGTTCACGTCCTGCTCCGCCTGTCTCAGCGCGAACCAGAACAAATCCTGTGCCTCGGGGGTGTTATCCGTGAAATTCTTCAAATCAACATTCCAGACTCTCACATCGTCGCGGTTCACCAGCACCTTGATTTTATTGTCACCGATACGTTCAATTTTCATATAACATCAGCCCCCTCGCTCAGTTCAAATATATTATTCAAAAGTCACCGATATACTTTTTCTTTGTAATTATACATCATTTTGCAAAAATTGAAAAGACTTATTTTTTTCCAATTAAAAAAGCCCGAAAACAAACAAATAAGTAAAAAATATACAAAAAATTTTAATTTTTTCTATTGATATTTACCGCAAAACGTGGTATGATATTAACAGTAGACACCCTGCGATGTTCGTAGATGCGGAATAATGTAAAACCAACACTTATCTGAAGGGATTTTCTCTCCGAAGGCGGCGCACATGCCTCCCGCAGCAATGCGGCCAGTGGACTTGTAATGTCTTTGGGATTTATCCCACCTGCCATGCAGGTTTTTACCTTATCCCTTACACGGCATATGCGGGGTTATACTTTTTTTTCGCAAAATTTTAACAAAAAACTAACTTTTTGCAAGAAATTTTTCAAAAAACCTTGACAAAATTCTCAAATTATATACAATATATAAGTATAGGAAGTATGTTTTTCGGTTTTGAAGCATGATATGCCGCATACAAATACATAAAAATTCGGCGAGGTGAGACGATGCGTGTGATTACAGGCTCTGCGAGGGGCAAAAAGCTTTTCGCGCCCGAAGGTCTCGGCACACGTCCGACAACCGACAGGGTGAAGGAGTCCATGTTCAACATCATCAGCCGCCGTCTGCCTGCGGAAAAGGTTCTCGACCTGTTTGCAGGAAGCGGTGCGCTCGGAATTGAAGCACTGAGCCGCGGCTGTTCTCATGCCGTTTTTGTTGAAAACGACGCGCGTGCATTTGCCGCAGCCAAGCAAAACCTTGCGGCGGCGCACCTTTCGGAGCGTGCCGTGCTGATGCGCACAGACGCCGTTTCATATCTTGAACGCACAACCGAAAGCTTTGATTTGGTCTTTCTCGACCCTCCGTATAGCACCGGTTTGCTCACAAAGGCGATTTTGCTTTTAAATGAGCGGAAGCTCATCACATGCGGCGGAATCATTGCCGCGGAAAGCGAGGTCGGGGGCGAGGAGCCGCCCGAATGCGGATTTGAGCTGATCAGGCGCGCCAAATACGGAAAAACAACGGTTTTCATACTTCAAAATAACAGCTGACGGAGGTTTCATATGCAGACTGCGGTTTATCCGGGAAGCTTTGACCCGTGCACAAACGGACATCTTGACATCATAACCCGTGCCGCGCACCTGTTTGACAGGGTTGTTGTCGCGGTGCTTGTCAACGATTTGAAAACCCCTGCGTTCACGCTTGAAGAACGCGTTGATATGATTAAAAGAGTGACGGGACATCTTGAAAACGTTGAGGTGACGGCTTTTTCGGGGCTGCTTGCCGATTTCATGAAAAAAAACGGTCACTGCGTCATCATCAAGGGCTTGCGCGCGGTTTCCGACTTTGAATATGAATTTCAGATGGCACTGACAAACCATGCACTGTTTGACGAAATCGAAACCGTGTTCATGCCGTGCAGCTCGGAGTTTATGTTTTTAAGCTCCAGCATTGTTAAAGATGTTGCAAAATATAACGGAAATTTGACGGGACTTGTTCCCGACGCGCTTGTCGGTACGATTAAGCGCCGTTTCGGATATTAAAACAGGTTTTGGGATTTATGCCCGATTTTAAGGAGGATTCGTTTATGGAATTGGACGCATTGGAATTGATAAATGAGCTGGAGGATATAATCGACAAAGGAGTTGCCGTGCCTTTCACGGGCCGCTGTCTTCTCGACAAGGAAGAGCTTCTGGAGCTGATTCAGGAAATCAAGCTCAAGCTGCCGACCGACCTTGAGCAGGCAAAGTGGATTAAAACCGAGCGTCAGAACATCATAAACGACGCACACAAGGAGGCGGAGGAAATCATCAAAACCGCCAACGACAAGCTGATTGCCATGGTTGACGAAAACGAAATCACAAAGAAAGCAACCCAGCAGGCAGCCGAAATTATGAACCGTGCCGCAGCAGATTCAAAGGAGACGCGTGATTCGTCATATAAATATGCCGACTATCTCCTTGAAAATGTTGAAAACGTTGTTGTCAAGACAATCCGCGACCTTGAACAGTGCATAAGCATTGTCAAGGACAACAGAAATCAGCTGAAATAATTCAGTCACAAGGGAACTGAGCCCGATTTCAAGAGACGGATTTCCGCACAAGCGGTGTTAGGCTGAGCCCGATTTCAAAATACGGATTTCCGTTCAAACGGTGTTAAGACAGTATAAACTGCGTTTTTGCTTTGTGTGAATGAAAATTTTCACTCTTAATATAATTCTTTGACCTTAATCTGATTGATTTTTGAGAAGATTTCGGTGCGGAGGATTCGGGCATTCTGACGCACGGCAAAGACGGCAAATCAAATTTTTCCGAATTTATGCCGATTAAGGCGTGTCCGGAAAGCTAATCAAGTTAAAAATAATTAAAGACAATAAAGCAAAGTAGGGATTAACGCGTTAAGTGAGAAGCGGACGGGAAGTTGCCGCTTCTACGAAAAGCCTTTCGGCTTGCGGTGTTAATCCCGCATTCCGTTGCTGCATTCCGACTTTTTAAGCCCTTTTTGCAGCCGGCTGCAGAAAGGATTTTTTATGAGTAAAATTTTTATTTTCAAAAAGCTTTCAACAAAGGATTTATGCGCCCTTGCCCTGCTGACCGCGATAACCGTGATTCTGGCACTGACCGCAACAATCCGAATCGGAAACTACATCAAAATTCCGCTCAAATTCATCTCCGTTTTTTTGACGGGTGTGCTGTTCGGACCGCTGTGGGCAGGAGCCTCAGCCGCGGTCGGTGACATTTTCAACGCACTATTCTCGCCTGTCGGCAGCTTTATGCCGCAGATTACCCTGGTCGAATTTCTGAGCGGCTTTCTGTTTGGTTTTTTCATGTTCGACACACATAAAAACCAAACTCACTTCTATGCAAAGGCGTGCCTCTGCGTGCTTGCACAGTTCATGCTTGACATGTTCGTGACACCGATTTTTCTTGTTCAGGTCGGCATTTTCCCAAGCTATGGTTCGGCAATTGCCGTTCGCTTTGCGGCTTCACTCCTCAAAGCCGCCATGCAGTCTGCGGTTTTGCTCTCGGGCAAGGCATATCTCAAATTCTTTGCAGGACGGGTGGCACGGCACAATGGATAATCACGATTTCAAAAAATTTGCAAACAGCTTTCAGGCAATTGCACGTCTCAGACTGGAGAGCATTGAATGTCTCCTCCGCTTTCTCGGCAATCCGCAGAATGACCTCAGCTTCATTCACGTTGCAGGCACAAACGGAAAAGGCTCGGTGTGCAGCTTTTTGCAGTGCATTTTCACTGCCGCAGGTATTAAAACAGGCAAATACACCTCTCCGAACCTTGTCAGCGTCCGCGAGAGAATTTCAATTGACGGCGAATATATATCGCAGAGCGACCTTGACCGCGTGATGGGCGAGGTTGAATCGGCGGTTGAAAAGGTGTGCGCCGAACAGGGCGAATCTCCGACGCAGTTTGAAATCTGGACTGCCGCCGCATTCTGCTATTACAAGCAGAAAAAATGCGGTCTTGTTATTCTTGAAACAGGTCTCGGGGGAACACGGGATGCAACGAACATAATCCCTCCTCCTCTTGCCTCGGTCATAACGGGAATCTCGCTTGACCACACGGAATATCTCGGCGGCACAATCCCGGAAATTGCGTCACAAAAGGCAGGAATAATCAAAAAACGCACGGACGGCACGCAGGGGCTGACGGTTTCAGCCCCCCAAGTGCATGACGCCGCCGCGGTCATCGCCGATGCCTGCCGCGAACGCGGAAACACCCTTGTTTTTGCAAAAGCACCGCACGTTACGGGCATTTCGGATTTTCACGAAAGCTTTGACTGCACCCTGTCAGACGGTCGGACTCTCCGCGGTCTCACAAGCGGAATCTGCGGCAGCTATCAGCCCGAAAATGCAGCTGTTGCCGCAGAAACCGCCGCAAGGCTCGGGGTCGGTGAGGAATATATCAGAGAAGGCATTAAAGCTGCAAAAAACGCAGGCAGATTTGAAGTTATCCGCCGCAGCCCGACCGTGATTTATGACGGAGCGCACAACCGCGGCGGTATGCAGGCTCTTGTCCGCAGTCTGACACGCGGATTTCCCGATTGGCACGGTGCGGTGTTCATAACAGCCTTCATGGCGGACAAAGACATTGACGGCGCATTCGCGGAGCTTGCGGAAAGCGGACTTGCTGAAAATTCGGACTTTTTTGCCGTTCAGGTTAAGGACAATCCGCGTGCCGCTTCGCCAAGTCAGATATGCAATGCCGCGGCAAGGCACAAAATCCGCGCAAAGGGTGCCGCCTCGCTTGCCGACGCATATTCCGCCGCACTGAGCCTGGGCAAGCCCGTCATTCTCTGCGGCTCGCTCTATCTTTACAAGGACTTTTCGAAAATCGAAGAGAACGCACTGCGGCTCTGACAAAAGCTGATTGGGAGGGCTGTTCAAAAGTCAATTGACTTTTGAACAGCCTTTGTTTTTCCAACGGAACAGGAAATGCGATTTGGAATACCCGTGCCGTGAAGCTGAGTTTGCCGACAGCAAGGAAATTAATCATTTTATTAAAAAATCGTTTCTTTGCCTCAGCCAAACTGAGGCATTTGCGTTTCCTGTAATTTGTGACTTTCTCACTTTTTCCTGCATTCCGAAGCTTTCAGCCTCCCATTTTTTATATTCTTTCATCATTTGTCCGTTTTGTCCTCAGTTTTTAGGTTAAAATACTTATGATGACAGCCGACGGCTCTGTCATTGCAGCCGTCGGCTGTCATCATAAATATATAAACTCTGAAAGGAAGTGGTTGTGCTGTGGAGGAACAGCTTGAAAAATTTGAAACATATTTGTCGGAGGACGAAAAATCACAAGCCACGCGCGAAAAATATCTGAGAGACATCAGAAGGCTCTTTTCATGGCTGAACGGCAGAGAACCCGAGAAAGGACTGATTATTGCATACAAAAATCAGCTTTCGGAAAGCTATAAGGCGGCAAGCGTAAACTCAATGCTTTCGTCAATCAACAGCTTTTTTGAGTTTTGCGGCAGACACGATTTGAGAGTGAAAACAATCCGTGCGCAAAGGGCACTTTTCGTTCCGAAGGAGCGTGAGCTGACAACCGCGGATTACCGCAGACTTCTTGCGGCGGCAAAGGACAGAAAAAACAAGCGTCTGTATTATCTCATGCAGACAATCTGTTCAAGCGGAATCAGGGTTTCCGAGCTGAAATTTGTGACCGTCGAGGCGGTCATGCAGCAATATGCAGAGGTTTGGAGCAAGGGAAAAATCAAAACTGTCATTCTTCCGCGCGCACTTTGTAAGCTTCTGAAAAAATATATCAGCGAATGCGGACGAAGCCGCGGCTGTATCTTTGTGACGAAAAGTGGAAAGCCTCTGAACCGTTCAAACATCTGGTCGGATATGAAAAGTCTTAGCAAGCGTGCAGGGGTTGACCCGTCAAAGGTTTTCCCCCATAATCTGCGTCACCTTTTTGCAAGAACCTTCTATACACATCAGAAAGATATTGTCAGGCTTGCCGACATTCTCGGTCATTCGAGCATAAACACAACAAGAATCTACACCATTGAAGCAGTATAATGTAAAGGACGATGAACAGATTGATTCATTGTACTAATACATATATGGCTGCGGCTCATTTGCGATAATTTGAAAAGTGGTTATATATAAAACAAGGCGGTGATAACCGAAAACTAAAAGTATAATCATAAACTAATTTTATCACAAACGGAGGTCGAAAACAATATGAAAGACAAAATTACCTATTCAAAGTACGGTGATTATTACATTCCCGATTTAACCGTACCCGACACAAAGAAATAATAATCGGAAAATACGGAAGATTACGAAGGCAGTTTTTGAAAGAACATCACAAATCTTTTTATACGGCTTTAATGATTGAAGGCAAGTTACCGGAACACCTTGCGGAGATAGACGAAACTTGCCACAACATTCTGAAAGATATGGTGTCAAAAATGGCAAAACAAGAAGCGGTCACGGAACAGTTAAAAGCAGATAATCAAATGCTATGGGTACAAAAAATGAACTCAATTCACAGCCGAGCGGAAGAATTTATTATGAGAGAATATGTGTACGGAGGTTTTGCAGAATGAAGAAAATATCTATATTTTTAATCACATTGTCACTAACGGCGAGTGCAGTCACGGCAAATGCCGCACCTATTCCGAAAGAATCATTACCGTGCTATGCAACAACGGAACAAGTCACGGTTACCGAAAATTTAATCAGCGGAATTTTAGACGAGGTTAAAAACGGTTTGGGATATGCGGACGCAAGAGCAAAATCAAATGTACTTATTTTCAATGCTTGGCTTAACGGACAAACTGGCGAATATGCTTACGGTGAATTAACATCTATTGCAAATAACGCAATATATCAGTACAGAGATATGTATTTAAGACCAAACTTCTATATTGAAAATGAGGAAAAGGTCAGAGATATAATTGCAGGAGTTATCACGCAGTATGCAAACGGAGAGATTGACTATACAAAAGCGGAATTTAACGCAAGAGTGAAGATTTATCAATTCGTCAACCCTACATTTAATCTCGATGAAGAATTTGCAAAAGACACTTGTTATCGTGATATACCATCAGTTGATAACGGAATGTTTACAATAGCAAGAAAATTATTGCTTGAAATAAAGTGATTTTATCATATCCTATCCTATCGTATCACACAACCCCTTGTGAAATAAATTTCTCAAGGGGTTGTAATTAAAATAATTGACAAATCAAAATTCTTTGATATAATATATTTGTAATTAAAACGAAATAAACGGATATAATATATCAGAAAGGAGTTTTGTTATGACTTATATAGAATATATATGCGATATAATAAAAAGGGAAGATAACAGAGTCCCTATATATACAAAGCATATCGCTGAAAATGTAGCAGAGGATTATAACCTTTCGGAAAAAGAAGCGGCAGCTGCGGTAAGTGTAGCAATTAAACGGATTATTGATAATCACATTATTTCCGAACTGCGTTTTTATCAAAAAGGAATATATTACAAAACAGTAATAACGCCGTTTGGCGAAGCCGGAATCAAAAAAGAAATGTTGATTGCTGACAAATATATATTACCCGACATCGGATATGAAACAGGGTTATCGGTAATGAATCAAATGGGACTTACAACTCAAATGCCAAATAAGCGAGTTATCGTAACCAATGCTGCAAAGGAATGTGTGCGGACGGATAAAAGGCTTGATATAATGATTAAGCCGCCCAAAACACCTGTTACGGCTGAAAATAAATATTATCTGCAAACTCTTGATGTGCTTGAAATGATGGATAAAGCACCAATAGACGAACAGCAGCCATATACTTTAATTGCAGACCATATAGAAAAAAGAAATTTGAGATACGATAAACTGCTTGCCCTTGCAGATGTGTATTATAATCAAAAAACAATATTACAGCTTGCTCATATTGCAAGTGCCGGAGGTGAAAGAGTATGAAACTGCATTTAGACAGAGATGCGTTTGATGTTTTTATAGAAAACATTCACGAAAGATGTTCATATCGCAGCGATGTTCTTGAAAAGGATTACTATGTCGTGCTTATACTTGAAGAATTGGCAAAATTCCAAAAGGAAAATGGATTACCGGCATATTTCAAGGGCGGAACAGCTTTATACAAAGCTCTGAAAATGACTAACAGATTTTCAGAGGATATAGATTTATCGGTTGACACAAGAGGAATGAGCCGCAGTCAGAATGATAAAAAACTATCGGATGCAACGAAAAAATATACAGTATTGTCGCGAGAAGAAGGAATTACACATCGTTCGGAAGTTATCACAACATATATCTATGAGCCTGTTACTAACTATGATACAGACGATAGTTTGCAGCGTTTCGGCAGAGTTAAAATAGGAGCAACATCATTTACTATCGGTGAACCCGTTACTTCAATGGAAATAGCTCCGCTTATATACAAATTGGCGACAGATGAAGAAAAGCGAATACTTGAAAGTCAATATGATATTAAGCCTTTTGAAATTAAGACAATCACAATGGAGCGAATATTTGTAGATAAGCTGTTTGCAGCGGAAGCCTATGTCAGAAAATCCGAAAATGGGCGTGTGAGATTTTTTCTGTAAATTAGATTTTTCTATGACAAAATATCGGTTTTTAGTGGGCAGGATAGCTGAG
>CAKSIW010000087.1 GCA_934463175.1 uncultured Clostridia bacterium | reverse complement strand
ATACGGAATCGAGCTTGCGGAACTGAACCTTGGCGGCGGATTTGGAATCAAGTATACTGACAAGGACACACCGATTGACTATGAGCTTTATATCAAGGCGGTTTCAAAGGTGATAACCAGAATTGCGGCGTTTCGCCATGTCGGCATTCCGTATATTGTTATGGAGCCGGGAAGGTCTATTGTTGCACCGGCAGGTCTGACGCTGTATAGGGTCGGGACGGTGAAAAATATTCCGAACATCAGAACCTATGTGTCGGTTGACGGCGGAATGGGAGACAACCCGAGACATATTCTCTACAGTGCAGAATATGACGCTGTTTTGCCCGAGAAGCCGTATGCCGAAAGAACTCGCAAGGTCACAATTGTCGGCAAATGCTGTGAGTCGGGTGACATATTGATTGAAGATGTTTTTATGCCTGAGATAAAGGACGGCGATTTGCTTGCGGTTCTTGCAACCGGTGCATATAACTATTCGATGGCGAGCAACTATAACCGAATCCCGAGACCGCCCGTTATTATGGCTGCGGACGGCAAGAGCCGCATTGCGGTTAAGCGGGAGAGTTATGAGGATTTGGTCAGAAACGACGTTTAAAAATTGTTTGATTAAAAGGAGCAGCATATTATGATAAACAGACTGCAAATGTGGTTCGGCAACGGCTGGCAGGGAATCGCGGAGCTTTTGATGACCGCCTTTTGCGTGTTTTTTTCGCTTTCAATTCACGAATTTGCACACGGTTATGCCGCATATAAAATGGGAGATGAAACCGCAAAGCATATGGGGAGGCTGAACCTCAGCCCGATGAGCCATCTTGACCCGATCGGAGCGGTTTGTCTGTTCCTGTTCGGATTCGGCTGGGCAAAGCCTGTGCCTGTTAACCCATCAAATTTCAAACCGGGACGAAGAAAGTCGGGAATGGTTATCACCGCGGTGGCAGGACCGCTCGGTAATCTCATAGTGGCGTTTATATCGATTCTGCTGACAAAAATCATCATGAAGCTATACAGCGGCGGCAGCGATGTGGCGGATACCGTGGTGAACACTGTTATTATTCTGCTTTACGTGATGACAACAATGAACATAGGTCTTGCGGTTTTCAATCTGATACCGATTCCGCCTCTTGACGGCTCAAAGGTTTTAAACGCCGTACTTCCGGCAAGAATATATTTCAGAATTATGGAATATGAACGGTATGGCTTTCTGATATTGATTATACTGATAAACACGCCGCTGTTCAGCAGATTTCTCAACTTTCTTGCAGGCGGTGTTTATATGCTTTTTGCAAATATTGTCAGACTGATACCGTTTTTGTGAGAATAAAAACAAAGAGATTTTTTGGTGAGCATTTATGGAACAGCTTTCGTTTAAGCTTGAAACCTTTGAGGGACCTCTGGAACTTCTGCTGGTTTTAATAAAAAAGAATAAGGTGAGCATATATGACATTCCGATTGCGGAAATTCTTGATCAGTATATGAATGTCATGGCTCAGATGAAGGAAATGGATTTGGAGCTTTCAAGCGAGTTTCTTGTGCTTGCGGCAACGCTTCTTCAGATTAAATCCAAAATGCTCCTGCCGCAGGAGACTGAGGAGGGCGAAGAGGAGGATCCGAGAGCCGAACTGGTCAGACGCCTGATTGAATACAGACGGATTAAGGAAAGCATGGGATTTTTCAGAGAACATGAAAACGCGGGAAATGTGTTGTTTTTCAAGCTGCCCGATGCGATTGAACGCCCGAAGGCGGAGCTGAACTATGCGCGAATGACGCCCGAGGCACTTTTGGAGGCATATAATAATTCGTTTTCAAAGTCAGAAAGACGGCTTCCGCCGCCCAAGAGGGCATTTTCGGGGATTGTCGGACATGAAAAGGTTTCAATTAGGGAGCGCGTGCGGAAAATATGGGGAGGTCTCATATCACGCGGAAAAATGCTGTTTAAGGATATTTTTGTTAATGTGAAAACCAAATCTGAGGCTGTTGCTTCGTTTTTGGCTGTGCTTGAAATGATAAAGATGAACAAGGTTGCGGTTGACATGACAGCGGAATCGGGCGGAGAATATATGATTCGCAGGATTTCCGATGATGAAAGCTTTGACCTTGAGGGAATTGAGGATTAATTAATGAAACTAAGTGATGCGGAAGCTATAATTGAAAGCGTTCTTTTTGCCGCCGGAGATGCGGTGGAGCTTGAAAAGATTTCGGATATACTGGATATTGACAAAAAAAGCACGCGTGTCATAATTGATACGCTGATTGACAAATACCGCGCAGAGAACCGCGGTTTACAGATTATTCGGCTTGAAGATGCATATCAGATGTGCACAAAAGCCGAATATCACGAATACATTGCAAAGCTTGCAGAGCCGCGGCGGAACATAAGTCTTTCAAATGCGGCAATGGAGGTTCTGGCAATTGTGGCATATAAACAGCCTGTAACGCGCGGCGTGATTGAGCAAATTCGAGGAGTTTCATGTGATTCGATTGTGAACAAGCTTTTGGAAAGAAATCTGATTGAGGAGAAGGGACGGCTTGACACACCCGGTAAGCCAATGCTTTTCGGAACAACCGAAGAGTTTCTGAGAAGCTTCGGCATTGAGGGAATCGGTGCTTTGCCCGAGTTTGACGAGAGGAGTCTCGATGAACTGCCGAAAAGCATTGATGATGCAGAAATGGTGAGTGTGCCTATCTCGGAGGCGGTAATAAATACACACGATTCTGACGGTATATCGGACGGTGAGTAGTATGATTTATTTGACTGCGGTGCTTATACTGATTTGCGGACTGATATGCACTGTCCTTTTTGCACGGACAAGAGTTGTGATTGAATACAGCAATAAAAATCTGAAGCTGGCTTTCAGAAATCCTGTTTTCAGACTCACTCTTGACACGGGCAGGCTCGGACAGAAAAAGGCAAAGACCAAGGCTGCGGAAAGCAAAGAAAAAACGAATGATTCAGAAACAGAAACAGAGGATACGGCAGAGGGGTTTTTTGCTGAAATTGAAAGAGTGAAGCTTCAATATACGGCATACAAAGATGTGTTTAATGTCATGCTTAAAAGCATAAAATACAAGGTGCGGTTCTCGGGAATTTTGCTTCGCATAACCTACGGTACGGGGAATGCGGCGCATACGGGAATGCTGTACGGTGCATTTTGGGCACTTATGGGGAATTTATACAGCTTTCTTTGCAGATATTTATATGTTGAATTTCCCGATTTGGAGCTGAATCCGCAATATGAAAAAAAAACCTTTGAGCTGTATGCGGAGGGAATAATAACGGTCAGGCTTGTGCATATTATAAATGCGGCACTGCGCACATTTTGGGCATACCGCGGCTTGAAAAAGAAACAAAAGTAAAAGATCCGTGCTGCGGCACGGTTTAATGCGGTGTGCAGGCTCACGGCACAGCGGATAAAAATTAAAGTGAGCAGAAAGGCAATGTGGAGAAAATGGCAGAACAGCATCCGATTCAGGGATTAATGTACACAGCAATGCAAAGCATAAGAGATATGATTGACGTGAACACGATTGTGGGAGACGCGGTTCAGACACCCGATGGGACGGTGATTATACCGATTTCAAAGGTTGGACTTGGATTTGGTGTCGGCGGTTCGGATTATGCACCGCAAACAAAAGGTGCTGACGCGGAAAAGACAATGTTCGGCGGCGGCGCGGGCGGAGGTGTTTCAATCACTCCCGTTGCGTTTATGGTTGTCGGAAAGGGTCAGATCAGACTCATGCCTGTCAGTCCTGAAACAAACATATATGACAGGGTTCTTGACATGATACCGATGGCGATTGACAAGCTGGTTCAGGGCGTTGAGACAATAAAGAACAAAAAACAGGATAAGGAAACTGAAATTCAGCCTGAAAAGACCGAAAGTGCGGCGGAATAAAACGAAAACAGCATTCCGGCAGCTGCGGCTGTCGGAATTTACATAAGTACAGCTGAAAGAGAGCAATTCAAATCCGCCTTTTAGAATTGAAGCTTGAATTATTTTCTTTCGGATAGGGGGAAGCAAATTGAAGAAGCTGCTTATCATTGACGGAAACAGCATACTCAACCGTGCATATTACGGAATCAGAATGCTGACTGCACCCGACGGGACTCCGACAAATGCAGTATACGGATTTTTAAATATTTTGTTCAAGAACATTGAGGATGATATGCCGGATTATCTTTGTGTTGCGTTTGATGTGAAGGAAAAGACATTCCGTCACAAGATGTATGATTTATACAAGGCGCAGCGCAAGCCTGCCCCCGAGGATTTTTTGGTGCAGCTGCCGTTGATGAAGAAGGTTCTGGGCGCGATGAACTGTGTATGTCTTGAAAAGGCAGGATATGAGGCTGATGACATAATCGGAACTGTTTCGCGTATATGTGAGGAAGAAAATGTTGAATGCACAATCCTGACGGGGGACAAGGACGATTTGCAGCTTGCGTCGGACATTGTGAGGATTAAGCTTGTTGTTTCGCGCATGGGGTCAACAACCACAACCGTATATGACGCAAAGGGTGTTTTTGAAAAATATAATGTCACACCATCTGAATTTATTGACGTGAAAGGTCTTATGGGCGATTCGTCCGATAACATTCCGGGCGTCAAGGGAATTGGAGAGAAAACGGCGTTTTCTCTGATTGAAAAATTCAAAAGTCTTGACGGCATATACGAAAGCCTTGATGACGCGGAACTCACTCCATCGGTAAAAAAGAAGCTTTCCGAGGGCCGTGAGTCGGCATATATGAGCAAGACCCTTGCGACAATTGACAGGGACGTTCCGATTGACTTTAAAATTGAGGATTGCGTAATCAGAGAATATGACCGTGAGGAGCTTGCGAAGCTTTTTGTGAGCCTGAACTTCAAGTCGATACTCGGCAAGCTTGAATTGTTTGGCGCAGCACAGGAAACCGAAAAAAGTGTTGACTTTGAAGGTGAATGCGAGCTTGCAGAGCCTTCGGCTGTGCTTGAAAATACAAAAAACAAAACTGCGGTATATCGGTTGATAAAAAGGGACGGCGGATTTGATTTGGCGGTGACCGTTGACGGGAAAAGGTTTTTCTATGTTGAAAATGCCGGCAGTGATTTTTTGAAGAGCTTTTTTGAAGACGAAGGTCGGCGCAAGGTTGGCTTTGGCATAAAAGAAGATATTATTGCACTCGGAAATTCGGGAATTGAGTATTGCGGCATTGAGTTTGACGTTGAGATTGCGGCGTATATTGCAGAGCCGACACGTGCGTCGTATGATATAGAAGGACTTGCACTTGAATTTTGCGGAATGACAATGCAGGGAGCGCGTCACGAGGAAGAGAACGGTCAGATTTCACTCAGCTTTGAAGATGAGACGGAAAATGAAAACCTTGACAAGGCTGCGGCAGAGCTTTTTGTGCTGGCGGAGCTTCACAAAAGCTTTGCTGCGCAGCTTGAAGCAAACGGACAGCACAAGCTGTATTATGACGTTGAGCTGCCATTGATCGGAGTGCTTGCGGATATGCAGCAGACAGGCGTATATGTTGACCGCAATGCTCTTGAGAGCTTTGGAGACAGCCTCAGCGACGGTATTGCGGAGTATGAGAAAAAAATATATGAATATGCCGGCAGAGAGTTTAATATAAATTCGCCAAAACAGCTCGGTGACGTGCTTTTCTCGGATATGGGACTGCCTCACGGAAAGAAAACCAAGACGGGTTATTCAACGAATGTTGATGTTCTGAAAAAGCTTGAGCCGATTCACCCGATAATCGGCTGTGTTCTGGAATACAGGAGCCTGACAAAGCTGCGTTCGACCTATGTTGACGGACTTTTGGCGGTTATAAGTCCGAAAACGGGGAGGATTCATTCAAACTTTAACCAAACCGTCACGGCAACGGGAAGAATAAGCAGCACCGAACCTAATTTGCAGAATATACCTGTTCGGACGCCGCGCGGACGTGAAATGCGCCGAATGTTTGTTGCAGAGGGCGGAAAGGTGCTTGTTGACGCTGACTATTCGCAGATTGAACTTAGGATTCTTGCCCACATTGCAAATGATGAAAATATGAGAGCTGCGTTTGTGAGCGGAACGGATATTCACACGCAGACCGCGTCACAGGTGTTTCATGTGCCTGTTGATGAGGTCACGCCGTCAATGCGTTCGGGCGCGAAAGCGGTTAATTTCGGGATTGTATACGGAATCGGCGAATTTTCGCTTGCGCAGGATCTGAAAATATCAATGAAAGAGGCAAAACAATATATTTCAGATTATCTTGCAACCTATCCTTCAATAAAAAAATATATGGAGGAAACAGTTGAATGCGGCAGGGAGAAAGGCTATGTTTCGACAATACTTAACAGGCGGAGATACCTTCCGGAGCTTAAATCAAGCAATAAAATAACACAGGCGTTCGGTGAGAGGGTTGCCATGAATGCTCCTGTTCAGGGGTCGGCTGCCGATGTAATCAAGATTGCAATGGTGAACGTATACAAACGGATGAAGGACGAGGGGCTGCGCTCAAAGCTCATTCTTCAGATTCATGATGAACTGATTGTTGAAGCGGAGCCTGAAGAGAGGGAGTTTGTCGAGAAAATACTGCGTGAGGAAATGGAAAATGCGGTCAGCCTGACCGTGCCGCTGAAGGTTGATATGTGCTGCGGCAGGACGTGGTATGATACAAAATAGGATTCGGACGGTGCAGAGTGTGAAAATAATCGGAATTACGGGGGCGACAGGGGCAGGAAAAAGTGCCCTTTGTGCCGAATTGAAAAAGAGAGGCGCGGAAATTATTGACGCCGATAAAATTGCAAAAGAAAATTCTCTGCGCGGCGGTGCGGCATTTAATGAGATTATTGCTGCATTCGGGCGTGAAATTCTTGATGAAAGCGGAGAAATCAACCGAAAGGGTCTTGCGGAGATTGTCTTTGCGGACAGGGAAAGACTGGAATTGCTGAACAAAATTACGCATAAGTATGTGTATGCGGAAATTGAAAGGCGGCTTGCGGAATGCAAAGCCGAGACGGCTGTGCTTGATGTTCCGCTTTTGTTTGAAAAGGGAAGTCCGCTCAAATGCGATCTCACGGTTGCGGTGACGGCAAAGCCTGAGATCAGGGAAAGACGCATAATGGAGCGTGACAAAATTTGCCGTGAGGCAGCGCGTGCCAGAATGAAGAACCAGATGTCGGATCAAGAGTATTCTGAAAAAGCCGATGTCATGGTTGATAACAGCGGCAGTGCCGAAAAAATGGCGGATTTTGCGGAAGAAATTCTGGAAAAAATTAAATTATGAGACAGAGGAATTTGCTGTGAGAAAGAAACGTGGCTGTCAGAGGCCGTTTATCATATTGCTGTTTTCTTTTCTTTTATTGTATTTTGCTGTGGGAAACGGCAAAATTATAATAATGAAAATGATATATCCGATTAAATTTCAGGAATATGTTGAGACATACTCCGAGGAGTTCGGTTTGGACAAATACCTTGTGTATGCGGTGATAAAAACCGAAAGCGGATTTGACCCGAATGCGGTTTCAAATGCGGGCGCAAAGGGTCTTATGCAGATTATGGAGAAAACCGCGTCGGAATGCAACGAAAAAAACAAATTCGGCTATTCAATCCCGGAGGATTTGTTTATACCCGAAAAAAATATAAAACTCGGCTGCTGCTATCTCAGGCATCTTATGGACACATACGGTGATGTGAGTCTTGCAATCACAGCGTATAACGGCGGTACGGGAAATGTGAAAAAGTGGCTGAATGACGAACGCTTGTCAGACGGTGCGGGCGGACTTGCCGACATACCGTATGCGGAAACAAGAGATTATGTTGACAAAGTGATTTCGGCATATGATATGTATGTTAAGATATACAAGCAGAATCAAATATAATTATGAAAGGATATGCGAAACATGAAAAAAGATTTACTTTATGAGAGAAAAAATGCATTCGGTCAGGTCAGCGAAGGAACAAAAAAGGAAATTTTTGATTTCTGCGAGGACTATAAAAAGGCGATCACCTTGGCAAAGACGGAACGGGAGTTCTGCTCGATGGCATATGAAATGCTTGAAAGAGAAGGCTTTGTGCGTATTGACGGCGTGGAGCGTCTGAAGGTGGGCGACCGTGTCTATTCCACAAACCGCGGGAAGGGCATTTTTGCGGCGGTTATAGGAAGCGAGACGGTTGAGCACGGCACGGGAATTGTCGGCGCACACATCGATTCACCGCGTCTTGACCTGAAACCAAATCCCTTGTATGAGGACGGCGGAATGGCATATCTGAAAACGCAGTATTACGGCGGAATAAGGAAATATCAATGGTATAATATACCGCTGGCTTTGCACGGTGTCATTGTCAAAAAGGACGGAACACAGATAAACATTTCAATCGGAGAAAAAGCAGAAGACCCGATATTCTGCATTCCCGACCTTTTGCCGCATCTTGCGCAGCAATATTCGGCAAAAAAGCTTTCCGATGCGTTTGAGGGCGAAAAGCTCAATGTGATTGTCGGAAATCTTGAATGTGAAGAAGATGTCAAGGAAAAGGTGAAATATGGGGTTATGCTGCTGCTTCACGAAAGATACGGAATCTGTGAGGCAGATTTGATGAGCAGTGAGCTGGAACTTGTTCCTGCATTTCCGGCGCGTGATTTGGGACTGGACAGAAGTATGGTTGCAGGCTACGGGCAGGACGACAGGGTTTGTGCATATACCGCACTCAGAGCAATTATAGACACCAAAAATCCGAAAAAAACAGCGATTTGCCTTCTTGTTGACAAGGAGGAGGTCGGCAGTATGGGTAACACGGGCATGAAGTCAAGATACTTTGAGAATACTCTGGCGAAGCTTTGCAGCAAGTCGTCTGAGAAATATTCCGACTTGCTTCTGCGTGAATGTCTTTCAAATTCGGTTTGCTTGTCAGCAGATGTCGGAGCGGCATATGACTCAAACTTCCCCGAAACAAGTGAAAGGAAAAATGCTGCGATTGTGAACGGCGGACTTTTGCTCACAAAATATACCGGTTCAAGAGGAAAGAGCGGTTCGAGTGACGCAAGTGCCGAGCTTGTTGCGCGTATCCGCGGTATATTTGAGGATAATGATGTCAGCTGGCAGACAGGCGAGCTTGGAAAGGTTGATTTGGGCGGCGGCGGAACAATTGCACAGTTTGTTGCAAATCTTGATGTTGAGGTGATCGACTCCGGCGTGCCGCTTCTTGCAATGCATTCTCCGAACGAGGTTGCGGGAAAGCTTGACATTTACATGGCATATAAGGGCTACAAGGCGTTTTTGAACAGCTGATGAGATGGGAAGTGCAAGTGTGAAAAAGCAAATACGCACATTCAGAAGCGAAGAGATTCTGGAGTGTGAAAAACTGTGGATTTTTATTTTAATGATTGCGTTTGGCGGATTTCTGGGGGCATATACATTTGTCCTAAAGGGAGGAGTGTTCTGCAATGCGCAGACAGCCAATGTCGTTTTGCTGGCGGTTCAGATCGGTGAAATGAACTGGAAACGGGCGGTGTATTATTTTGTTCCGATATCAGCATATTTGCTGGGAACTGTGATTTCGGAGTTTTTGCCGAAGCATGTGAACAATCTTGAGCTTCTTCGGTGGGAAACCTTTTTTGTGGCATTTGAAATGCTTTGCGTGGTTGTGCTGGGACTCATTCCCGATGATGCACCGCCGCAGATATGTCAGGTTTCGATTAACTTTATTGCCTCAATGCAGTTCAACACCTTTCGGCAGGCAAAAAAAGTACCGATGGCGACAACTTTCTGCACAAACCATATACGGCAGATTGGAGTTTATCTTGTGAAATGGCTCAGGAAGGGTGATTCGGCATCAAGACAGAAGCTCGCCATGCATTTCATGATGTTAGTATCATTTGCGGCAGGCGCGGTTGTTTCAGCCTTTCTGTGCGTGCGTTTCAAAGGAAGGGCAATTTGGTTTTCGGAAATCATACTGTTTATTGTGTTTGCCGATTTGCTCTATGCGGATTGCCGAACCGAGAAGGATAAGAAACATATAATTCCTCACGGACATTAAAAGAGGAGGCAGAAGCCGGTTATTCTGCAAGGGTTTCTGCCTGATAAAAGGGCGTGTGAGATTTTTCTGTAAATTAGATTTTTCTATGACAAAATATCGGTTTTTAGTGGGCAGGATAGCTGAGTTTAGGCTTCCTGC
>CAKSIW010000086.1 GCA_934463175.1 uncultured Clostridia bacterium | reverse complement strand
GGCGGCGGATAGTCAACCTCGCGCTGCATCAAGTCGGCGCGGTTAAGTGCGGCATACTCAATCTTTACCAAAACGTCCTCGGGTTTTGCGATCGGGTCGGGAACGTTATCCCATCTTAAGCTTTGATCATCATTTACAAGTATTGCTTTCATTTTATCTTCCTCCTTATAATTTTATATCCGGTGTGTAATCCATATTGTTGGCAATGTATTGTGCGCGTTCATACAGGAACAAATATTCCGGTGGGAACAATGGCAGACCGTAAGCTTCGCATGCTCAGAAATGAAGCACACAAACATTTTTCAAAACTGATCCGCGATGACTATATGACTAAGCAGGAGGCATATCAGTGGCTTGCCGGCTTGCTCGGCGCACCACAGCGGGAAGCTCATATCGGATATTTGAGTGAGTATTATTGCAATATTGTCATTGAGGAAAGCAAAAAGGAATATGAACACTATTTAAGGAAAAAGCGTGAAAGAAAAAATTTTGAAAGGAGTGCGCTGGCATCATGACATTAACGAAAGAAATGCAAAAGAAAGTCGAAGAAAATATGGGACTTGTCGGTAAAGTTATAAGCGATAAAATTCACGGTTTGGATACTCCAAACTTTTATTCTTATGATGATCTGTTTCAAATCAGCTGTATCGGTTTATGCAAGGCAGCTTACAGTGATTGCGGCGGGACTTTCTCTACATATGCGTATAGACTTATCTGGAATGAAATTTGCGACGCTCTGCGCTATGGAGTGAAAAAATCCAAAGCGGAACAATTACTTGAGGATATCAACAGTATTCGAGCTGAAGAAGCTGCTACTCCCTCATTTGAAACGCAGGTTGAATGTATCGAAACAATAAATAAAGTAAAAAAGGGCACACCCAACGGTATTGCAAAAGGAATTGACGCATTAATGATGTCTGTTGTAGGAGGATATTCGTGCAAGGAAATCGGCAAAAGGCTTCATATGCGGACGAATATCGTGACAGCGCAAATGTCAAAAGCACGAAAGTACCTGCGTAAAATTCCTGAACTTAACGACTTATACTTCACCGGTGATGCTGTATGATAAAAAAGAGATTTATAATACCGGGATTGATTCTGTTTGTTATTGTACTGGCATTCAAGTGTTTCCCTTTTATCGGATATGTTCCGAGTGAGTCTATGGAACCGACACTGAAATCCGGAAGTTACATTATCGGCAGCAGAATTTATGGTGAACTGAAAACCGGAGATATTATAATATTTGAGCATGATGGAAAAATGCTGGTCAAACGCATAGCGGCAACAGAAGGAGAGCGGATTACCGAAAACGGATTTACTTATATTGTCCCCAATGGCAGTTATTTTGTCATGGGCGACAATCGAAACAATTCGTTTGATTCACGATATTGGGCAGAACCATATGTACGTAAAAATGAGATTAAAGCAAAAATGCTGTATTGATTAAAAAACATGATAGAAGCTTATTAGTTTTTTGTCATGTTTTTGTTCTGTAATTAGTAGTTAAATGCCTGACTGTCAAAAACGCTCCAATGCGTTGAAAAATAGGGATTTGAGTTATTTATGAAGTAAACAATCGCTGATAAAATTATTATAGTCAGATTATGACACCAGCATGCTTTTGCATGTTGGTGTCATAATAAATTATATCGGCATATAATATGTTTTTAGTAAGATACTAATTCAGATGTTTGTTTTGCAAATATTCACTTGGTGTAAGTCCTGAAAATTTTTTAAATAATGTCGAAAAATAGTGTGAGTTATTAAAGCCCAGTTCGTCAGCAACTTCATAAACTTTGTATTTTCCGGTATCAAGCATTTGCTTTGCCTTTGTAAGTTTAACCTCGTTTATATAATCAAGGACGGTTTTTCCGGTTTCCTTTTTAAACAGGCGGCTTGTATGAACAACACTTAGATTTATATATTGTGAAACATCCTCAAGCGAAAGCTTTTTACGATAGTTTTCATTTATATAAAATAGCTATTTCGTGGCGGGCAAATTGGGCAAATTTATCGACATATTTCAAGTATCCGGAGGCGGTCAGAACCTTGATTTATACAACGAATACGATAGAGGGATTTAACCGACAGCTTCGGAAGGTTACAAAAAATAAAAGCGTATTTCCGACCGATGACAGTCTTTTAAAAATGCTTTATCTTGCAATGATAGACATTACGAAAAAGTGGACAGGCAAGCGCAAAGACTGGGGACAAATCCACTCACAGCTTGAAATATTCTTTGCCGATAGATTACCGCAGTAGCATAAAATAGCCGTCAAATCAAGGGTGAAATAAACGCCCTCTGGCGAGGGCGCCCTTGACATACCGGCAATTTCATGCTAAATTACAGCTAAGGGCTGAAAGCCGAAATCCGGCTCTCAGCCCACAAAAAACATTTAGATGATATGATCATTTTGGAGCCTAATTTGAGGTTTACACAAAATGAGGGATTGCCCCGCGAACAACGTCAGTAATTTTTATATACTCCTCATCCTGACAATATGAAAACTGCTCGCAGGGAGTATGAGAAATATTGCCGTGAAGCGGCAATATTTCTCTATTATCCTCACACGGGCTGCCGACCGCGGTCAGCCCGCAAGTGGTGATAAAGCCTGCTGTAAACGATTTTAAAAAACCGATACCATCCTTATCGTAGTATTGTGCTGAAACCATCCCGCACGGCGCAATATACGCCATACTATTGCCCTTAAAGTACATATATGGCATGTCCGCACCTCTGTCTAAAGAAACGGTAAAGTCAAGCCCTATTCCGTTGCGAACCTCCAAAAGCCGCATGCCATCAGCCTTGCCGCCAACCATACGAACCTCTTTTACTCCGCATATTTGAGAAGGATGACCTATATATTTGTTATTCATATGCTACTCCTGCTTAGTATTATGGTCAGGATAGCAGCGAACGCCCTCTACATTATGTCTTTTAAAAAATGCCTCTGCCTTTCCTTCAACCAAATCCGCGCCTGCCACAATCTCCACATCGGGCATCTGAACGTATTGCTGAATATGTGCGTCCGCAATCCATCCCGTACCTATAATGCCGATCTTTAATTTTTACTTGAGTCAATTTTCTTGCTGTGCTCTACATTGAAGTCCAACATATCCTTTGCCATTTTCTTTTACCTCCATAGTTCGTTTGATATTCTTTACTGTATATTCTTCGTAATCTTATCTGCAATTTTTCCATACATCAACTCGGTTGGGTGAACCCCGTCCGATGTTATCCGGTCTATATTTTTATGTGTTAAATTACACAATTCTATTGCTTGAATTGAGCGCTTTTCGGCAACTCCTTTTCTTAATTATCAAAGCATTGATTCCATACAGGGTTTTCAGCAAAGTGTTTTAAAATAACAATCGTCTCGGCTGCAGAAACAACTTTGCATTTCCTCTGACATCCACTCTTCCTTATAACTTTCATCCTCTGATACGCAGGGTCCCCATATAAAACCGACTGATACATTGCATAAACATCACTTGCAAACTGCGGCTCGTATGTACATAAACTTGTCGGCGCAGACGAAATCCCAGAAGCACATCCCAACCTGTTATATTACAGCACAATTTTATACATCGCAAAAATATCAAGTTTCTTAACGTCAAATTTTACATATCCTTCGGAGAAATCATACCCAATCTCTTTCTCATCAGGTAGCAGCAATATTTTTTTGGGGAATCTATCACATTTCACCTTAACCTCTATATCTCCCACCTTTCTCGCCTTATAATCCCTGCATAGCAAATTAACATTAATATAAATACTATCGCTATCTTTAAATTCCGTTATTTCTACGTCTGCAGGAGCGTCTGATTTAAATGACGGTTCAGAATACCCAAAGAAATTTTCTAACATATTTATCAGTATCTCCGAGTAATCATACATTTTTCCGCACTCTATAGGTACAGCCGACCATAAAATTTTTCCTTTGCCATAGTTTTTAAACAAAATGCCGTCTATGTTTGTTTTTCTTCCCGGCGGATTTGAGTGAATTGATGCAAATTTAACATCATTTTGAGCAGTATATGGCAATGTGATTTTTGCAATTGATGTACAATCGACAGCATCATTTAATTACAGTCAATCGGTGCAACACCGCTTTCATTTCCACCCCAACGCGTATCGGGATCCCATATGTTAAACAAAAGAATCTCCGGTTGTAACCGGCGTATGACGCCAACAATACGCACTAGGTCACATTGGTGATTCTCCGATCCACAGCCGTCAAACCACAAGTAATCAATATTCCCGTAGATTGTTAAAAGCTCACTGATTTGATTGATAAAACAATCGTCATATTCAGAATCCGAGATTTCCTTATATTCCTCCTATGCGGGAGAATAGTACAAACCGACAGCCAAGCCGTATTTTCTGCACGCGTCAACAAACTCTTTAACAACGTTACCTTTACCATCCTTATATGCGGTATTCTGAATCCCGTAATCTGTGTATTTTGAAGGTCAGTTTGCAAATCCATCGTGGTGCTTGCAAACCAGGACCGCATATTTTGCCCCGGCATCGTGCACTGCTAAAATCCAGTTTTCACAGTCAAGCTCTGTAGGCTTGAAACCCTCAGTGGGCATCGAAAATCCGTCCCAATCCGTATGACCCTCATAAAATGTCCTTATTCCAAAATGGAAAAACACTCCAAACTCCAAACTCCATATTCAAAAAAACACTTTTCTGCTTATATTCTGTCATTCATTATAGAACCCATTTTCAATTTGCATCGTTAGAAGTAACTTTACGGCATAATTCATAAACCGCTGTGCACATTTGAACAAACAAACCCGTTCCATGACTGTCATTATCGATAAATTCTGCTTTATTGACATAGTGATCATATGTTCCCGTTTCAATGCACAGTCCGGCGCAAATCTTGCTGATAATTATTCTGCCGTTCTCATCTTTTTTGACAACATGTCTAAGGATTCCGCTCAGACCCATGTCAATCATATCGCTATAATTCTCGACATATCCTCCGCGCATTCCCTTTGCCGCGGCATAAAGGAACAAACAGCTTGCCGAGCTTTCCTGTGGATTATCCGCATTCTCAGGCTTATCGAGAACCTGATGCCAAAGCCCGTCCGAATCCTGATACTTTGATATGGCAGATAAAAGCTTGTTCTGAGTCTCAACAATTCTGTTATATTTATTATGATTTTTCGGGAAATAGTCCAAAATGTCCGCAATAGCTGTTACAACCCAGCCGCAAGCCCTTGCCCAAACCGTCTCCGAAAGTCCCTTATCGCCCTTTGCCCATTTTGCAGACTTATCCTCGCACCAACCGTGAAGCAAAAGTCCTTCATCATTTTGCATGTTTTCATACATGTTTGTAATCTGCAACGCAACTGCGTCAAAAAGTTCAGGCTTGTCAAACCGTGCGGCATAATGAGCAAGAAGCGGAGAAATCATATACAGCCCATCAAGCCACACCTGATTTGTACCATAATCATTATGCCAGAATGACCCCTTTGAATTTCTCGGAAAATCCTTCATTGTTTCGGTAAGCAGTGTCAGTGCTTTTTTGTATCTTTCGTCATGTGTTTCATCATAAATGTCAAACAGCAAATTTCCCGGCTGACGATAATCAAGCGTCCCGAGCGTAAAATAAGGAACACTTCGGTCAGGGTCAATTATTTTTCCGTCGGAGGTCACATGATAATCAATCCACTCCTTGGCAAAATCATAATACTTTTTGTCTCCCGTTGCCTTATAAAGCTTCTGATATCCTAGAAGCAAAACGCCTTGAATATAGCTAAATGTTCCTGCAATCGGAAGTGTCTTGACATCGTATTCATCCATTAATTCATCGCAAAGTTCTTTTGCGTAATCCAATAAACAGGTGCCCTTTTTATTAAGCCCAAAGTAGTTTGTCATATTAAAATCTCCTTTAATCATTTTGGGTATCTCATACATCTTTCAAAAATTTTTCTGTCTCTTCGCGAGTCGGAATTGAAGTTGAGGCCCCTTTTCTACTCACCGCGATTGCACTGACAGCAGACGCATACCTGACTGCCGCATCAATTCCGCTCACATCCGTTTCAGAGCAGAATGCACCTATAAAGCTATCTCCTGCCGCAGTTGAATCAACCGCACAGACACGGAAAGCCTTCGTATGCTTTATTTCGTCTTCAGCATTATACACACAGCCGTCAGCACCAAGCGTTATGATTACCTGTCGGATTCCAAGCTGCATAAGACGCTCGCAGGCAATTTTCGCCGCCTCTGCGTCATCAATTTTCATACCCAGCAGGTTTCCGGCTTCATGCTGATTCGGAATAAATATATCAGTGTACTTAAGCATTTCATCCTTAAATCCCGATATCGGCGCAGGATTCAGCAAAACGGTTTTACCCAGTTTCTTTGCACACTTCATCGCATACAAAACAGTTTCGGGCGGGATTTCAAGCTGAAAAACCACCGTATCACAGTCTTTAATCAAATCGATGTGTCTGTCAATAATCTCAGGCATCACCTTTTGATTTGCTCCGCCCTCAAGGATGATTGTATTATCGCCGCCCGACACAACAATCATCGCAATGCCGCTTGTACCGGTTCTTTTGATACCCGAGATATCAATCCCAACGCTTTTAAGATTTGCACAAAGCGTCTCGCCGAACGAATCCTCTCCGACTGCTCCGATGAACGAAACCTCGTTTCCGAGTTTTGCGGCGGCGATAGCCTGATTTGCCCCTTTGCCACCGGGTATCGTTTTAAATCCGCTGCCGCAAACCGTCTCGCCCATAACCGGCGGATAATCGGTTTCAATCACCAAATCCATATTTATGCTGCCCACTATACAGACCTTTTTCACTTATATCACCGCCAAGCATCAGTTTTTTGCATTACAATATGTATCTGTCAGGAAATCAAGGAAATAGCTAAGATCGCTCCATTCCATTGCTGCCTCGATCTTTGTGCCGCTGTCTGTCTCAATTATTTTTCCGTCATCTTCAACCTCAAGACAAAGTTTTTCATTGACAAGTCCCTTATTGGTTATGGCAAGATACACCGCTACGGTATCACACAGCTCTGAGGTGTGGTCAAAGCTCTCGTTCTTCCATCGCGGATGCTTTCTTCCCCATACTTCAAAATTTTCCAAAAGCGCGTCAACAGCACGGCTGTTTTTACGGCAACTTTCTATCATTTTATATCGGCTTTTGTCAAGTACAGCGTCAAAACAAGTGTCAATCGGCGTTATCAAAGCATTTTTATACACCGAAAGGAATGTGCGTGCGGCATCAACATCAGCCATAACATTGTACTCGGGACATACCTCGCCTCCGAAGTATCCCACGCGAACAGCACCGAAAACTCCGACAACGCGAACCTTGTCTGCGATTTCGGGGTATCTTTTTGATGCCTCTGCAAGGTTTGAACACGGTCCGAGAGCAAGAATTGTCACCTGCTCGGCACTTTCTCTGACAACCTCAATCATTCTTCCGATGCCATCCTCATATATTTTACCCTTATAGTCCGAAAGATTGTAGCTTTCAACCCATTCTGCCTGACAGCCGGGCTTTTCATCGCTTGTTTTGCCGAATCCCAGATCAATTTTTCCTTTTCCGCAGCTCTCATTTATTTTTGCAATTATCTTTGCTCCGTATGTAGGATCGCCCAAAACTGTGGTAATCAGCTTAATATCAAACTCCTCACGGAGAAGAGCAAACGTGAGCGCCCACGTATCATCTATATCTCCTCCGATATCCGTATCAATTATAACCGGAATCTTCTTTTTTTTCTGTTCCAATCTTTTCACTCCTTATGTTTGATTCGCTTAAATTATCCCAGGCACGCGTCAACAAGCTCCGAAATCTTTCCCGTTGCAAGCCCGATGTTTGTGTCAGCCGCACCGTAGTATATTTTCACCGTTCCGTCCTCCTCGGGAATCGCGTTGCATGTAAACACAACATTTGAAACTCTTCCGCGCATTTCATAGTCATGCTCGGGCCAGAGAATGAAATCACTGTGTCCGATGATCTCCCACGGCTTTTCAAAATCAAGCAGACACGCCTTCAGTCTGTATATAAATCCGTTGCACGTTGTTGAAACCGTATGATATATTTCAAGCCAGCCCTTATCGGTTCTGATCGGCACAGCCCCCGCACCCATTTTGAACCCGTCCTTAAAAGGCTTTCCTTTGTAGAATATCGGTCTTGCATTGCCCCAATATGTCAGATCCGGTGAAAAGCTCATCCACATCGAGCAAGGTTCCATCTCGTTTCCGAACGGACGCTCAAGCCTGAAATAAAGATCTTTGTATTTCTCGGGAAAAAGCGCCCCGTTTCTGTTTCCAAGCTCGCTTCCCGTACACACTCTCTCAAAACTCTCAAAATCCTTGGTTCTCAGAATCCCGAGTCTTGCCTCATTCTGTTCAAGGTCGCTTGCATAAATCAGAATATACTCATCTCCGATTTTGGTGATTCTCGGGTCATAAGTGTTCATCTCTGGGTGATACGGATCCTTCGGCGGCATCTTCAGCGGCTCGGGTTCGGGTGTGAAACTATATCCGTCACGGCTTCTTGCAATCCACAGTCTGTGTATATCGTCAAGTCCGGTTGTGTCCATAACAAGTATGTATTCTCCGTTATGCTTTATTGCTCCGGGATTAAAAGTATACAGCACCTCACGCGGCATTTTGTCCGGTGACATCACCGGATTATTCTCATATTTTTTCAACAGTCTCATTCTTTTTGTCCTCCGTTTGTGAAAAATAAAATTACCGGTACTGCCGTGCGGTTGCAACGTTTCGCGGCAATTTTAAATTTTGAAACATATCTAAAAATAAGCCTGCTGCATTAATTCACCACGCTGCCCTTTAAATAATGTCAAAACTAACACAGCAAGCCTTAATATTATTCTGCGTTACCGGAACCCGCCGGCGATATTGTCAGAACCTCTCCTCCTAACGGCTTCATTCCGCTGAACGAATTCCATATAAAAGCTTTAAAAGTATGGTTAGTATCTGCAATATTTACCGAAAGCTCTATCTTATTGTTACCATCATATTGTTTTGCACCAACCGAGAATTCTTGAGTCTTCTCAATACTAACAAGCTTTCCGGCTGAATTAAACTTAGCAAGAAAGGCAATTCCCTTAAAATCTTCACTCATATAGTTATAAACAGGGGCAGTAATTTTAAGCTCGCCTATACCCGAATATTTATTATCCGTGATTTTTGTGCCTCCGACCGTAACAGTATATGCACCAAAAGAATGATCCTCTTCACCCAAAACATATTTATAGCTGTATTTTCCCGCATAGACACCATATGTTGCAGCATCGGAATAATCCTTTGTTGCCATAAAATACATACCCTTTTCAGCAAGATCCTCATCTTTCACCGCTGCACCGACCGCAGTGCAGACATCTCCCGTCAGTCCATTTGCCGCACTTTTAATTTCACTGACCTTCTTTCCCTTATATCCGTCAATCGTTCCGTCTGTTCCGGCCTTAAGTCTCGCCACATATTCATCTGTTGTGATTTCGGGTCTTGCAAAGCTGTCAACAACCGCAATATTGATGTTGTCGAGGTAGAAGACTTTGCCGTCCTCTTTAAAGCAAACACAGAACCTCAAATCCCCGGTTAAAGCTTTCTTTCCATCCATGTATTTTGCTTTTTTTAGGACGCCGTTAACGTATATATCACCGTAATACTGTTCGCCGTCATTATACAAAACGTATAATATCTTATTCCATGTTCCCGCAGTAAGATCTGAAACAGGAAGCTTTTCTGAATTGCTTGCACCGCCGCTTCTCATAAACCTGATATATTCAAGTTTGTCTAGACTTTCAGTGGGTACAAACATATCAACGCTGTACAAAACTATCTTGCCCGCATTGCACGCAATTTTTGTGCCGCTTGAATCATTGACCGCAAACCGTGCAAGCGAGTCATTTGCAGTTGCTGTGCTAAACTTCAAATAACTGTCTGTATTGACTTTTCCGCCAAGAGAGTTTTTTTCAACAGATACAATGCAGCCGTTTCTATCGGCAATGCTTGTCGTATTCTCACCTGTCAGTGAAGCCAAAATCTTATAAAGAACACCGAATGTATACTCAACATTATAGCTTTCGGCGCCTATATTCCTTGATGAGTTGCTTTCGGTATCTGTCACAGTCACTTTTACAGCCGCAACTGCCTTCATTCCGCCAGCAACATTGGTACTATCCTCAACTGTACCATCATTTTTATCCTTAATTACCACACTATAGCCGCTTCCCAGTGCAGTATTCAGCACATTCTTTGCACTTACTGCCGTCATCGTGCTATATCCGATTATCTCATATCCGCTTACATTAAAGGAATTTGTTGAGAAACACGGGGCTGCAAAACCATCTGTCTCCGCCAGAATAATATTATCAAAGTAAATTGGGTTATCTTTATCAAAGTTTATTATTGTTCGGTATTCCTTACCTCGGTCGCTTTTCGAGAGGGCTCCCAAGCTTTTGCTTGAAATGTATTTTCCGTCCACAAACAGGCTTGCCGTTCCCAGCTTATCTGTCCCGTTTGTACC